>JAJZCY010000163.1 GCA_021828835.1 Acidobacteriota bacterium | reverse complement strand
AACTGATTCTGAACCACTTAGGCCATCTGTGGCCTCTTTCGTGACGAACTTGGGTTAGGGCAGGTAAGCGTCAACCCCAACCCAGCTGGACTCAGATTGGTTGCAAATCTCGTAGCCACTGACGGTCCCATGCTATATCTCGGTGAGCGCATCTCCGCCGAGTCACTGGTCAGAACCGCCTTCCGGCATTTCATTCTTCCCGTACAACTCTTCATCATGCGCGTCGCGTGCGAGGCGATGGAGGGCGGCAATGCGCTGCTGATTTGCGAGATCATTGAGAATCGGTCCAAAGAATTCCCGGAGAGCTTCCCCGATCTCAACCAGGCTCCTTGGCATTTCGGTGAGATTGGACCGTTTCAGAAAGGCCCGCCATTGAGCCTCTTTGCCGGGGTCCTTGCAGAATTCCGCGGAAAGCCCAACGGGAGCAGCTTCGATCGCGGTATTTCGATTCTGGAAAGTGCGTTGGATCGCCACGCGGAGAGTGGGAACACTTAATTCCGGATGCCCCGAGAGAAGCCAGAGGTCATAGTAGTCTTTCATCCGACTGTTTAGCATTCGAAGTTGGACGAGGGCCTGGAGCTTTTCCGCGATTGCTGTCTCCCGGCTGTATCCGAACAACATGGGCGCGGGGAAGTCGAGGATTGTGGGATACGACAGCTTTTCTGGCGCGGGCGTTACAATGTCGCCAAAGCCGATGTCGATCTGCATGTGAATTCTGGCCGCGCCCAGATTTCCGGTGAATGTGACCCGAACCCCGGAGTAATCGGCATCTTCGCGGATTGCGTTGCCGGCAAAGGAGGCAGGATCGAAGACAATGCCGTCGTTCGGAGCCTCAACCTGGGCCACTTCCCGCATCTGCTGAACGATGGCTTCGACCTCGTTGGTTGTCCTTCCAAGGAGATCGATGTCCATGGTGGGCCGGGACACCGGCGCCCGCCATGCCGCAAGCATGAGCGCCCCTTTCAGCAGGAATTTCCCGGCGTATGGTGACACCGAAAGGCGATAGAGAAACCGTTCCATTGCGTAATACTGGAGCACCTCTCCGAAGGGTCGCCCGCTGGTCTGGGCATAGTTCTGTAGCCGCTGCCGGACCGATGCGCTCATGTTCTTAATCCGCGGAATTGTCATAGAATTGACTCCAGGTACGGGCGCATCACGCGTTCGACGCGGCAGAGCTTCGCATATCGCTCTATCAAATCCATTTTCATCCGGCCGCGCCGGCGATACAGATTCAGGGCTTCCATGCACACGTCGATACCGATCTTGTTGCGGTACTTGAAACAGTCGGCAAGAGTCTTCTCCGGCGAGTAGATCCGAATGTACGTTCCATCCTGTTTCTCCCGCACAATCCCGTTCTCGTAGACGGCTTTGGAGTACCAGAAGAGCCGCAGGGGCGGATATTGCAGAGCCGGCGCCTGGTCGTTTGCTGGAATCGCAAGGTAAACGGCGTGCGGGATCTGCGTCGTCATGCGGTGAAATGCCAGAGCTGAGATCAGGCACACAACGCCCTTTGGCACTTTCAGGGCAACGGTTACCAGATCAGGATTGCCGAGCGGTTTGGAATGGGCCAGTCGATAGAGACCCCGCTCCATTCGTTCGAGTTTCGCCTCGTCGCGCAGAGCGTACAGGGTCCGGGGATGGATACCCAGCCGGAGCGCCTGACTCGTACTGAGAATGCCTCCGTGTGTCTCAAACGTGTGGAGAGCTTGAACCACCGAATTCGGATTAGGCCGGGGAACCATTGGATACTTTCCTCGGAGAATCATTATACTCACCGATAGTTTTATCCGGTCTTTGAATTCGTTTCACGATGTTATCGCCCGTAAAAAGCGGATACGGAATCCGGGTTTGATAAGGGTTCGATAGGGTGGGCGAACCACTAGCGGCTTTCGGAACCGATCCGTCGTGTTCAAGGCAATTTCCATGTTCGAGATACGGCAGCCTCCGCGGCATTCTCGGAACCTGAATCTCCTATTGCGAACAGGCCAACGCACTCGTCGAAACGCGTTGAGGTTTTTTGGGTGGATTTGGTGCCCGAGCGCTGTTATAGCTGGGAGCAATTCTAGGTTGATGATTTATCGTTTCGCAGATCGTGTGAGCCGTTTCAAAACCCACACCTTGTGGAACAGTAAAATAGAATCTATCTGAGACTGATTCTATTGAAGTTAGGAGGCCTGTTTTTCGAGGCCTTTTGGAACACCTGCCGCGGCGGGTTTTTCTGGACCCGAAGCAGGCTGGCTGATCACGCGATGGATGGTAGCGCGGGAAGCGCGATAGGTCTGGGCGAGCTGGCCGAGGCTCTGCCCCTGATGGTGATCGCGCAGGATGCCGCTGCGATCGAGCTCGAGGGGTTTGCGGCCGATGTGACGGCCTTCGAGCTTGGCGCGGCGCATGCCGGCGCGCACCCGCTCGACGATGAGATTGCGTTCGAGTTCCGCAATGGCGCCGATAATCACCACCACTGCCCGACCCAGCGGGCCGCCGGTATCGATCTGCTCGCGAAAGCTGACGAACTCGATGTTCAGATGATTCAGCTCATCGAGAACTTCGAGGAAGTGTTTGACGGACCGGGCCAGCCGATCGGAGGCCCAGACCAAAACCACATCGAAGCGGCCGCGGCGGGCGTCGGCCATCATTTCGTCCAGACCCGGACGCCTGGCTTTGGCACCGGAGACCTTGTCTGTATACTGCTCGACGATCTGATAGTCGCGCTGAGCGGCCATTTGCTGGAGATCGTACAGCTGGGTCTCAGGGTGCTGATCCAAGGTGGAGACTCGCAAGTAGAGGGCGGCGCGCTTCATGGAGGGCATAAAACCAGCATATCGTATGTCTGAGATATATGTAAAGCTGATTTATTGCCCCCAGGGGCCATTGTCAACACCCTCGATGGCGGCCTGACCGCCGCTTTTGCACCCAAGGACGATTCCATCCTCATCATCGGCACCGCCGGCCAGGGAGTGGTCAACACCCCCTACCAGGTGACCGACCGGGCTGTGGCTGCCAAGGAATTCGGATTCTCCGGTTCGCTCGAGCGCGCCATTGAAGAGTGCGCCTCCAACTCCGACAACATTCTCGCCTTCCGCGCCGGCACCAAGCCCATGGCTCTCGCCGGGATAGGTCTCTCCAACGGAGCAGGCATTGTCGCTCCCGGAACAGTCACTCCCACCGGCTCCTCGACGGGAGGCACCCTCGCCGCTGCGACCTATTACTACAAAGTCACCGCTCTGAATGCTGCCGGCGAAACTGTAGGCAGCCCGGAAGCAAATGTCACCACCACGGGAACGACCAGTTCCGTCGCCCTGGCATGGGCGGCTGTGACGGGTGCGACCAGCTACAAGGTCTACCGCGGCACCGCAGCAGGACTCGAATCTGTCTTCTACACCACGGCCACGAATTCCTTTACCGACACCGGCGCGGCTGCAACAGCAGGCACGGTGCCGACGGTCAATACCACAGCGGTTGTCACGGCCGGCTTCACCATCACCTTCAGCGATGTCACCTCCGATGCCGGCACCCGCTATCAGATCTGGTACAGCGCCGGAATCCTGAATGTGTGGAAAGACGGAACGATCGAGGATTCGAACGTGGCCACACGCTACAGCTACCCCCAATATGACCAGGTGCCTTCCGCTCGCCGCACATAAAAAATCCCCGCGCGCACGCGGGGAGAGCCAGTCCCGACCCTCCGGGCCGTGATGGGCCGCCACAAGTCGAAATGCCATGATGTTCTATTTCCCTGCATTTTCGGATAGATAGAGAGATTCCCCCGTCGAGCGAAGCCGCGCTTGAAAGCGGAGAAGTTGCCTCATTTCAGCGACATAGATTTACAACGAGTCTCTCCCGTAAGCTCCGGATCCGCGCCGACCGGACGAGCTGCCGTGATTCTCTATTCCTCTTCCCTTTCAACCAGATACAGGCGTTCTCCTGCAAGCGGGAAAACCGCTCGGCCAGCGTGGCGGGAGAGCGGCCATGATCGAAGTATCTTATTTGCTGCAAGATACGGGAACTTTGTCGCAACTCCGGCATGGCCGCTTCCCGGGGGAGAAACGAGACCAGGGACGGCCCGGCATGGATGGCGGCTATCCTCGACCGCTCCGGGCCCCGGTTTTGCCTCAGGAATGGTGCTTTTGAGAGGCCGAAACATCATGAAAATAATTGCTTCGGATCTCAAGGTCGTTCGCGAGAATTGCATCCGAAAGGGGGGTAGAGGGCACGTTTCAGAAATTATCAACAACTTAGAGGGTAGGACCTCGTCGAAAATGCCCGACCTAGTATAGGGTTTTTCAGCAAAACACCGAAATTATTTGTTGACTCATGAGATACCCGCCTGGCTTTCTGCTTTTCGTTCTCTCTTCGCTTTCAGCCAGATGCAACCTGACTCTTTTCCGGGTCGCTTCTGTCTCCCTCCCTTGTCTCTCCCGCCCCCCCGCCCCGACGCCATTCAGAAGCTCCCCCCGCGCGAACTTGATCTTACCCTCCCGGACCCGGTTTCCGGCCGTCGCGTTTTCCCTCCGAAATTAGGAATCAGGATCGGAGCTTTCCCAACACACGCGATTGATTGTTTCCGTCAGTATGAACCAGAGCTTCTTCCGGGTTGATTTCTGGACCGATGGGAGGATTCATACATGATCACTTCTTCTCGCTCTTGATCCTGGAGTTATGAATATGATGTTTCAATCGCCGCGGGGGGCGATGTTCTTTGCGGCTACCAGCGTTGTTCCGCTGCCCATGTTTCAATCCACGCGTCCACGCGGGGCGCGACCAGCGATGGAATCCTGTTTGGGGTCTTCCGCGCGGTTTCAATCCACGCGCCCACGCGGGGCGCGACTTGAGCACGGGCTCTTCACGAGTTTCCGCCATTTTGTTTCAATCCACGCGCCCACGCGGGGCGCGACTAGGCCGCCGCACTTCTATTGCGTTGCCATCGTTGTTTCAATCCACGCGCCCACGCGGGGCGCGACTTCGTATGGCACCATTTTCTATCCGCCTCTTGTTGTTTCAATCCACGCGCCCACGCGGGGCGCGACTGCGCTAGGTTATCATTCTCTGCTTCAATCGCTTACCATCTCGCCTGCGCGAATGTAGTCGGACCGACGCAGCACGAGCTGCAAATCGCGCGCGAACATCGGGGCAAGTACCTCGTTCAATGAGAGTTGTAAAATCGCGCGGAAGTCCTGGAGATTTGCCGTCCACTCCAGGTACGCGGGCGGATGCAAAGGGTTAGACGATCAAAGGCCCGTCGGGATCATAGGAGGGTTTGGCACCCACGTGCTCAACCCGGTGTCGCCAATTCGATCCAAGGAAATAGAAGCGCAGACTGTCCTCTGCTGTGTTCATCTCCTCGATCAGCGCGGCCCGGAGAACGACCCACTGAGCGGCATCCACAGAGCATTCAAAGACAGAAAGCTGTACTCGCTGACCGTGATTTCTGCAGAGCTTTGCTATCCGGCGCAGACGGCGCTCTCCGCCATCCGAGTCCGTCTTTACATCATAGGTCACAAGCACGAGCATGTCTTATCTCCATAGGAAGGCAGGGTAGGCGTCGAGGTCTCCTCGCAAGTGCCGTGCCAGCAGCATGGATTGCAGGTGCGGTAGTAGGCCGAGCGGCACTGTCTCATTGAGGAATGGGTGCTGCAACTCTTCCTGTTTCCGCTTCTGCCAGGCGATGAGCACCTCTCGACGAGCCTCCGGCAGCAGGCGCACTTCTCCCGCCTCGCTTTTATGAAAAGATGCGGCCCCAATCTGGCGGCGGTTGATCAGCGAAAGCACGAGCCTGTCGGCCAGCAGCGGGCGAAGTTCCTCCATGAGATCCAGCGCAAGTCCGGGGCGGCCCGGCCGGTCGCGATGCAGAAAGCCGACAGCCGGATCAAGCCCAACACACTCAAGCGCCGCCTGCACGTCGTGCACAAGGAGCGTGTAAATGAATGAGAGCAGGGCATTGATGCTATCAAGCGGCGGCCTCCGGCTGCGCTCGGTAAAGCGGAAAGCATCTTTATCAACCAGGACAAGGTGATTGAATGTGGCGAAGTAACTGCGCGCCGCTTCGCCCTCGAAGCCACGTAGGTCATCGAGCGACGTCGCCATGGGAATGCCGCGCAGCATCGACGCAAGACGACCGGCTGCTTCCTGGAGGACTGCGCTGGCCGTCGCATCGGGGTGTTCCCGGGCAGCGCGCAGCAGCACTTGGCGGCAGTTGGCCACTTTGCCCGCAATACACCAGCGCGCAATCTGCACGGCGGAGCCAGCTTCGTCATCTGCGCGCCGGTACTGTTCCCGGCGTAACAGCACATTGCCATGCACCTGCCCGGTCGCGCGCGCAAGAAACCGGCCATGCTCGGTCAGAAAAGACAACGCAACGTTTCTCTCTGCACACAGGCCCATCAGGAATGGGCTACAGGAAACATTTCCAAAGCAGACGATGCCGCCAAGCGTGAGCACCGGAACCCGCAGGACGGTTTCTCCCTCAACGCGCACATGGACCGTCTCCCCGTCGCGAGCGAGCCATGCGCCTTGCGTGGTGACATAAAGGGTGTTGAGCAGGTGCTTCATGGGTTTTCGATCTCTCCGTGTTCGATCTTCCGAAGAGCGCCATCGAGATAGCGTCGTGCGCTCTTGCTGCAAACGCTGTGTGGCATACAGAGAGCCAGCAGGGAGCAGTTGTCGCATTTCGGCTTATATGCCACCTTGGGCGTGACGCTGCCCTGGAATATCAAATGCATGCGTGCGATGAGCGCTTCCGTAGCCTCTCGCAATTGGTGGTCCAGCGCAATTACCTGCCGTCGGCGTTGCGTGCCGTAGTAGAGGTCACCCTCCGGAATCGACAGGCCGAGCATCTCCTCCAGGCAAAGCGCCTGCGCACAGAGCTGAATGCGGTCTTCCGGACCTTTCTTGGGGCGTCCGCGTTTGTACTCCACCGGACGAGGTTGCATGACGCCGCATTCCGCCGAGTGGAACTCAACGATATCGGCCCTTCCGGCAAGTCCGAGGCGCAGGGAGCGGATCCGCATACCGCGGCAGATGCGCACGCCATCTCGCCATTCATCCTGTTCGCTGTCGGCATGCTCGTGCATCAAGCGGCCTTCGGCGGTCAGTCGATTTTCCTCCCAGAGCTGTTCCACGTGGATCAGCGCGTACTGCCGCGCGCAGAACTGCAGATGTTGCAGTCCGGAGAGCGGCAGCAGCTCTTCTTCCGCGAACATGGCTTACACGTAGCGCCATGCGCGCACGCCAGGCAAAACTTCCGCGCCATCTTCGGGCAGGAAGAGCCCCGCGTCCAAATAGTTCTGAAAGCTGCGGGCGAGTTTTGTGGACGGCAGTTCCACCGTCTCGAAGACCTTGTGCGCGGGAGCGTTGCCGAGCTTGGCTTCATGTTCAAAAAGCACAAGCGCACGCGTCGCCATCTCACCTCTCGCGGCCGAGCGGTCCATTTCGAACATGTTCGTCATGGAATCTAGCAGCAGGCCGAGATCGCGTTCGGTGAATTTCGTGTCCGCCGCCAGGAACGGAGAGACAAAGCCGTGCATGGCATAGAGACCGTACGCAATCCCATGCTTCCGTCCCATCTGCCCGCTGCCTGCCTGTTCCTCACCTTCTTCATTTGTGGTGCTCTCGCGTTGAGTGTCCCCCGCGTTGGTCAGAGCCGTGCGGGTGATGGTGTGGGCCACGCTGGTCACCGGATCGATAGACCGGCTGAATGCAAACTGCACCGGCCCGCGCACCTGGCCGCAGTTCCACATCTTTTCTTTGCCCTTCGCCGCGCCCTTTTTCCTCTCGCCCTCCTCCGCCGACTCTTTCGTCTTGCCCGTGGTCATCACTGCGCCGAAGGCGCGGATGTCATAGAAGTTGGCACACATCCATGCGCGCGCATCGTTATTGGGGCTGCTGGAGCCTTCGTTTTTATTCAATGCGGCGTAAGCTCTCTGCTGCTGATTGGCGAGAATGCCGCGATCCTTCACATATATTTCGTCGGGAGGCTTGTTCTCGCGTGTTTGGCTGACGAAATTGCGCACCTTGCGCTTAATGCACACATCGGTCACAAGGCCGTGACCAGTTTCAGGGTCGGTGCGGGGCGCGTTGTCGGCGTCGGGGTCGCCATTGGGGTTGCCGTTAGTTATGTCAAACAACAGCAGCAATTCATAGCGGTGTTCCAACGGCTTGGTGTCCTCGAATTTGGCGTGGTTTGTCATGCTTTTTCTCCCTCTTCATTCGTGGGTTCGGCATTGTCGGTGTTCGATGCGGTTTCTGGAGCTGCTTTTTGAAAATTGGCATAGCGCTGGTGATAGTAGCCAAGCGCGAACCGCCCTTGCTCTTCGAGCGTCTGCATGGGACTAAAGGCGATCAACTCGTTCACCACCTCACCCAATTGCTTCTGGCGTGAGATCCTGCTGCGGGTGGGGAGCTTGGCGAGGTGGTGTTGGGTAAGTTCGAGCATCCTCGGGAATACACTGCCGGGCCGGGTGGCGGCGGCGCTGTAGTAGCGGTTCACGACATTCTTATTGAGCGCGCCTTGCGCCTGATACTGGATAGCCTCCAGCACGGCAAGTAGGCGGCCCAGCCGGTAAGCGGGGTCTGGGTTATTTACGTCAAGCGACATAGGAGGTTTCTCCGTGTTGGGCTGAAGTGCGAAGTAGAGGTGAAGGAGCGCGGCCCGCTCCGGTGTGACTTGTTGCTCAGCTACATTGCGCGCAGCTGTTCCAGACAGCACTCTGCGGGGTAAAGGGTGGCCGAGCACAGCAGCCAGGAATAGGTCCTTGGCCAAACCGGCGGGCGGATCTATTGGCTTCGCGGGAGGGTTTGGTTGTCGCGCAAGCGACCGGAGAATCCTACGTAGGGGCATCGGCTCTTCCGGTTTGCTTCCAGGTACGGCTAAACAATCGAAATAACGTTGCAGGCTTTCAACCAGACCGCCGAGAGTTCCAGTATGCAAACCGCGAATGATGGCTCGCCCTTTGGCTCCTGTGATGACGAGGCAATGAAACCGCTCCGTCTGAAATGGTCCGGGCCTCTGCCCTTTCCACGGCGATTCGAGCGCTGATTTAACATCCGCTGGTCTATCGCCGAGGTGCGGTAATACGTCGAGAATTCCGCACTCGACGCTGGCCCAAAAGATGGCCGTCGTATTGTCGTGGGGTTGTCCCCTGGGCTGACACAAACAGTTAAGACTATGTTCGCCGTTCGCTGTAGATTACTCGACCGACAAGATCACTGTAGCGCATTCTGATACTGGTCGGTGAAGCGAAGACGGGC
>JAJZCY010000162.1 GCA_021828835.1 Acidobacteriota bacterium | reverse complement strand
AGGGTCGATGCGGAGCTTCAGTAGTTCCTTTCTGCCATTCAGTCGCGCAGTGACGGCGCCTCCGCCGCTCGTGGCTTCGACCACAGCTTCGCCCAGTTTGCGCTGGACCTCCTCCTGCATCTGGTTGGCTTTGGAGAGCATCTCGGAGATTTTGCCGGGGTTGAACATCTCTATTTCTCCTCGCCACGTGGGCGACGAATCCTGTAGCTATTTCTGCCTCAGGTCAACCACGCTTCGCACTTCGGCGTTGAAGATCTCTCGGGCGCGGTTCACCAGGGGATTGGCCAGGGCCGCCTCCTGAATGCTGCCGGCGAGGGGCTTGGCGGCGCTGGTGCTGACGGCTGCCGTCCCGGTGCCCGGCACGACCATAAAACGCGTGGGCGCATTGAGCCGCTGCAGTTCCTGGCGGATGATCTTTTCGGCTGCGGCGTTGACGGTGAGGGCCAGCATCTTCTTGCCCATGCCAGGGACCTCAATGCGGATGCTGGCGCCGTCCATGATCCAGGCGGCTCCGGAGAGCAGTTCGGCTGCGGAGGTATGGCCGCCTTCGCCGAGAGCGGTGGTGATGGCGGTCTGTAGGGCGCTGGTCTCGGGCGACCCGGCAGGCGCAGGTTCCGGCGCCTTGGCCAGCGCTCCTTCGGTGAGCGGCGCGGCTTCGGCAAGTCCTGGGACTGGAGCGGAAACCGCCGGGAAAGGCCCGGGGGGCTGCGGAGCAGGCACTGCGATCGAAGGCGCCGCAGCAACCGGTACAGGCGCAACAGCCGTAGTGGATGCCGGCCGCTCCATGATTTGTGCCTGAGCAGATTGCGCGGCAACTGCTTGCGCGGCAACAGCAACCGGCACCGGACGATCCGCAATTGCAACCGGCGCCGGCCGCTCCACTACCGCGACCGGTGCGGGCTCGGCGCTCATCTTGCTCGAAGAACCGGGGCCCCAGCCGCCAGACGGACCGAAGGGCGAATTGGAAGGCGCAGGTGGTGCTGGCCGGGAAGGTTGCGGTGCCGCCTGACGCGGCGAGGGTGCCGGCGAGCGGGCGGGAACTGGTGCGGGTCCAGAGGAGTTCCGTCCGGCAATCCCAGTTGCGACGCCGCTGAGCAATTCCTCGATCGGCAGCAGGCGTTGGGCGTGGATGAGCTTGAGAATGCCTAATTCGAGATGGAACCGCTGTTCCTGGCGATAGTTCAGGTCGTCGAATGTGCGCAGCACGATCTGGAGGTTGCGCGTGATCTCCTCTTCGCTGAAGAGCATGGCGGTGCGGGCGGCCCGTGCCCGCTCATCCGCGGAGATTTGGAGCAGTTCCGTATGCTCGCCGGCGAGTTTGGCCATCAGCGTGTTGCGCAGGTAGCGGACCATCTGCCGGGCCAGCGACGAAGGGCTGTGGCCGGCATTCAAAAGTGTGTTGAGCTGCTCCATCAGTTCGGCGCTCTGGCCCTGGGCCACAGCTTCCAGCAAACGCTCGAACACCGCGTTGGGTACCGAGCCCATCAGGTCGCGAATTTGCGCTGCGGAGAGCACCGGCCGGCCATCTTCGACGGGCGCGGAGGCGATGGCCTGGTCCATGATGGAGAGCGCGTCACGCATAGATCCGTCGCCAGCTTCGGCCAGCAAGGCCAGGGCCGCGTCTTCCGCAGTAACCTGCTCGGCTTGGGCAATCATGCGGAGTTGATTGAGAATGTCGTCGAATTTGACCGCATGAAAGCTGAAGTGCTGACAGCGCGAGCGGATGGTCTGCGGAATATTTTCGGGCTCGGTGGTCGCCATCATGAAGATGACGTGCGCCGGCGGCTCCTCAAGGGTCTTGAGCAGGGCGTTGAACGCCGCTTCCGTGATCTGGTGGGCCTCGTCCAGGATATAGATCTTGTAGCGGTCGCGGGCGGGCGAGTAGCGGGCGGCATCGCGCAGCTCGCGAATCTCGTCGATGCCGCGATTGGTCGCGGCGTCGATCTCGATGACATCCACGGCATTGCCTTGGCGAATCTCCACGCAGGAGTCGCAGACGCCGCAGGGCTCTGGATCGGGGCGCTCGGCTGAACCGACTTCTTTGCGGCAGTTAAGCGCCTGTGCCAGGATGCGTGCAATAGTCGTCTTGCCGATACCGCGATGACCCGAAAAGATGTAGCCGTGCGCCGTGCGGTCCTGGCGAAGGGCATTCATCAGCGTGCCGGTGACGTGGTCCTGGCCAGCCACGTCGGCAAACCGCTGCGGACGGTATTTGCGAGCCAGAACCTGATAACCCATGTGCGCGTGCTCCCGTGAATCGCCAAAAATGGAGGCGGTCTAGAGGCGATTGTAATTCTTGGGGCGGGCGAAGTGGTACGGAGAGATGGTCCGGCACGTGGCTGGCTGCGAACGTGGTCTCCCACGCCCGGAAACAGCGCCTCGGCTCCCACAGTTGGTCTGGTTAAGCTCGCTCAGAAGGGCTCTTGGGGCGGCTCTTCGCGGCCGGCTTGCGCTTGCGCATCTCCGTATTCGAGTACATGGTGCCGCGGCACTTGCGGGTGCCGCAGTTGCAGTGGGCGTGCTCGTCGTCGGCCCCGTCGTAGAGGCAGTAGTCGTAGGTGATCTCTTCGCCGGCGGCGATATCGCGGATGGCCTTGATCCAGACTCGGCCGCGAATCTCTTCGGTTTCGCAATTGGGCGAACAGCTATGGTTAATGAACATGGCGGCGGAGTGGCCGTCGATGACCATTGAGCCGTCCCCCAGTCCAAACAGGTAGGTGATGGGCGAGGCCTCGTAGCGCTCGTCCGCCTGGTCCTTGGTCATTTTGTGGCCGAAGTACTCGGCCACGCGGGCGCCTTTGCGGATCGCGGAAGTGGTATAGCAGCCGGCGGCGTGGATGGCGGAGGAGCGAATGATAATACCCATTGAAATGTGCGATGCTTTTCCTTGGAGATGAGGATGCGGTGCAACCCTCTGGACCGCATCGTAGCATCCTGGGGCCGCGCGGAGGGGCAGGGAAGATGCGGAGGAGAGCGGGATTCGAAGTTGCGCTGCTATTGAGCGGATGCCTCGCTGCGGGTGCACCTGCGCTTTGGGCTCAAAATGGGGGATCGGCGCAGAGCAGCCAGTCCAAGCAGAACGGGCAGACGCCGCCCAGCGGCGGCAATCCCTTCCCGGAAAGCGAAACCAATGTTCCGGTGATGCCGTCTCGGAACATGCCGGATATTCCCGCAATGGATGGAGCGGGTGTGGGCGCCGGAGCCGCTCCGGCGGTCGATAGCGATCCGGTGCGCAGTCCCGAAGAGGAGATGCCCGCTCAGGAGCAGGGATCCGACGGATTCAGCTCCAGCCAGTCGGGGATCTCCAACATCACCACCCCTCCGCCGGAGCCGCGGGGGCGCAGGAAAAAGGGCGATAGCGCCGATTTCTCCATGCCCAAGGAGACGCCCAAACAGGACATCAGCGTCGGCAACTATTATATGGATATCCAGGATTGGCGCGGCGCCCTGTCCCGCTTCCAGTCCGCGCTGGTGCTGGACCCCGAGAACCCCGAGGTGTACTGGGGCATGGCGGAGTGCCAGCGCCACCTCGGGCAGTTTGCCGCGGCGCGCGAAAACTATCTCAAGGTGATGGAGTACGACCCGGACAGCCACCGCGCCAAGCAAGCCAAGAAGGCGCTCCGCGATCCGGAGCTGGCCAACGCCAAGTAGGTCCCCGTCTCAGAAGAACCCTGCGGCTTCCAGATAAGCGTGAATCAGCGGAGCGCCCCAAAGGGCGCTAATGATGCCACCCACAGCCAGGCAGGTCCCCAGCGGCAGGCGGGTAAGGGCCCAGGAATCCTTCTCGGCGGTCTTGGGCTTCCTGAGTAGCATCACCACGGCGACCACGGCGCCCAAAAATACCCCCAGCACAAAAGCCAGCAGAGAGTGGTCGAGGCCCAGCCAGACCGCGATGAGCAGCATCAGCTTGGCGTCGCCAAGCCCCATGCCTTCGCGCCGCCGCACCATGCGATAGGCCCAGCGGGTAAACAGCAGGAAGACAGGAAGCGCCAGCAGACCGAACATCCAGTGCAGGATGGACGAGTAGATGTGCGAACGCTGGGAGTACCATCCGCTGGAGTTCTCCAGCGGGTCGAAGGGCCAGATCCAGCGGGCGGCGATGTTGAGAAAGAAGAACGGCAGACCGAGAATCGCGCCGCCCACCGTGAGCCGATCCGGCAGCCAGAAGTGCTCTGCGTCCAGCACCGCCAGCAGGACCAGGAGCCAGCAGAGGATCATCTTCTCGACGGCGAAGAGAACGGCGTCAAAGATGCTCGTGGCACTCCATCCCGGCAGCAGCAGGGCGGGCATGGCCTGCCAGGCCGCCACGGCCCAGGTGAAGCCTACCCCAAATTCCACCATGGGAAGCCGCCAGCCGATCCAGGTTCCGCAGCCGCGGCAGCGGCCACGCAAGGCGATCCAACTGGCCAGCGGGACATTTTCATGCCAGGGCAGTGCGCGCCCGCAGGTGCGGCAGTGGGAGCGCGGGACGACGATGCTCTCGTCTTCCGGCATGCGCGTAGCGCAGACATTGAGGAAGCTGCCGAAGGCGAGGCCGAGAATCCCTGCGAATGCGGTAACCAGAATGGCGATCATCAAGTGAATCGAGTATATCCTCTTGTCGGTAGGGATTTAGCGGACGGAGCCCTTTCAGCGCTCCTCCCGGCTAATAGCTGAGATACAGGAATTCGGTGCAGCGGCATGCACCCGAAAGGCGCAATTCTTTGCACGGGTAAACTGAGTAACATGGACAGGACGCAAGACAGCTCGAAGCGCGCAGTTGGTCCAGCGCGAGCAACGGATCCGGATCAGGCGGGGAAACTCTTCAGCGAAAGTGCCGCCATCATGGCGCGGCTGCGCGCCCCGGGCGGATGCCCCTGGGACCGTGAGCAGACCTTCGATACCATTCGCAAATACACCCTGGAAGAAGCCTACGAGGTGTTCGATGCAATCGAGCGCAGCGACTTTCCGCACCTGGCGGAAGAACTGGGTGACCTGCTGCTGCAGGTGCTGTTCTACGCGGAGATGGCGGCCAACGAGGGGCACTTCACGATCTCTGATGTGCTCCAGCATCTCAACCGCAAGCTGATCCGGCGACACCCGCATGTATTTGGCGACGAGGCGGCGCGAGCAGCCGGCAACCGCGCGGACGTCGATGCCGAGGTGCAGGGCTCGTCGGCGGCCGTGCTGCGCAACTGGGATGAGATCAAGGCGGCGGAGAAGGCGTCACTTACAACCCAGCCGCACGCGGCGCAAGACCTTCCGGTTTCCCGGCTCGACGGGGTTCTTCGCGCCATGCCGGCTCTGACGGAAGCATCCAAGTTGGGTGCAAAGGCGAGTAAAGCGGGCTTCGACTGGCCGGCGTGGCGTGATCTGCTGCCGAAGGTTGCCGAGGAGACCGCCGAGTTGCAGGCGGAGGCGGAGCGCGGCGACGCGACACAGAACCCCGCGGTCGAGGCAGAGTTGGGTGACCTTTTATTCACCGTGGTCAACTTGGGGCGGCATCTCGGCGTGGACGCGGAGATGGCTCTGCGCGGTTGTAACCGACGTTTTCGCGAGCGGTTCCGGATCATGGAGCAGGTTGCGCCGCGGCCGCTTGAGGAACTTTCGGCCGAGGAGTTGGAAGCGCTTTGGGCAGAAGCCAAGAAGAAGTTGAAGGAACGCTCATGATCGAGATTCGCGCCTGTTCCGGAATCGACGAGTTCGATGCTTGCGTGCGCCTGGAGACGGAGACCTGGGGCTACGACGAGACTGAGCTGATTCCGCGTAAGACGTTTCTGTTGGCGCAGAAGATCGGAGGTCAGGTGATTGGCGCCTTCAGCGCCGACGAGCAGCAGGCAGGCTCACCCGCCGCAGCCGAGTTGATCGGCTTCGCCATGTCTTTGCCGGGGATCAAAATTGTGCAAGGGCAGCCCATGCCCTACCTGCACTCGCACATGCTGGCGGTGCACCGGGATCGCCGCAATCGAGGCGTCGGCGCGCAACTCAAGCGGGAGCAACGCCGTGAGGCGCTAGCCCGCGGGATTCGCCACATGGAATGGACCTTCGACCCGCTGGAGATCAAGAACGCGTTTCTGAATATCCACAGGCTGGGCGCCGTCTGCCGCGCTTATCGCGCGAATTTTTATGGTGTATCCTCATCTCGACTGCAGGGCGGGCTTCCCACCGACAGGCTCGTCGCTGAGTGGGAGCTTGATTCCCCTCGTGTTCAGGCTTTTCTGGAGGGACGTCCGATCGTCGCCAGCGGGATCGAAGAGCGCATTCTCGTTCCCGGCGCGATTGAGCAATGGAAGGCCAGCGATACGGCAAAGGCCCAGGCAGTGCAGGCAGAGAACCGCACAAAATTCGAACAGGCGTTTGCGCAAGGCCGGGTGGTCATCGGTTTCACACGGGATGCGGAAGGCAACGGAGTCTTTGAGCTGGGCCGGCTCTCGAGCTGACACTCGAACCAGAACGGGGAGATGATGAAGATCGACGCAATTATCCTGCGGGAACTGCGGATGCCGCTGGCTCACCCCTTTGAAACTAGTTTTGGCGTGACACGCGAGCGGCGCATCCTGCTGGCGGAGGTGCAGTCGGAGGGACTGACGGGCTGGGGGGAGTGCACCGCAGGCGAACATCCGTTCTTTTCATCTGAATCGACGGATACGGCGTGGGAGGTGTTGCGCCACGAACTCGGTCCGATGCTGGCAGCGGAGTCCCCGCAACACGGGGGCGACTGCCCGCGGATCTTCCGCCAGGTGCGGGGTAACCGCATGGCAAAGGCCACGCTGGAAAACGCGATCTGGGACCTGGAGGCACAGCGTGAGGGCATTCCGCTGGCTCAGCTTCTCGGCGGGGTACGGGAGCGCATCGCCTGTGGAGTCTCCATCGGCATTCAGCCTTCGATTCCCGCGTTGCTCGACGTGATCGCACGCGAGTTGGCCGCCGGCTATCAGCGCATCAAGCTGAAATGCAAGCCGGGCTGGGACATTGAGGTGCTGGAGCGGGTACGCAGTCGCTGGCCGGAGATCATGCTGAGCTGCGATGCGAACTCAGCCTACCGTCTGCGCGATACGGAGCACTTGCTCAGCTTCGATGAGTTCGATCTCCTCATGATCGAGCAGCCGCTGTGGCACGACGACTTCTACTATCACTCCCTCCTGCAAAAGCGGCTGAATACAGCCATCTGCCTGGACGAGTCCATTCGCAATCGCAGGGATGCCCTGGCGGCGATCGAGATGGAGTCCTGCCGAATCATCAACATCAAACTCGGGCGGGTAGGCGGCTTCTCTGAGGCCATTGCGGTGCATAATGCGGCGCAGGAGCGCGGGGTAGCGGTGTGGTGTGGCGGAATGCTCGAGTCGGGGATCGGACGTGCCCACAACATTGCCTTATCGACGCTGGAGAATTTCTCCTTGCCAGGCGATGTGTCGGCTTCCGCGCGTTACTGGGAAGAAGATATCGTGGAGCCGGCCGTCACCGTCAGCGCAGAGGGAGAAATCACCATTCCGGAGATCCCGGGGCGCGGGTATGAGGTGCGCCGTGATCTGATTGAGCGGCTGACGGTGCGCCGGGAGACCATTCGAGCCATGGCGATGGTTTAGCGCATCGGCACCTCCCGGCCCAGCGCCTCGGCGCGAAAGGGAAGCAGCAGCCTTCCGCAGGGTTGCCCCGGCAGCCCGCCTGCGTGCTTTCGCATCGTTTGTAGACGTGCGCGGCGCGGTGTCATCCCGATGGAATCGCCTGAGTGGACTTTCCGCCGCTTTCCATATCCGCAAACGCTGGCTTGTCATCCTGGCTGTTGTCGCGCCCCTGCTGGCGGTTGGCGGTGCTCTTGCCGCCGTTCATTGGCCTTACCGGCACACCAAAATCACGCAACTGCTCCACGGTGTCCTCGGCTGTAAGGTCGAGATGTCCGGCTATTACCGCACCTATCTGCCTCATCCCGGCTTCGTTGCCACAGGCATCCACCTGTGGCGTGTCACGCCGACAGGAAACGAGCCTCTGGGTTCGATTGAGACCTTTGCCGTTCAGGGGGCGTGGATCGATATGATCCGGTTACGCCAGCGCGCGCGCCTGATCGACATCACCGGATTGCACCTGGTGGTTCCACCCAAGGCTCCAGTGTCTTCGGCCTCTCCGCCAACTCAACCCCACCAGCCGCAACCACATTCTCAGCAAAAACCGGAAAACCGTACGCCTGGCCGGGGGCGGAAGCCTCCCACCTCCCAGCAGCTCACGACCAGCTTTACCGGTCCGTCCACACCGGTGGACCTGCTGCGAATGCACGAATCCGTGCTCGATATCCGTCGCGCAGGTGGCGGCTATTACGCGCTGCCCATCCGATCGCTGCAAATTGCAGGCCTGCAAAAGGGCCATGCCATGCACTACCGGATCAGTCTTGAGAACCCTGTCCCCCATGGCTATATCACCGCCGACGGCACCTTGGGTCCCATTGACCAGAAGGATTTCGGAGCGACACCGGTATCTGGTGAGTTCACTTTCAATCCCATCGACCTCACGAGCATCGGTAACCTGCGCGGATCGATGACTGCCACCGGCCGGTTCGAGGGCCCTTTGCAGGCAGTCCACGGGCAGGCGACTGCGCACTCGTCCAACTTTGCCGTAGGCGATGGCCGGCCAACGGCGGTTCGCGGAGACATTGACTCTGTCATGAACGGCATCAATGGCGACCTTTTCATCTCTCATCTCGTGCTCTCCAGCGGTAACACCACCGTCGTGGTTCACGGATCGGTCGCGGGCCCGCGCAAAGCGACGCAGGTAGAATTCGCCGCACGCGGGCGTGCCGAAGACGTGCTAAGGCCGTTTCTACACGACCAGGTGCCGGTCCTGGGGCCCGTGGCCCTGCATGGCCAGGCCCACCTGGACCCGCCCGGCAGACCTTTCTTTAAGCGCTTGCAGGTCACCGGCTCGTTCGATGTGCCTGCGGAGAAAATCACCAATTCGGGAACGGAACATACGCTTTCCACCTTCAGCCAGCGCATGGAAAACCATCGTCCGCATCGCAGCCCAAATCAGCAGCGCGACACTGATCCCGACGTGCTCTCTTCGCTCCAGGGGCCTGCGTACATCCGCAATGGCATTGCTTCAAGCCCGCATCTCGTCTTCAAGATGCCCGGAGCCAACGCGGCTCTGCACGGTACCTATTCCTTTCTGGACGGCCGCGTTCACTTGACTGGCATTCTCAGGATGGATGCTTACGGGTTCGGCCTTGCGGCCTGACCAATGAGCGGAGTGGGAAGAAGATCGCCATCGCGTGCTGGGCAACAAGCAGCCTCAGCACGACGGTTCCAGTTGCAAAA
>JAJZCY010000161.1 GCA_021828835.1 Acidobacteriota bacterium | reverse complement strand
CGCGAAGTACGCATCGCCGCGTTCGCCAAGGGAGCGGGCATGATTCACCCGCAGCTGGTGCCGCATGCCACGATGCTGGTCTACATCTTGACCGATGCCCAGATCCTGGCCGTGGATCTGGACTCCTATCTGCGCGGCGCGATCGAAAAGAGCTTCAACCGCATCTCGGTGGACGGCGACACCTCGACCAACGACACGGTGCTGCTGTTGGCCTCCGGGGCGAGCGGGGTGCAGATCGGCACGGGGGATCAGGCGTTCGAGGCGGCGTTGAACCAGGTGTGCGTTTCGCTGGCCAAACAGATCGTGGCCGACGGCGAGGGCATCTCGCACGTGGTGGAGTTGCGCATCAACGGAGCGACCAGCCACGCCGAGGCGCTGCGCGTGGCCAAGGCGATCGCCCACTCCCCGCTGGTGAAGACGGCCTGGGCCGGCTGCGACCCCAACTGGGGGCGGCTGGTGGCGGCCATCGGCTACTCGGGCGCGGAGTTCGATCCGGCGCAAATCGACATTCGCTTCGGCGACCTGCCGATCTGCGTGAACGGCGGCCGCGCTCCGGAGTACGATGAGGCCGCGGCGCATGAGTACATCAAGCAGCCGGAGTTTTCGATCAGCATCGACCTGCATCAGGGCGCGGGCTCCTGCGTCTTCTGGACCACCGACCTGACTACCGAGTACGTGCACATCAACGCCGACTATTCGACATAGGCTCGAATGGGAGACTGCCGGTTACCCGACCGGCAGTCGCGTCCCCCGCCGCAGCAAACCCACTGGCCAGCGCGCCTGCCACGGCAGGAGACCGCTTCCATTACAATCGAGAACAGCCGCAAGCCACGCGCGCCCTGCATGCCGACACGATCCAGAAAAAAAGACAAAGCCAACGAATTCTCGCTGATTCCCGAACGCAAGCTGCTGGAACTGTACAGTTGGACGGTGCGTTGCCGTCTGCTGGGCGAACTGCTGGAGGGCGTGCACCGCTCGGCTTCGCCGCTCGACCTGGAAGCTGCTTCGGTTGCCGTATGCCTTGATTTGAAGAACGGCGACCGAGTCTTCACCACCGGCCAGGAGTTCCTGCCCGCTTATGTGCGTGCCCGTAACCTTGCGGGGGCTATGCAAGTGCTGCGTGAACCCGCTGCGTCAGTAGCCGTCCGCCTCAGCGAGGCGCTCGAGGCGGCCCGCGCGTTCAAGCAGGCAAAGACAGACCACCTGGTTGCGGTATTCTGCGCGGGCGCGGAAGGACGCAGCCAGGCGTGGAAGAAGGCGCTGCGCGTTGCCGACGCCGAGACGCTGCCCGTGATCTTTGTCCGCATTCTGGAGTCAGGCTCGGAGATCTCCGGCCACGCCGAGCACGGATTTCCCGCGATTCCCGCCGACGGCCACGACGTGGTGGCCATCTATCGCGTGGCCTCGGAGTCGTTTGCCCATGCGCGCATGGGGCACGGCGCAACGCTCATCGAGTGCATCCCGTGGGCGCTGGCGGGCGAAGACGGCAACGACGCGGTGCTGAATCTGGAGCGCTTCCTGACGCCGCGGGGCATTGCCACGGCAAGCACGAAGGCAGGAGTGAAGGCCGGATTTGCGCGAGTGCTCAGGGAATGGTCGCAGCCAGGCAAAGGCAGGAAGGCTACTCGGCAAAGATCTCGCTGAGCGCAGCGAGCGTGGCTTTCAAAACCTCCGCCGAGACCGTGCCGGAACGCTTCATCAAACGTACCTTGTCCACAGTGCGGATTTGGTCCAGGAGGATCAATCCGTTCTTGCGTGCGTGTCGAACCGGAATTCGGTAGGGTGCTGGATGACTGCCGGTGGTCATAGGGGCGACCATCACGGTGCGCAGGAAATCGTGCATCTCCGGCGGCGAGATCACCACGCAGGGTCTTGTCTTCTGAATCTCGCTGCCGATCGTCGGATCCAGGGCGACCAGCCATATCTCGCCACGCACGACGCGCCCGGGGCTCACCATTTCAAATCCGCATCGCCCTCATTGGGAAACTCCGGAAGAACCAGGGCGTCCTCTCCGCGCTGCGCCAATTGCCTGCTCGCCTCTGCCCAGCCCGCGCGGGGAGCGCGCTTGGGCTGGCGCAGCACCAGCGTGTTGCCTTCCACCACGAGTTCGGCCTCTTCCTCCAGGCCCACCTGCTTGAGCAGCGGCTTGGGGATAAGAACGCCTCGCGAATTGCCCATCTGTCGAATTCTGGTCCGCATACCGCTCTCTCTGCAACGTGCTAACAATGTTAGCACGAAAGCAAACGCCTACTTGGCCCGCGGGTGGGTGCGGTCGTAGACCTCGGTCAACTGCGACACGGTGAGCTGCGTGTAGCGCTGCGTGGTGGAAAGCCGCTCGTGACCCAGCAACTCCTGTATGGCGCGCAGGTCCGCGCCTTCTTCCAAAAGATGCGTGCCGAAGGCGTGGCGCAGCGTGTGCGGGTGCACGTCGGCGGGCAGCCCGCGCAGGATGGCGATGCGCTTGACGATGCGGCCGACGCTGCGCGTGGTCAGGCGGGCCTCGCCGCCCGGCTTGGAGAGTCCGCGCAGGTGCAGATTCAGGAACAACGCCGGCGTCGCCGCACCCGCACCGCCCGCCGCAGCCAACCGCGCGGACCGCTCGGCAAGGTAAGCGCGCAGCGCTTCGGCGGCTGCGTCGCCCAGCGGCACGTAGCGCTGTTTCTGCCCTTTGCCACGCACCAGGATGGCTTCGTTGGCCCAATGGATATCGTTCAGATCGAGTCCGACCAACTCCGCATTGCGGATCCCGCAGCCGTACAGCAGTTCGAGAATGGCGCGGTCGCGTGCGGGCCAGCTTGCGGCGTCGTCGTCCACGGAGTCCACCACGCGGTTCATCTGCTCGATGGAGGGGACGCGGGGCAGGTGCTTGGGCAGCTTGGGCGTGGAGACCAGCGCCGCGGCGTTCTGCTGAATGCGCCCGGTGCGCGCCAGCCACTTGAACCAACTGCGGATTGCCGCCAGAGCACGCGCCGCCGAGGGCTGCGACAGGCCGCGATCGAAGAGCACGCCGAGATACGAGCGAATCTGGAGATGCTCAATCCGATCGACGGCGATCTCCGCATAGGTCTCCAGCATCCATGTGGCGAAACCTTCCAGCTCGCGCCGATAGGCGCGCAGGGTGTGGGCCGAAGCTCCGCGCTCGTTGGCCAGCACACGCAGATACTCATCCACCAGGCCGGCGAGCGACCCGCTCTGGACAGCAGCAGTCATCCCTTGTCCTTAACCGGCTGCCCGGGCGTGTGCTCGGCGTCCGTGGTAGAGCGGCGCTCCGCGCGGGGATGGTGCATGCGATGAACCGCTTTCAGGCGGCCCAGAGCAAGGTGCGTGTACACCTGTGTCGTCGAAATATCGGCATGGCCCAGCATCGTCTGTACGCTGCGCAGGTCGGCGCCGTGCTCCACCATGTGGGTGGCGCAACTGTGGCGCAGACGGTGCGGCGTGGCCGAGTTGTTGGCCGATTTGACCAGATGCCAAACCCATTGCCGGGTAAGCGGCATGCCGCGCAGCGAGAGAAACAAGCGCGCCTCATCGTGCTGGCCGCCCATCCGCGCCTGGGTCTTGCGAGCGGTGCCGATGCGCTCGAGATGCGGGCGGCCTTCGCGCAGGTAGTGCTCCAGCGCATCCAGCGCGCTGCGGCCCAGGGGAACGATGCGCTCCTTGTCGCCCTTGCCGCACACCTGCACCCGGCCCACATCGAAGCGCAGATCGCTAACCGACAGCGCAGTGATCTCGGAGACGCGCAGTCCCGCGCCGTAGAGCAACTCGAGAATAGCGTGGTCCCGCAGCGCCGCGGCCTGCGCCTGCGGATGCGAAGCGTTCATGCTCGCCCGCTCCAGCATCTCGTTGACCTCCGGCTCGGCCAGCGATTTGGGCAGCACCTTCCACGCCTTGGGCGATTCAATATTGACGGTGGGATCGTGGTGGATGCGGCGATCGAGCAGCAGCCACTTGTAGAAGCCGCGCAGGCAGCTCAATTTTCGTGCCGAGCTGCGGGAGTCGATTCCGTGGGCGCGCAGATGCTCCAGAAACGCAGCCACATCGTCTTGAATGGCCGAGAGCAGCACGGCGTTGCGCCCCTCCAGAAACTCCGCAAAGGTGCGCAGATCGCTCAGGTAAGCTTCGCAGGTGAGCGGGCGCAATCCCTTCTCCACGCGCAGATAAGCCTGGTAATCGCGGAGCAGGGAGAGATTGCGTGCGCTTTCCACACTCCCGATTATCGGTGGATTCAACGCTCACGCCGCACGCGCGCAGCGGTGAGCGAACCACGCTCATCAAGGAATCAAGCTTGGCAATGAAAATTGACGGGGGGTGCGGCCTTGTCCCTGCCCCGAGTAGGCAAAGCCGGTGGCGATGAATAAAAATAGTACCTAATGAATGTTTCGGCAAAGACAGGAAACGACTTGACGGCACGCCCGGAAGCACAGCAATGGACGGCAGCCGAATTTGAACAGTTGCTCGTGGATTTGAATCCCCGCGTGGCAGTCTTCGATTGCGACGGCACGTTGTGGAGCGGAGACGCCGGGTACGGCTTCATGGCGTGGTCGCTGGAGCAGGGGCTGGTATCGCGCACCACGGCCGACTGGATCGACGATCGCTATCGCGCCTACCGCGCCGGTAACGTCAGCGAGCCCGCCATGTGCGGCGAGATGGTGCAGATGTACGCGGGGCTGCGGGATGAAGAGCTGCGCCAGGCGGCTGCAAGGTACTTTGACCAGTTGATTCGCCCGCGCATCTTTCCCGAGCTGTTTTCGGCCATCGAAAAGCTGCGCGCCGCCGGGACCGACATCTGGGCGGTAAGCTCCACCAATAAGTGGGTCATCGCGGAAGGCGTGCGCGACTTCGGGATTCCGCCGGAGCGGGTGCTGGCCGCCGAAGTCCTGGTCAAGAGCGGCGTCATCACCGACGAACTGGTGGACGTTCCCACCGGCGAGGGCAAGGCAGCGGCGCTGAAGCGCGTCGGACTGCCGCACCCCGACGCGGTCTTCGGCAACTCGATTCACGATCTGGCCATGCTGGAGATGGCGGGGCATGCCTTCCCGGTGAATCCCTCGCCGGCCTTGCTGGAAGCAGCAGCCCGGCACGGATGGGGGTACTTCCGGCCGGGAACGGCGGACCCCATGCGGGCCGCCGTCGAGGGCGAGGGACCGCTGCTTTAGATGAGGCCTTTGCCGAGCCGCAGGCAGGCGCGTTTACACTGGAGGCGTGGAAAGCTCTCCGTCCAATGGCAGCCGGCCAGGTCCCGCACTCCGCTTCGTGGCCGCGGCGCTGATCGTGCGCGACGGCGAGATCCTGATCGGCCAGCGCCGGCCCGACCAGCCCATGGGCGCGCTTTGGGAGTTTCCCGGCGGCAAGATCGAGCCCGGCGAGACCGCTCAGCAGGCCCTGGTCCGGGAACTTTCGGAAGAGCTGCGCATCGAGGCGCAGGTCGGCCCGCGCATCATCCGCATCCGCCACAATTACCGGCACGGCGGCGCTGTGGACCTGCAGTTCTTCGTGGTCCGCGAGTTTGCCGGGGAGATCGACAACCAGATCTACCAGCAGGTGCGCTGGGTGCGGCTCGAAGAGCTCCCCGGCTACGATTTCCTGGCCGCGGACCGCGGGCTGGTGAAGGATCTGGCCGCCGGCAAGCTGCTGTAGACGCCAGTTCGGCCCAGCGACATCCTCCCACCTTCCGCAAGCTCACGCATTCACGAAGGACGCACTCCGATCCTCATGCGTGCCGGGCCGCACTTCGCACGAAGTGGATGATGAGGAAGAGCACGAAGAGCCCGAGCAGAATGTGAATCGCCGCCATCGTCACGTGGAAGGCTATAAAAGCGACCAGCCAGGCGATCAAAAACAGCACCGCAAGTCCAAGCCACATAGCATCCTCTTTCCAGAGCGCGCCGAGTGTGAGCGTCTCTCTTCATTCGGATGGCAAACCAAACACAAGGTTTGCCCTCCAGTCGAGAAGTGAGGTGACCGGATTCATGGTTCTGGCGCTCCGGTGAAAGCTCCTGGAGCCCTGCCGGCAAACTCGGCAGGAGCATGCCAACAGCCAAGGGCCCATGCGAGGCAGGATGGCTTGAGGACGGACCCCCTGGTCTCGAGCGAGAGGGATTATCGTTTTGATTCAAAGCAGTTTAGAAACAAATAAGTCGCCTGGGGACTCCAAGCCTTTCGCCTGGACGGCCACGGCCGATTCCATCTCCGAAAAACCCGCCAGAGCAATCCGCGTCCTGAGGGTACAAAACGGACTAGTCTAGGGCGAGGCCGAACAAGATGCTGGTCACCATTGCCGGCCAGTGCGCAAAACGCGAGCGGGTGCGCGGAGTCGTGCCAGGCGAAGGTGACGTTGCCATTGGCTTGCCCCCGATTGGAACTGGCGATGCGCAGTCCGCCCCACACCGCACTCCCAGCCGGCCGCAACATTTCTATATAAATGAGAGGTGGAGACAGCAGTGCCATCGCCCGGTAAATCCGACCCCCAGCAAGCTCAGAAGTCGGTTGAAGCTATGCATTTTCTGGTCGAGGTCAGGCGCAGACCTGACGTCATGGCGAGGCTCCGTATGGAGCCCTTTGACATTGACGACCTGGTCTCACTGGGCACGGAACTCGGCTTCCAATTCGACGCCAGTGCATTGCATGAGGCCTTCCGGAATGATTTCAAGCTGCGGCTGGCAATTAGCAAACAAGTGCTTTAAAAAAGCGAACAGGTACGCAGGTCCTCTCCCGCAGGATCGTGCTCGATCCCCACTGCGATGCCGCGGCGAGCTTCATGCGGGGCAGATGTGGCAACAGTGCCGTGAGCACGGTGCGCGCCTCCAACTTGGCCAGATGCAGTCCAAGGCAGCGCGTCACGCCAAGTCCGAACGCTAGGTGCGGATTGGGACGTCTCGAAAAATCAACCCGTTCTGGATCCGGAAACCGGGCTGGATCGCGATTGGCCTTATCGAGATGAAGATAAAGAATTGTGCCGCGCCGCAGTTGCAGATCGCCGATCGAGAGGTCTTCGCCAACCACTCGGCCGATTGCCCGTACCGGTCCTTCGATGCGCAGCAACTCCTCCAGCGCACTCTCGAGCAGTGCCGGGTTGTCGTGCAGCAGCGCGGCCTCCTCGGAATGCTCCAGGAGTCGAGCAAGGCAATTCGCGATGAAATCGCGGGTTGTCGTGCTGCCCGCGTAAAGCAGCATGGTGCACCAGTAAGACGCTGCCTGCTCCATGCTGCTCTCCTTAGCAGCCCTGCGAACGGCCGTCATGAGCGGCGATTGCGAAGCATCCATATGCTTCGCAATCCAACGCATAATCGAAAACTGGGCCAATCGCGCTAGATGGAGAGAATGATCGCTAGCCTCCATTTCCTGTCCCGCGGTGATCGCCGCAAAAAGCGAATGTAGCTTTTCGATCTCGATTTGGGGAAGGCCCAGCAGGTCCTGCATGATCATCAAGGGCAAGGGGCAGGCCAGGTCGGCAACCAGATCCATCTCTCCCCGGCCAAGGCCCCGCTCGATGAGGCCGGAAGCTATCTCTCTGGCGCGCGCGGCAATCTCTGCCACCGAAGTTCCGGAGAGATGTTCGGTCAAGATATGCAGCAGCGGAGCCGGGCGATGCGATCGGGGTGCCCGTTGACTGCCATCGGGCTCGGAGTGCGCCTCGTCCATCGGGCCAGCCAGGGGCTTATAGATGGCCAACCGCTCGTCGAGGAGTGCAGCTCGCACATCGGCGTAGCGATGGAGGTGAGCGATCTTGGCGCCCTGTTCAGCGGCCGTCATGAGACGAGACGCCCTTCTGCCCTTTACGGCCTTTGACGATGACATAGGCAAGCACCGGAAGCGCATTCATTTTCTCGGCGAAATGGAGCCGCTCCTGGAAGGTTCCTCCGTCCGTGACGCCTGCGATCAGGTCTCGAAATGCCGTGTTGCGCACATGCGCGCAGAATCCGCGCCAAACGGGTCCCGAGACATCTTCGATCTCCACATCTTGAATGCCGCAGGATTCCCATAGAGCGCGATAGGAATCGAGATTCGGATAGAGTTCCTGGCCGCCCAGAACTCTCGTGAAGGAGGAAGGTTCGGAGCAAAAGGGCATATCGGCCACGACGATCTCGCCGCCCGGTTTAAGCACGCGCATGGCTTCGAGCAAAAACTCCCGGCGTCCCTTGAAGTGCATCGCCGCTTCGACGCTAATCACCACATCAAATATCTGGTCGGGAAAGTCCATCTTTTCCGCCGTCATCACCTGAAAGTGGGCTTCGGGAACACGGGTGCGACATAGCTCAATCTGGCGTGCGGAGATGTTAATGCCATGGATCGCCTCCGGTGCGAAGATCTTCGTCAGACACTTCGTCGTGCCCCCGACGCCACAGGCCACATCCAGAATCAAACCATCGCGGCGTGTGATCCGTGCCATCAGTACATCCATCAGTTGTCCACAGGCTGTGTTCAGATCCGTCGTAGCCGGTGTAAAGTACCCGAGGTTGCCAAAACCGGCGCCGGGCTGTCCGTCAAGCCCAAACTCTGGGACGCAGAAGAGACGGTCATAGGCGCTCGTCAATTCCTTATGAAATTCAGCTGACATAGCCTTCTCCCTCGGCCTTTACAAGTAATGTAACCGGCTCGTAGATCAGCCAGCCGGCTCTGCGCTTGGGGGCTTCCTGAATCCGCAGCGCAGACAGATATGGCAATATGCTTCTGATCACCGCGGCAATCTCCTTGCGTGCGAGGATCGCGCCCAGGCAGTGGAACGCTCCTTGTCCAAATGACAAATGTTTTCTGCCGGCCTGTGCCAAGTCAATGATGTCGGGATTAGGCAGATACGACGGATCGCGATTGGCTGCGGCAGTCATCAGAAGAATCTTCTGTCCCTTCTTGATCCGCACACCAGACAAATCGAGATCGCACCGGGCCAGCCTTTTAACGCCGAGAATCGAGCTATCCAGCCGCAGAAGTTCTTCGGTTAGCAGAGGCAACCGGCCTTCGCTCGCCAGTTCGGCTACGGCCGCCGGGTCCATTTTCAACAGCCGTGCCAGGATGTTCGCAAGCACACCCGATGTGGTGCTGGTTCCCGCACTCAGAAGCCGGGAACAAACATCGGCAAGCACTGGCGCGGCGATGCCATGTTCCTTCTGTGCCTGAACCAGCATCCGAATCAGCGGCGTACTGTCCGCCGTTTGGGCCCGTGCCAGGTGGCGCAGGAAATAGGCATCGAGAAGGCTCTTGCCCAGCGATAGCGAAGCCGTCCGGGAAGAGAAGTCGTACTCAACGATCGACGTGGCGCTGAGCGGTTGAAGAATACGGAGCTCTGGGTCTGGAACACCCAGGAGGTGGCCCATCACAGCCAAAGGGATGAACTGGG
>JAJZCY010000160.1 GCA_021828835.1 Acidobacteriota bacterium | reverse complement strand
GAGACCATGGCAGTACAAATGAGAACCATGCTGGCGGTGGCCGACAACTCCGGCGCGCGCAAGCTGCAGGTGATTCTGCCCCTGGGCGGAGGCCTGGGCGTGAAGGCCGGGCTGGGGGACATTGTGACCGCGGCGGTGAAGGAAGCTTCTCCGGACGGCACGGTGAAGAAGGGCAAGGTGGTGAAGGCGGTGATCGTGCGCACGCGCAAGGAGCACCGGCGCCGCGACGGCACCTATATCCGCTTTGACGAAAACGCGGCGGTGGTGATCGGCGACGATCACGAGCCGGTGGGCACGCGCGTCTTCGGTCCAGTGGCCCGCGAGCTGCGCGAGAAGAAGTTTTTGAAGATTGTTTCGCTGGCGCCGGAAGTGGTGTAAGGCAGCTCCCAGCTTCGAGCCTCTAGCTTCCAGCTCTTCGTGCTCGGGGCAATGCAGGCTGCGGAGGCAAGGCGGAGCTAGAAGCTAGCAGCTAGAGGCTAGTAGCTGTATTGGAGATTTTGATGCCGAGTATGGATATTCATCGCAATGATACGGTCCAGGTGCTGACCGGCGCGGACCGGGGCAAGCGGGGCCGCGTGCTGCGCGCCATCCCGGACAAGGGAACGGTGCTGGTGGAGCACGTGCGCATGGTCAAGAAGACGGTGTCGTCGAAGACCGGCCAGCGGACCCAGGGCGGCATCGCCGAGCACGAGTCGCCGATCAATGTTTCGAACGTGGCGCTGGTGTGCCCCAACTGTGGACCGACGCGGGTGGGCCACAAGAAGCAGGGCGACACCCGGGTACGGGTGTGCAAGAAGTGCGGCTCCGAGCTGCCCACGAAGAAGTAGGGCAGAGAGCAGGGATCAGGGGCCAGAGATCAGGGAGTTGAGACTGATCGAACAGGGCGCCTGAGCCAAGAGCAACCGGCCGATGCAGGGACAGCGCGAAGCGCGCATGCCTGGACGGCCAGTCCTTCCGAAACGGTATACGGCCCAGGCCACTCCGAGAGCGGAAGAAAGAGAGACGAGAGATGGCGGCAAGGCTGAAAGAGAAGTATCACAAAGAGATCAAGCAGGCGCTGCAGAAGGAACTGGGGATCGAGAATCCCATGGCGGTGCCGAAGCTCGAGAAGATCGTGCTGAACATGGGCCTGGGCGAGGCCACGCAGAACTCCAAGCTGCTGGATCCGCTGGTGGCCGACCTGGCGGCGATCGCCGGCCAGAAGCCGGTGACCACCAAGGCGAAGAAGTCGATTGCGGCTTTCAAGGTGCGCGCCGGCATGAATATCGGCGCCATGGTGACGCTGCGCAACGAGCAGGCCTACGAGTTCCTGGACCGCCTGATCTCGATCGCTCTGCCGCGCGTGCGCGACTTCCGCGGGGTTTCGACCAAGAGCTTTGACGGCCGCGGCAACTACACGCTGGGATTGCGCGATCAACTGATCTTCCCGGAGATCGACTACTCCAAGGTGGAGAAGCTGAAGGGCATGAACATCACCATCGTGACCACCGCCGAGGACGACAACAGCGCGCGGGCGCTGCTCAAGCACTTCGGCATGCCGTTCCGGCAGGGGGCGTAAGTACAGCTTCTAGCTGCTAGCTCCCAGCCTCTAGCTGATCGAGGCGGAACAAGCATCGGAGGCAAAACGAGATGGCGCGATACTGTGGGGCAAGAAGGACGAATGTGCCACGGACAGCGCTAAAGGCTAGTAGCTAGAGGCTAGTAGCTGTTTTGAGGAATCTATGGCAACTACTGCAAAACGGGTGAAAGACGCGCGGAAGCCGAAGTTCAGCTGCCGCAAGCACAATCGCTGCCAGCTGTGCGGACGGCCGCGCGCGTTTCTGCGCAAGTTCGGCCTCTGCCGTCTGTGCTTCCGGTCGCTGGCGCTCAAGGGCGAGATCCCTGGCGTGAACAAGTCGAGCTGGTAGGAAGGCAGTTGTCAGTGAACAGTGGACAGTGGTCAGTTGTTCGTACAGAACGCGGCCACTGAAGCAACACCGGGTAAGAAATTCCGACCACTGATCACTGACCACTGATCACTGTTTCACCATTCCCGCTGGTTTCCGCCTGCGGGCGGACGAACGGGGAATGAAGGAGAAGGAATGAGTCTGACTGATCCTGTAGCGGATTTTCTGGCGCGGATCCGGAATGCGATCCGGGCGCGTCATCAGAAGCTGGATGTGCCGGCTTCGAAGCTGAAGACCGAGATTGCCCGCATTCTCAAGGAAGAGGGTTATATCTCGAACTACAAGACCCAGGAAGAGGACGGCAAGCTGATCCTGCGCGTGTACCTGAAGTACGGCGGCAGCGAGGCGGCCATCCGCGACCTGGCGCGGGTCTCGCGTCCGGGCTGCCGGGTATACGTGGGCCGCGACGAGATCAAGCGCGTGCAGGGCGGACTGGGCATCTCGATTCTGACCACGCCCAAGGGCGTGATGACGGGCCGTCAGGCGCGCCGCGAAGGCGTGGGCGGCGAGCTGCTCTGCGAAGTGTGGTAAAGGCAGCGCCCAGCCTCTAGCTCCCAGCTTCCAGCTCATCGTGCCGAAACGATCGGCAGCGAACTGGCAGGGACAAGCGAAAGGCTGGAAGCCGGCAGCGAAAAAGCTGCTTTTCCGGCTGCAGTGGAACGGGAGGGAAGCCTTCCGGGACTCGCAAGCCAACAAAGGATTGGAAGCATGTCGCGTATTGGAAAGAAGCCGATTCCGCTGCCGAGCAGCGTGAAGTACAAGGTGGACGGCAACACGGTTCTGGTGGAAGGTCCCAAGGGCAAGGTGTCGGCGCTGGTGGCCGAGGGCATCAGCCTGAAGACGGCCGACGGGCATCTGCTGGTGGAGCGTGAGCACGACCGCTATGCGGCGGTGCACGGGTTGACCCGGGCGCTGGTGTTCAATGCCGTGCAGGGCGTCACCGAGGGCTGGAAGAAAGAGCTGGACATCGTCGGCATCGGCTATCGCGCCGAGCTGAAGGGCAAGGGCACGGTGGTGTTCACGCTGGGCTACTCGCACCCCATCGAGTTTCCGCTGCCCACCGGCATCGAAGTGGCGATCGATCCCAAGCAGACGCACCTGACGGTGAGCGGCATCGACCGGCAGAAGGTGGGCCAGGTGGCCGCCGACATGCGGGCGCTGCGCAAGCCGGATCCGTACAAGAACAAGGGCGTGCGCTACTCGGACGAGAAGCTGAAGAAGAAGGCCGGCAAGACGGGCGCCAAGTAAAAACAGTTATCAGAGACCAGAGATCAGAGATCAGTCAGTGCGCAGATAGGGCGAGAAGCGGCTGATCTCCCACAACCGATCTCCAATCTCTGAAATCCGAACGGAGCTGCGAGGCGGTTCCGCTGATAGGTGAGGGAACGATGATTAAGAGAAACGAAATTCGCCAGCGCATTCACGCCCGCATCCGCGAGAAGCTGTCAGGGACCACGGAGCGGCCGCGGCTGAATGTGTACCGCTCGCTGAACCATATCTACGCGCAGGTGATCGACGACCAGCAGGGTGTAACGCTGGCCTCGGCCTCCACGATCAAGATGAAGAACGGCGGCAACGTGGCGGCGGCCAAGGAGATCGGCAAGGCGGTTGCGGAAGCGGCGGTGGCCAAGGGCGTCAAGCGGGTGGTGTTCGACCGCGGCGGTTATCTGTATCACGGGCGCGTCAAGGCGCTGGCCGATGCGGCCCGCGAGGCGGGACTAGAGTTCTAAAAGCGAGCTGCTAGCTCCTAGCTGCTAGCGCCTAGCTTTTCCGGCAGGGGAACGGGCTGCCAAGGCAAAAGCTGGCTGGAAGCTAGAGGCTAGAGGCTAGAAGCTCAGAGGAAAGCAATGACGACTTTGAAGAAGAAACTCGATGCCAACCAGTACAACCTGAAGGATCAGGTGGTGGCCATCAACCGCGTGACCAAGGTGGTGAAGGGCGGCAAGAACATGTCGTTTGCCGCGCTGGTGGTGGTGGGCGATGCCGCTTCGGGCGTGGTGGGCTACGGATCGGGCAAGGCGAAGGAAGTTCCCCAGGCGATTCGCAAGGGAATCGAGAGCGCCAAGAAGAACCTGGTCAAGGTGAACCTGACCGAGACGACCATTCCGCACCAGGTGCTGGGGCGGTTCGGATCGGGGCAGGTGCTGCTGAAGCCGGCGCCGGAAGGCACGGGCGTGATTGCCGGCGGCGCGGTGCGCGCGGTGATGACCTCGGCCGGGGTGCAGAACGTGCTGACCAAGAGCCTTGGTTCGCCCAACCCGCACAATGTGATCAAGGCGACGTTCGATGCGCTGGTGCAGCTGCGCGACCGGGCTGAAGTGGCCTCGATGCGCGGCAAGCAGGTGGAGGAACTCTAATGGCGGCGACCAAGAAGACGACCGCGTCGGCGGCGACCCCGGCCAAGATCCGCATTCAGTATTACCGCTCGATGATCCAGGCGCCCGTCAAGCACAAGCTGGTGGTGAAGGGGCTGGGCTTTACACGGCTGAATCAGATCGTGGAGCGCGTCGACAACGATGCGATCCGCGGTATGGTGAAGACGATTCCGCACCTGGTGCGGATTGTCGAAAGCAAGTGAACAGTGCGCAGTGAATAGTGCACAGTGAATAGTGCACAGTGAATAGTTCACTTCCACTTAAAGAACGCGAGTCGGGGCTGCCTGGATGGCTGATTCCCGGCGTGGAGCGAGGAGAACATGGCAAAGAATCTATCCAATCTGCGGGCGCCCAAGAAGGCGAACACCCCGCGCAAGCGCGTGGGCCGCGGTATGGGCTCGGGCATGGGCAAGACCTCTACCCGCGGCCACAAGGGCCAGGGTTCCCGTTCGGGCTCCAGCCTGATGCGCGGTTTTGAAGGCGGTCAGATGCCGTTGCACCGCCGGCTGCCCAAGCGCGGTTTCACCAACATCTTCCGCACCGAGTACACGATCGTGAATCTGGACCGGATCGCCGAGCTGGGCGTGAAGGAGATCGGGATCGATGACTACCGCAAGCTGGGCCTGAGCTCGAGCAAGAAGGACCTGATCAAGATCCTGGGCGGCGGCGAACTGGCGGCGGCGGTGACGGTGCACGCGCACAAGTTTTCGAAGTCGGCGGTCGAGAAGATCGAGAAGGCCGGCGGCAAGGCCCTGATCGTGGGCGGAGCAGCGGCGGCCTAGAAGAGTAGCTTTCAGCCATCAGCTTTCAGCTTTTCGTTTCCGGTTTGCTTCTGCGAAGAAGGAAATAGGCAGCGGAAGGTTGAGAGCTGAAAGCTGTTTTTGGCTGAAGTTCTGCGATGGGGCTGCACGGGCAGACTTTCCCGGTCTGTGCAGACAGGCGGTTCGAAAGATACCGTAAGATAGGGGAAAGGCCCATAAAATCGGACTGGCGCCGCGGCGCCGGAAGCGGATTGAGCGAATGCTGGAAAAGTTCCTTAATATCTTTCGGATACCGGATCTGCGCAAGCGGGTTCTGTTCACCTTGGGCATCCTGGCGGTTTACCGGCTGGGCGCCTTCATCCCCACCCCGGGCGTCAACACCAAGCAGCTCGAGCTGCTGTTCAACTCGCAGGCCGGCTCGGCGCTGGGGTTGATGGACCTGTTCGGGGGCGGCAATCTGCGGCGCATGACGATCTTCGCCCTGGGGATCATGCCGTACATCACGGCATCCATTATCTTCCAGCTCCTTACTGTGGTTTACGAGCCCCTGGCGCGTATTGAAAAGGAAGGCGAACTGGGGCGGCGCAAGATCACGCAGTGGACGCGCTACCTGACGGTCATCCTGGGCGTGCTGCAGTCGATCGGAATTGCCGCGATTCTCACCCGCCAGGGGCTGGTGATGAATCCGGGCATCGGCTTCATGCTGATGACGGTACTGACGCTGACGGCGGGCACCACCTTCATCATGTGGCTGGGCGAACAGATCACCGACCGCGGCATCGGCAACGGCATGAGCCTTCTGATCTTCGCGGGCATCGTGGCCGGCCTGCCCAATGGTGTGGGCGACCTGGTGAACAAGGTGCAGACCGACGCCTGGGGTTCGATGACCTTCCTGGTGACCCTGCTGCTGCTGGTGGGCATGATCGCGGTGGTGGCGTTCATCGTGTGGGTGGAGCGCGCCGAGCGGCGCATTCCGATCCAGAGCGCGCGCCGCATCGTGGGCCGGCGGCTGATGGGCGGCCAGTCGAGCCACCTGCCGCTGAAGGTCAACTCCGGCGGCGTGATGCCGATCATCTTTGCCAGCTCGATTCTGTCGGCGCCGCTCCTGTTCGGGCAGGTGGAGTGGGTGCAGAACAGCAAGGTTTTGCAGCCGATCATGCAGGCACTGCAGCCGGGCTATCCCTGGTACGAGCTGCTGAACATCCTGGGCATCATCTTCTTCGCCTACTTTTACGTGTCGATCGTGATGAAGCCCGACGATATCGCCGATAACTTCCGCAAGTCGGGCTCGTTCATTCCGGGCATCCGGCCGGGCAAGCGGACGTCGGATTTCATCAATGACATCCTCACCCGGATCACGCTGGTGGGCGCGCTGTATCTGATCCTGGTGCAGATGGTGCCGACCTTCCTGATCTCGGGCATCCGATTTGACAAGATCTGGCTGATCGGGCGGGCCTTTGAGAACCTGCCCACCTGGGCGATCCATGGCATGGGGGTGAACTTCTACTTTGGCGGCACCTCGCTGCTGATCGTGGTGGGCGTGGCCATGGATACCATTAACCAGATTGAATCGCAGCTGATTATGCGGCATTATGATGGGTTCTCCCCGCGGTCCGGCCGGATCCGGGGAAGAAAGACCTGGTGATGAGGCAGACGGCAAGCTCAGTGGAACCAGGCCGGGAAGCGGAAAGCAAGACTGCTCCCGGCCCGCTTCTTTTGCTGGGGGCTCCGGGAGTGGGAAAGGGGACCCAGGCGAAGGAGCTGGTGAAGCTCTGGGGAATCCCCCAGATCTCCACCGGGGATCTGCTGCGGGCCAACGTAGCCCAGGGGACGCCGCTGGGCAAGACGGCCAAGGAGATTATCGGGCGCGGGGAGCTGGTGCCCGACGAGATGGTGAACGAGATGGTGGCCCTGCGGCTGCTGGAGCCGGATACGGTACGGGGCTATATTCTGGATGGATTTCCGCGCACACTGGGGCAGGCGGACTGGCTGGATGCGCGGCTGGCGGCGCAGCCGGAGTCGCTGCCGGTGGTTGCCGTGATGATCCGGGTCAACTATAATCAGTTATTGCGTCGCATCACGGGGCGGCGCAATTGTCCTGTCTGTCAGCGGATCTACAACATCCACGTGAATCCCCCCCAGCGGGATGGGATTTGCGACCTGGATGGAGCCGCGCTGATCCAGCGAGCCGATGACACGGAAGAGATCTTCAAGGAGCGGATGCGCGCCTATGAAGCTCAGACGGCTCCGGTGGTGGAACACTACCGGGGGAAGGGACGGTTCGCGGAAGTGGACGGAGACCGGCCGATCGACGTGATCGCTGCCGGTATTGTTGCGACCGTGGAAGGAATGCGGAAGGCGTAGGGCAGCGGTCAGGGGTTCGAGAGCAGGGTGCAGGTGGGTCCTGGTCGAGCGAAGTTCGGTGGCTCCGGTGCTGCGGAAGAGTTGGGTCGAATGGAGTGGGGGCAGCTTCCGGGGTGAGTCCGGCGGCCTGCAACCGAACTCCGATTTCTGAAAGATGGTTTTGTGGCCGTTGTACTGAAGTCGTCGCAGGAGATCGAGAAGATGCGCCGCGCGGGCAAGGTAGTCCGCGAGGTGCTGGAGCTGGTGCGCGGGCAGGTCAAGCCGGGCGTGAGCACCTTTGATCTGGAGAAGGCAGCCGCAGACCGGCTCAAGGAGCTGGGGGTGAAGGCGGCCTTCAAGGGGTATCATGGATATCCCTGCGTGCTGTGCACCTCAGTGAACGACGAGGTGGTGCACGGCATCCCTTCGCCGAAGCGGGTGCTGAAGCAGGGCGACATTGTTTCGGTGGACTTCGGCGTGGTTGTGGACGGCTACTACGGCGATTCGGCGATCACGGTGCCGGTGGGCGAAATTGACGCCGACAGCGCGCGGCTGCTGCGGGTGACGGAAGCCTCGCTGCAGGCGGGCATCGCGGCGGTGAAGCCGGGCAACACGCTGGGCGATGTTGGCGCAGCGGTGCAGGGCGTGGTGGAGCGCGAGGGCTTCTCGGTGGTGCGGGACTTTGTGGGCCACGGGATCGGATCGCAGATGCACGAGGAGCCGCAGGTGCCGAACTTCGGCCGGGCGGGCCAGGGAATGAAGCTGAAGGCGGGCATGGTGATCGCCATCGAGCCGATGGTGAACGCGGGCCGGCCGGATGTGATGGTTCTGGAAGACGGCTGGACGGCGGTGGCGAAGGACGGCAGCAGGAGCGCCCACTTCGAGCACACGGTGGCGGTGACGGCCGAGGGCGCACGGATTTTGACGGATTAGGACAGCCAGCAGCTTGCAGCCGGCAACAACCGGCTTCAAGCGCTGGCTTCAGGTTTGAGATTGGGCTGGGCGATTGAGCCTGGCGCAACCGCCGGCGAGGGCAAGGTGAGCCGGCAGAAATGGACACGGTTTGTCGAAGGAAGATGCGATTGAGGTAATGGCGACGGTCATCGAGACGCTGCCGAATGCCATGTTCAGGGTCAAGCTCGAGAACAATCACGAGGTTTTGACCCATGTATCGGGAAGGATGCGCAAGAACTTCATTCGCATTCTGCCTGGGGACCGGGTCGCGGTGGAGTTGAGCCCGTACGACCTGAATCGCGGACGGATTGTGTACCGGTACAAGTGAAAACAGTGGACAGTGAACAGCGCAAGGTGCTGTGGCTGGCAACTGAGACCTGGTTTTTCAAAGAAGGGCAGTTGGAATGAAGGTTCGGGCATCGGTCAAGAAGATTTGCGTCAAGTGCAAGGTCATTACGCGCAAGGGCGTCGTGCGGGTGATCTGCGAGAACGCAAAGCATAAGCAGCGCCAGGGCTAGTTGGCTGGCGGAGAGCGGAACTTCCCAGGGCCAGAGAACGGGGAGCAGAGATCAAAACGGCTGCATGGGCTGTATCGGATTGATCCTTGAACCCTGACGCTGAAACCTGAAGCGAGGCGAGTTAGCTGGAGTCAAGGCTTGCGATGAACCTCCGGAAGCGATCTGCATAACCCGTGCGAACCGGCTGAGGCCGGGGGCACACAACCGGAAGCAGTAAAGGAATTCAGATGGCACGTATTGCTGGCGTCGATCTGCCCCGCAACAAGCAGGCGAGGATCGCGCTCACGTATATCTTCGGGATCGGCAATCCCCGTGCGCTCAAGATTCTGGAAAAGGCGAACGTGGACGCGTTCAAGAAGATCCAGGACCTGGGCGAGGACGAGGTCAACCGCATCCGCCAGGTGATCGAGGACGAGGGTGGAGTCGAAGGCGATCTGCGCAAGGACGTCTCCATGCACATCAAGCGTCTGATC
>JAJZCY010000159.1 GCA_021828835.1 Acidobacteriota bacterium | reverse complement strand
CCGATCTGAAGCACCTGCGCGCCGGGCGCGATGGCGCCCGCCCAGGAGGCGGCCAGCGTAGCCTCAGCCTGTGCATCGGTCAATCCGGGATCGGTCCCGTCGAGGTCCACTGCGAGGGGAGATGCGGGCAATGCAAAGGCGGCACGAAATGCGGCGATATCGCCGGCGTTCCCATTGCTGCGCGCGGCGATGGCGATCTTCTGGCCCGCGCCGGTGACGCCCTTCGCTGCCAGCGGCGCCAGATCGAGAAGCTGCTGCTCGAGGCGGGGCGTGAGCGCCGCGGCGCTGGTGGGCGAGGTCTGGGCATTAAGGTCCGCACTGGAGAGGGAAAGCGGCTGCGGAGTGGTGAGCGCGGGGAGCGAAACGACGCCGTCGAGCGACACCAGCCCGGCGATCACCGGCCTGAGCGCCGCCGGAACCGAGATGTTACCAGCCAGCACCGGGCGCGCCGCGCCGCCTGCTCCGGCGATCATTTCCATTTGCGCCTGGAAGGCCTGCTCGACCTCGGACACGGTGCCGGAGAATTCTATCCAGCCACGGCCGGCGGGCAAGGACGCCACCTGGAAACCCTGGCTCTGGAGCCACGCAACCACAGCGGCGACGTCCGCGGGGGAATTGGCGTAGGCATCGGCAAAGGCGCTGGCCGAAAGCCAGTGATGATACAGGGGCGAGTTGGGATCCTGAAGCGCGGCGAGTTGAGCGCTCAGCGCCTGCTGCTGGGCCGGCGAAGGCTGAAGGAGCAGAAGCATGCGTGGCAGGGGCTCATTGCCCGGGGCGGGGCCTTCGCTGGTTCCGGAACTGGCGAGCGGCGGGGTGGTTGCGGTGAGAACCGCCGGCCGGGTGCTGCGCCAGTCACCCTGCAGGCGGGAAGAGGACACGGCCTGCGCTCCCGCTGCGCCCGCACCGAGGTACGCCAAAACCACGACAAGGGCAAGCAGCCAACGCACGCTTCGTCTCGTACTCATGATCCTCGCCGCACACGCCGGTGTGCGGGCGCAACCTCTCCTCCGATCCAAATGGGACCTCTTCCCATCTTCGCCGGGGGAGCGAATTTGCACCTGACCCTTTTGGGGACGGTGAGATGGTCATTCTGTGTGCTTCGCCCTGATTGTATAGCTCCCAGGGTGGTTTGGAGCATGGGTTTGCAAGGGTGAAGAGGCACTGCGGCGGCGGGGGCTGTGCAAATCAGGGAGCAAACGCGGGCGGCCGGGAGTGGAGGCGCGTGGAGTTGCGGTTGCGAAGCCGGGGAATGCGCGCCAGTCAGGAGAGATTCACGACAAATTTTCTCGCTTGTCCACAGTTTCTCCGTGCTAGACTTGCCGCATTTCCTGCGGTCGTCATTCCTCGTTTCTCCTCTGAGGAGAAGCAAATGAGCTTCTGTCCAATCACTGGCTGCAAGCCGGGAAGCAGAGTTGTTGTGCGCGCGGGGCTGGGTTTTGCGAACGGCCACGGTGGCGCTGGCACTTTGCGGCGCTGCGCCCACCTGCAACCCGCAACAGTATTCAGGCGCAGAACGGTGGCTGGCGCAAGCGATGCTTCGGGATGTGACGGAGGATGTGAAGCAACACTACTTCGATCCGCTGGCGCTGGACAGCGGCTGGAAGGCGAGGGTGCGCGCGACCATCCAAGAGATCAGCAAGGCAGGCTCGATGAACGAAGCCCTCTCGCACATCGCCGCCCTGCTGGACAGCCTCAACGACTCGCATACCTATTTCCTGCCACCAGCGCGCCCTTATCGGCACGACTACGGGTTTGAGATGGAGATGATCGGGGAGCGCTGCTTTGCCACGCGGGTGCGGCCGGGAAGCGATGCGGCGCGCAAGGGTCTGAAGGCGGGCGACGAGATCCTGACGCTGGACGGATATGCGCCGACACGCGGCGACATCTGGAAGATGAAAGATCTGTTTTGGAAGCTCCAGCCGCAGCTCAGCTTAAAGCTCGCGGTTCGTCCGGCCGGAGGCATGGTGCGGAGGATCGAGGTGGACGCCAGTATTCACCAGATTGCCGCAGGCAACGACGAGGCGGGCGATGCGCTCTTCCGCTCGAGACGGGCAACGGAATCCAGGCAGGACTCTGCCCGCCCCATATATGTGGAACGCGGAAATGGACTGCTGATCATAAGAATTCCGGTACTGGAACTCTCGAACTCAGAGTTATCGGCACTGGTGCACAGGATGCGAAGGCATTCGGCCGTGATTCTGGATCTGCGCGGGGATGCGGGTGGCAGCCTGACGACCCTGCAGGAGTTGGTGGGAAGCGTCTTTGCGGGAAAGATCACGATCGGCGAGATTGTGAACAGCCGCACTATCTCGCCCATGGTGGCGGAACCGCGCGGGCTTGTGTTTCCCGGGAAGTTGGCGGTGTTGATCGACGGCGAATCCACGTCTGCAGCGGAAGTGTTTGCGCGGATCATGCAGATCGAAGGGCGAGGCCTAGTGTTTGGCGACAAGAGCGCAGGCCGGGTGATGGCGGCACGGCAGTACATGCATCAAGTCGGGCTTGCCCGTGTGGTCATGTATGGAGCGGTGGTCTCCGAGGGGGAGATCCGCATGGCCGACGGTCAGAGCCTGGAGGGAAATGGCGTTGTGCCGGATCGGCGTATTCTGCCAAGCGCCAGCGATCTGGTTAGCGGCCGTGATCCGGCGCTGGCAGCTGCGGCGGAGGCCCTGGAGGTGAACCTGACTCCGGAAGAGGCGGGAGCGGTATTTCCGGCGAGATGGCCGGAGCGGTGAAGGCGCGCGGATGGCGGGAAGAAAGATTCGGGGCGCTCTCTGGAGGAGAACGCCCCAAGCTGGTGCGGTCAGGCTTTGCGGGGCTGACAGGGACCGCTACTGCTGTTGAATGCCGAGGTCGGCCAGGACTTTGGGCTTGGCTTCTTCGACGGCCAGCAGGTTATGGCAGGCGGCGCAGTCCTGGGTGATGGAACTGCCGTCCTTGGTGACGTGGTCGCCATCGTGGCAGCGGAAGCAGCCCGGATACTCCTGGTGGCCGATGTGGTTGGGATGCGTGCCCCAGGTGACCTTCATGGAAGGAAACACGTTCTCATCGTAGAGCCTGACCAGTTCCGTGGCGGCGGCCTGAACCAGCGCGGCTTTGGTTTGCAGCACGCCGGGATCGCTCTGCTGATAGAAGGACTGGAGCTGACGCGGAATCTCAGCGCCGGCCTGCGACTGGCTGGTGTAGGTGGCCTTGAGCAGTTGCAGGCCTTCCTTGTGGACCCAGGGAAGGCTGGGGCTGATGGCGCCGTCGGCCATGGCGCTGTTGATGGCTTCAGTGGCGGTGACAAAGGTGTGAGCGGCGCGGTTGTGGCAGTCGATGCAGTCCATGGTCCGCAGTTCGCCTTGGGGCTTGGCGCCGTTGAGCGCCGAGGCGACAAAGGTGGTCAGGCTGCCGTCGGGGTTGGTGCGCTGTACCCAGGGGATGGTGGTGCGGGTGGGGTCGGTGGTGACGTACTCGATGTGGCCGAGGTGCACGCCGTGGATGCCGGTGCGATGGGAGAGGGAGTCCTCGCCGCCGAGGTGCAGGATCAGCACGGTCTGGGTCTCGGTGTTCTGCTCATCATCGGCGAACGCCGACTTGACCAGCAGCTTGTCGCCGTCGAAGCGGGTGGGAGTATGACAACCTTCGCATGTGTAGCGCGCGGGGCGCAGGCTGGTTACCGGAGACGGAATGGGCGTGGGATAAGTGGGAATGAGCTTGGGCGCCAGGGGCGCGACGGGGCGGAGGGTGACTTCGATGAGCTGCTTGGTGCCATTCACCTTTGCACTGAAATAGGCTTCCGCGCCGGAACCGATGTGGCAGGCGACGCACTCCACGTGGGAGTGCGGCGAGATCTTGTAGGCGGTGAACTCCGGCTTCATGACGTGACAGGACTGGCCGCAGAACTCGGGCGAATCCATGTAGGCGGCGCCGCGGTAGCTGGCGGTGCCGACAACCAGGAGGTTGACTACCGTGGCCACCAGCACAATGTCCAGGCCGTGACGGAAGATCGGGTCGTTGAGATCGATGCGGGGGTACTCGGGAGGGAGTGCGCCAGCCAGCGCCAGTTTGCGCCTGCGCACGAAGATGCCGATGGGGATCAGCACCAGGCCGAGCACGAACAGAGCCGGCAGAATCAGGAAGAAGATAATGCCCAGGTACGGGTTGGCGGAGACCCGTCCGAAGATCTCCAAAGCCCAGTAGCTGAGCATGGTGGCGGCCGATGCGGTGGTGATGGCACCGCCGGCCAAGCTGATGGGATTGTTACCGAAGTAGAGCGCCGGCCTCAGCCAGTGCTCGCGAAATCTCTCAAAGGAAGACACACATGCCCCCGCGTGAAGAGGCCCGCCGGGAGGGCGGGCCTGTAACTAACTCTGGTCGGCCCCGCCTTACTTGAGGGACTTGAAATACTCGGCAACCGCCTTCACCTGGGCGTCGCTCAGGCCGGAGATCGGGCGCATCTTGTTCTTGCCATTCTTGACGGTGGCTTCGACCTGGGCCAGAGTCAGCTTCTTGACCGCTGGGTCGGTGACAGCCTTGATGCCCATCATCTTGGCCATGCCTGGATTGGGGGTGCCGGTGGCGCCGTGGCACATCTGGCACTTGGCCTTGTAGATGGCCTCGCCCGAGGACTGGGCGAAGCTCGTCGCACCGGCCATGGAAAGCGCCAGCGCCACAATCGCGGAAGTACGAATGCATTTCCTCATTGTCTGACTCCTTGAGAGATTTCCCGGCCGGACAACTCGTACGCGCCCTTCCGAGTTCGCAACACTTGTGTTTGTTTGGCAGTGGCTGCTGGGTGACGGCCTAAGTTACTCTTGCGCGGCCGCCGGCCAGTTTCCCTTGCTCCCGATGTTACTTCGAAAACGTACGGAAGTAAGTCACCGCGTCTTTAATTTGCGCTTCAGTGAGCTTGCCCTTGAAGGCCGGCATCTTTCCTTTGCCGTTGGTTGTTTCCTCAATCATTTTGGCTTCGCTCATGCTCTTGACGGCGGGATCCTTAGCCGATCGGACGCCCATGGCCTTGGCGATGCCTGGGTTAGGATTGCCCTGCATGCCGTGGCACATCTGGCAGCGCGCCTTATAGGTTGCCGCGCCCTGCGCCTGCGCGAAGGCCATGACTCCGGCCATGAGAACCGCAACGGCGACGGCCGTCGCCCACCGATTCCTCTTGCTCATGCTCGTGCTCCTTGCACCTTCCCGGGCAGCCTGCGTTCGAACGCCGGTTGCAGGAGAACTGGTTGGCTTGCGCTTGTCTGTGAAGCGTCCATTGTAACTTGCCCGCTTCCCTGCCGGTCTGGGAAAAGGAGGGGTGGACCAATTCAAGCTCCCAGACCCGAGTCCACCCCTTTGGAACGCCCGATTAGAACTCGTAGTGGAAGCCGAGCAGGACGTTGTTGGCATGGAAGTTGCGCGGCGCCGTAAAGCCGTAGACCGGCGTCGTGGAGGACATGGCGGTATTCGGCACTGAACTGCACGGCACAACCGGCACGGGACCTGCGGTACCGACAGCGAGGCCAGGATTGACATTGCAGTATTGGGCGCCGGAGCGGCCACCCTCGCCATATCCGAAGTAGTCATATTCAGCCCGCCAGATGAATCCCTTGTGAACTGTCCATGCGACGTTCACAAAGGGCGTCTGGTAGGTGTTGACGACCGTGCCATTGACATCTCCTGCATCGGTGAAGAGCCGGCTGCCGTTCACGGAGTTGACGCGGTAGCCGAGGTTGGAGTGGATTCTGTCGACTGGCGAGAGAGCCAGAGCCACCGATCCGAACTGGGTGGGAGTGTCCTCAAAGTCCTTGGTCGGCCCAAAGAGAACATTGTTGGACCCGAAACCAGCGGAGACCGGCGCACACAGGTTTCCGCTCGGGATGGCAGCCGCGGGCGCAACCGCCCCGCCCGGCATCGTCGTCGCCGCACCCTGGAAGCAAGCGTTGGTGGAGGCGTAGACGGCGTTGTAGCCATAGGTCAGGTCTATCCCATAGTGCTCGTTGGGATAGAGGGCCGCACTGACGTCGAAGAAGCGGTTGTAATCGACGTGCTCCAGCGGACCGACGGCGGACGGAGTCCCGGTGTTGTTGGTGTTGTCGTGGTGCTCCTGGTCGTTATAGACACCGGAGATGGTGGCCCAGGTCTTGGGCCGGTAGATGGTATGCACCCGGTAGATCCTGGTTTGCCGCGGCATCACCGGCGTCAGAACGTTGTTGTCGTAGAGCGCTTCGATCGAGCCGTTGATGTCCCACTGGTTGGTGGGGTGCAGGGCCGCGGTAAAGATGGCGCCGTTCTCATCGATGGTGAAGAGCTCTTCTCCCGTCTGCGAGGACGTGTTGTTGGGCGAGCCTTCGGCGATGGTGTGGGAGCTATAGCGGTAGGTCAGGGAGAAGGTAGACCGCGCCGTCGCATCCCAGGTCACGGTCGCGTTGTTGATGGCAAACTTCTGGCCGAAGTAGTTAAACTGCGGGGTGCCGATGGCCGGGCCGCTGTGGCCGAAGGGTCCGCCGCCGGTGGTCACGGTCTTGGAGGTCAAGCCCGTGACGTTGTAGATGGTACCGGGGCCCGACGCGATGGAAACAGTGGTGCCGCTGGTGAACTCGGCGGTTCCGGGCTGATGAACGTTGGAGTAAGTCAGCTGATCGGAGAGGCTGATCTTGCTGCTTGCCTGCCACACGATGCCGTAATCGACCGCGATGACGTCCCGCTTGGCGTTCGCGAAGGCGGTGTAAGCGAGTTCACGAGTGGTCTTGCTCAAGCCCTGGAAGTCATCGTAGTAGTTCGGCAGGTTCATGTTCGCCTTGGTATAGCGAACGTCGCCGTTCATCGCAATGTTCTTGATACTCGTGCTTTGCAGCCGGAAGATCTCCGTGGGGAAGATCTCGCGGGTGGGCTGGGAGCGGAAGTAACGGGTGATGACGTTACATGCCGGGTCGATGATGGGCAGGCCGCCCTTGGGATTGGCATAGAGGATGGAGGAGCCCACGGCGCTGCTGCACACGCTGCTCGGGCTGTAGGCACCCGAGGCGGTGTAACCGTAGGGCACGAAGTTTTGATAGCTGCTCAACAGGGCGACCTTGGTTCCGTCCGACTCCTGCACAGTCAGGTACTGCGGAGCCATGGTGAAGTAGGAATCGCCTTTGTAGTGGTCGATTTGCTCCTCGAAGGTGAGCTTGGTATCACGCACCGGCTTCCAATCGATCGCGCCCATGAAGTCGTCGGTGCTGTTGCGCTGGTATTCCTGGAGGATGACTTCCTGTCCCGACACCGAATTGCCGCTGGGCGTCAGGCTGGGGCCCTGGAAGATGTTCTGCGAATACCCGAAGCGGAAGGTCACCTTGGACAGCGGATAGAGGGTGAGATAGGTGTTGGTCATCCGCCGCACGGTGTTGAAGAGGAACGGAGACTGGTTGACCTGCGGCCAGGCATACGGAGTGGAAGAGCCGCTGATGGGAATCGAGAAGCCGGTAGGAATTCCGGGATTGCCCAGCAGGTCATAGTCGAAGTACCTGCGGTCGCGCCGGAAGTTAGCCGAAAACTCGTAGATATTTCCCTTGGAGACGTCCATCTTGGCGAAGTTATACGGATCGCCGCCGAAGCCGCTGCCGAAGGCGGAGAGATTGTCGACCAGGGTGTGTTTGTTGGAGGGCAGCGCGTGCATCTCAAAGCTTTCGCCGAGCACGCGGGGGCCCGATTGGTAATTCACCAGGGTGTCGTACATGGCGCCGCTGCCAATCTGATTGGTCATGCGTCCGCCCATGTCGATGGAGTAGTGTGCAGCGTAGCCCTGCGGAATGGACATCTGCGCTCCCGAGGTGGGAGCCAATGCCGCGGCCGCATCCTGGGCGCTGGCGTAACCGGCCGCGACCAGCAGGAGCGCGGCGGCCAGCACACCCGTCGCCTGACGGGCTTTGGCCCGTGCCGGGGCGGCAGATGGCTGCATTAAAAATCTGGAAATCCAGCCAATGTTCTTCATATGAAGCCTCGCTTAAGAACCTTCCTCACCAAAACGTGAATCGTGCTAAACCAATGCTCGGAACAGGCCGCGCCTGCAGCGCGGCCGTATCCCTACCTGAGAAATGCCGGGTTGATGTTCGAGCCGTGAATGTAGGTATGGCAGCTCGTACACGGGACGCTGTCCGACGACCCCTGCCCCTGGCCGTGAACCGTGTCGGCGCCGACGGCGCTGTGGCACTGGTTGCACAGCACATTGATGTTGGGCATGTTGAGGAGGCGGGCGTTCTGCGAGCCGTGCGGCGAGTGGCAGGCCAGACATCCCTCTGCCTTGACCGGCATGTGCTCATACACGAACGGACCGCGCACATCGGTATGGCACTTGACGCAGATCATGTTCTGGTCCGCGGTGTTGCGCAGGTTGTTGGGCTGGAAGGTGCCGTGCACATCATGACAGTCGCTGCAACTCACCACACCCTCATTGACGGGGTGATGGAAGGGCATGTGCAACTGCGCCTTCAGATCAGTGTGGCACTGGTAGCAGAGCGCCGGCTGCGAAGCCTTCAGCAGCTTGGTGTTGGCTTTGCTCTGGTGCACGCTGTGACAGCTGATGCAGCTCAGCCCCGCCTTGGCGTGCGGCGAGCGGTCGAAGTTGGGGTGGGTGCCGGCGTGGCACTTCTCGCAGGTGGCCACCACCTGCTGGGCCGGCGCCTTGGCGGGATTGAAGATCTTGGTGACGTCGCCGCCGCCTTCTACGTGGGCCTTGCCCGGGCCATGGCAGTTTTCGCAGGTGATGCCCTTGTCGCCGTGCATCAGCACCATCTTGGAATGAGGATTATTGGCGAACCCTTTGGCGACCGCCTCGTGACAGGTGGCGCAGGTTTCAGGGCCCACAAAATCGGAAGCCGCAGGCGCCTTTGCCGGAGCCTTCAATGCCTGGGGCTTCGGGCCGGGTGCAGCCAGTGCGGAGGCGCATAGAATGCCTGCGCCCAGCAGCAGAATCCAGATTGCTCGCAGATCCGGTAGGAATCCCGGAACCGCATCGATCGGCAGTCGCGTTACAGGCCTTTTTGTATGCATGAAAAATTCACCTTCGATGCTCTTGCTCCAGATCACATATCTTTCGAGGTTGTAACTCGAAGAGATTGGAAACTGTGCGGAGCATCACTACTTACTGGTGAGCGTAGTTCTACGCAGGAGATTCAAGCGGTGATGTTCGTCACACACGCAACTAACTCGGGGGCGGTTTGGAATTAGTTTGTAGAGAAGACGATAGAAGCATGCGGCCGCGCGCTTTTTGTGCTCGTCATCACAGGGATAAGGCGCGCTTCTCAGGGACGTGAGGCTCATCACATTCAGTTTCCCCTTGCCTGGGGCACACTCAATTCAACCCTTGTTGCGAGGCCTGTTGGAGAGTGAAAGGGATCTCCACCTCCACCCCGATGGGCAGGGTTCGGAACCGGCAATATCGCTGAGGACCAGAAGGGCCGGAACCGGGTAAAGGTAAGGGATGGCACAC
>JAJZCY010000158.1 GCA_021828835.1 Acidobacteriota bacterium | reverse complement strand
CGACGGCACCAGCTTCCCCTGGAATGACACCGCCCAGCTCGATTACCTCAACGCCGCGGTGCGCGAGCAGGTGATCCAGACCATCCTGCATGTCGCGCGGCTGTTTCCGGTGATCCGTTTTGATGCGGCCATGACGCTCGCCAAGCGCCATTTTCACCGCCTCTGGTTCCCAGGGCCCGGCCACAGCGGCGCCATTCCCTCGCGCGCCGAGTACAGCATGAGCCAGCAGGAGTTCGACCAGCACATGCCCCATGAGTTCTGGCGCGAGGTGGTTGATCGCGTGGCCGCGGAGGTCCCCGGCACGCTGCTCCTGGCCGAGGCCTTCTGGCTCATGGAGGGCTACTTCGTCCGTACCCTCGGCATGCATCGCGTCTACAACAGCGCCTTCATGGTGATGCTGCGCGACGAGGACAACGCCAAGTACCGCTCCGTACTGAAGAACACGCTGGAGTTCGATCCCGACATCATGAAGCGCTACGTGAACTTCATGAGCAATCCCGACGAGCGCACCGCCATCGATCAGTTCGGCAAGGGCGACAAGTGCTTCGGCGTCGCGGTGATGATGTCCACGCTGCCCGGGCTGCCCATGTTTGGCCACGGCCAGATCGAAGGCTATACCGAAAAGTACGGCATGGAATATCGCTGGCCGCGTTACCAGGAAGATCCTGACCCCTGGCTGGTAGAGCGCCACGACCGCGAGATTGCGCCCCTGCTCAAGCGCCGCTGGCTCTTCGCGGAAAGCGCCAACTTCCTGCTCTACGACTTCTTCAACGACAACGGCTCGGTGGACGAAAATGTCTTCGCCTACTCCAACCTCAAAGACGATCAACGCGCGCTGGTGGTCTACAACAACCGCTATGGCGAGGCCCACGGCACCATCGACTTCTCCGCCGCCTATGCAGATAAGGGATCGGGTGGTCTGCGCCAGCGGCGCCTGCACGAGGGGCTTGGCCTCAGCGGCGATCACAACATGATCGTCGCCTGGCGCGATTCCATTACCGGCCTCGAATATCTGCGCCGCGTGAGCGACTTCGAGCGCGGTCTTCGCTTCGATCTTCGCGCCTACCAGTGCCACGTCTATCTCGATTGGCGGGAATTGAGGCCGAGCGCCGAGGAGCCTTGGGACCGGCTGGCCGACCGGCTCAACGGCCGCGGCGTACAAAACCTGCGCGATGAGCTCATTGCCCTGGAGCTGCAACCGGTGCACGATGCCTTGCGTCACGTGCTCCAGCCCGCCACCGTCCGCGCCTTTGCCGATGTGGCGGCCCCCCCCCGCGCTCTCGCTGCCACGGCCAATCGCAAGATCGAGCGTGAACGCAAGAACTTCCTCGAACATACCTGGGTGCAAGTTGAGAAATTCCTGCGCGTGGCCCAGGAGGCCTACGTTACGCGCGTAGGCCGTGAGAATCTACCTGGCCGCGCCGCACATCCTGCCGAAATCGCTGTGATGGCCGACGGGTTCCGGGATGCTTTGCGCGCCGCGATGCGTCTGCCCGTCATCGAAGCGCTCTTCCCGGCGCCCTGGACGGCCGCGGCGCGCCGCACGCTGCCTAATCCCAGCCCACAGGTCACCGCCACGGCGATGTGGGGTCCGCTGCTTGCCTGGTGCGTGCTGCACCTGCTGGCCGAATCGCTCGAAAGCAGTACTCCGGAAGCTATCGCGCTCGATCTGTTTGATCGTCTGCGCCTGCGCGAGCCGCTGGCGCATGCCTTCGCAGCCCTTGGCTATGAGGGCGAGGAGAGCTGGCGTGCCGCTGCGCGCATCAAGGTCGGTCTGCTCGTTGAGGCTGGGGCGGGAAGGGAACCGGCTCCCGCCGCACCCCTGACGCCGGATACTCTGCCCGCCGGAGGAATCGTGCAGCCGCGCGAGCCCGCGCCCACCGGCGATGCCTCGCTTGAGGAGACTCAAGGCAAAGAGCCCGAGCCCACCCTGCCTCCCACCGCAGCGGAGCAGAAGGAGCCCGGCTTCGGTATCCCGCCCGGTCTCTGGTCCGATCCCGACGTGCGCTGGCTCTGCGGCATTCACGAGGGGGAAGGGCGCAGCTACGCGATCCGGGAACGCTACGAGGAACTGCTGTGGTGGCTGCTCATGCCTTCCCTGCTAGAAGTTGCTGCCCGGCCCACCCCGGATCGTGCGCAGGTCGCCAATCTGAACCTCCAGGTGGACGCGGCGCTCGCCGAACTTGAGTCGGTGGGCTATCGCGTCGATCAATTGGCTCCTGCGCCGGCATCGCCCGAAGAACCGTTAACCGAAGCACTCGATACCCCCGAAGACGCTGAATAGCTTGGGACGACCTCCAGGGGCCGTCCCAACCTCCTTTCTCCCTCCTCAAGCACCGGGCATGCGACCACGAACTCCAGCCGTGCTGGCTGCGCTCGTGCTCATCCATCCGCTGCGGGTCGCCGCGGTCACAGTTCGATGTGACATCAGGCACATCGGAGAATCCTGATCGGGAACACGATTCCCTACGGACACTCTCCGGGGAGAAGGCTCTACGGTGCTGTTATGTCCCGGCCGCGTTATCCAGTGTGCCGCCCCTTCTGCTCCTCATCGGCGGGCGCCCATTCCCTGTTCCTCTTTCTCTCTTTCCACAAAGCTCCTGAACTGTGCGGCGGCGGCCCATTGCCGCGCCGGCGGAGAGGATCTATGTCCACTCAGATATCCGAACCCCTGAGGCTGGATGGCCCCCAGAAGCTCCTCATCGACCAGGCAGTCGCGCGTTACGCCCATCGCCCCGGCGCGCTCCTCGGGATCCTGGAGGATGTGCAGGCAGCCGATGCGCGCCGCTATCTGTCGATGGCGGCGCTGCGCTACATCTCCGAACGCACCGGCGTCCCGCCTTCGACCGTCTATAGCGCTGCTACCTTCTATTCGCTGTTCAATCTCGATCCGCAGGGCGACAACGTGATCTGCGTCTGCCGCGGCACCGCCTGCCACACCCGCGGTTCGCGGGCACTGCTGGAGAAGCTCCTCCTCGACCTGGGATTGAGCGAGCATGAATCCGGCGAAGCCAAAGAGTCAGACAAGCTTGCCCTCACTACAGCCGACAATCGCTTCACCATCCGCACCGTTGCCTGCTTCGGCCAGTGCGCCTTGGCCCCGGTCGTCGAGGTCAATCACCACATACTGAGTCATGTCAACGAGCGCACCCTGCAGCGGGAAGTGAAGGCACTTACACAGGCGCCTAAATCGCGAGACGGCATGAGCGCCAAGCTCCCGCAGCCCCTCAGCGCAATCGCTTCTTCTCAACCAGGGCAGTCTACCCCTGCTGCGGAAGGGAGGAAGTGATGCTGCGCATCGAGGACATCGGCATCTTTAATGCCGTTCGCGAAACCGGACTTGCCAGGCTGACGCCCCCCATTCCGCGCATCACTGTGAGCATGGGGACCTGCGGCCAGGGCAACGACGCCGAAGAGGTCTATCACGCGCTGAACACCGCCATTGACCGCAGCGGTCTCGACGTGATGCTGGTCCCCGTCGGCTGTTTCGGCTCCTGCTTCCTGGAGCCGCTGGTGAGCGTGCGACTGCCCGGTTATCCGGCCGTCGTGCTCTCCCGCGTCCAGTCCAATGACGCCGCCCGCATCCTCGAAGGCGTCCCCTCCGGTGTCATGCCCGCCGATCTCATCTTCTGCAAGATCGAGGAATGGGACCACATCACCGGACACGTGCGCTACGGCCAGGGCTATCCGGAGATTCCGCTCTGGAACGCCATTCCGTTCTTCAAAGGACAGATGAAGATCGTGCTGCGCAACTGCGGCCTCATCAATCCCTCCGATATCGAAGAGTTCATCGGCGTGGGTGGCTATCAGGCGCTCTACAAGGTGCTCATCGATGGCCGCCCCGAAACGGTCATCGAGCAGATCAAGGCGGCGCGTCTGCGCGGCCGCGGCGGCGCTGGATTCCTCACCGGCAACAAGTGGGACTTCCTGGCGAAAGCCAAAGCGGATTCCAAGTACCTGATCTGCAATGCCGACGAGGGCGATCCCGGCGCCTTCATGAATCGCAATGAAATCGAGGGTGATCCGCACTCGCTGCTCGAAGGCATGCTCATCGGCGCCTACGCCACCGGCGCTACCGACGGCATCATCTACGTGCGCGCCGAGTATCCGCTTGCGGTCAGCCGGCTCAAACGGGCCATCGAGCAGGCCAGGGAGTACGGCTTGCAGGGGGCCAACATTCTCGGCCGCGGCTTCAACTTCGATATTCAGATCGTGGAAGGCGCCGGCGCATTCGTTTGCGGCGAAGAGACGGCCATGATCGCATCTCTGGAAGGCCACGCTGGCAGGCCGCGCCCACGGCCACCGTACCCGGCTCAGCACGGCCTCTTCGGGCAGCCCACCAACATCAACAATGTCGAGACCTGGTACAACATCGCGCCCATCATCACCCGTGGCGCATCGTGGTTTGCGGAGACGGGGAGCGCCAAAAGTCCCGGCACCAAAGTCTTCTCACTGGTGGGCAAGATCCACAACACCGGACTCGTCGAGATGCCGCTGGGCACGCCCCTCAAGAGCTTTATCTTCGACGCTGGCGAGGGGCCGGTCAACGGACGTCGCATCAAGGCGGTGCAGACCGGCGGGCCCTCCGGAGGATGTATTCCGGCCACCATGTTGGACACGCCGGTGGATTACGAGAGCCTGGCCCAACTCGGCTCCATCATGGGATCCGGCGGCATGGTGGTGATGGACGAAGACAATTGCATGGTCGATGTGGCCCGCTACTTCGTCGAGTTCACCCACCCGGAATCCTGCGGCAAATGCGTGCCCTGCCGAGTGGGCCTCGATAAAGCCCTGCGCATCCTCAATGCCATCACCCGCGGCAATGGTACGCACGAACTGATGGAAAAGCTTGATGAACTGTGCCGCATGGTGCGCGAAAGTTCGCTCTGCGGCCTCGGCCAGTCCGCTCCGAATCCTGTGCTCACGACGCTACGCCACTTCCGCGAGGAGTACGAGGACCACATCGTGGCCCATCGTTGCCTCGCCGGCGTATGCCAGGAGCTGACCTTCTCACCCTGCGAGAACAGTTGTCCGCTCCACATGAACATCCCCCGTTTTCTCACGCTCTATCAGGAAGGCCGCCTGGAGGACGCCTTCGTCTCCGTGGTGCTCGACAATCCGCTGCCGGCATCCACGGGACGCGTCTGCCAGCATCCCTGCGACAACCGCTGCCGCCGGCAATCGTTCGATGAGCCGCTGAACATTCGCGATGTGCATCGCTTCATCGCCGATTCCATCTACCAGACAGACCGCTTCGAGCCGCTGGTAGAGCGGGTTCTGGCGCGCCGCCTGCCTGCCACCGGCCACAAGATCGCAGTGGCCGGAGCCGGCCCCACCGGCCTCACCGCAGCGTTCTATCTCGCCATGCTCGGCCACGAAGTCACCATCTTTGAAGAGCATAGCGAGGCCGGCGGCATGCTGCGGTTTGCCATTCCTGAGTACCGCCTGCCCAAATCGGTGCTGCATCGAGAGCTCGAGTTGATTGAGCGCGCCGGTGTCACGATGCGCTTCAATACTCGCGTGGGCATCGATGTGGACCTCAATGATCTAGCCGACCAATTCGACGCCGTCTTTCTGGCCATCGGCACATGGAAGGAGTCGTGGCTCTATCTCGCGGGCACGGAGCTGCGGGGCGTGTATCCCGCATTGCAGTTTCTGGAAGCGCTCGCCCGGCATGAAGAGATCCTGGTGGGCTCGCGCGTGGCCATCGTGGGTGGCGGCAACGCGGCCATCGACTCCGCCCGCCAGGTGCTGCGCATGGGCGCACGGCCCACTATCCTTTACCGTCGCGAACGAAAGGATATGCCCGCTATCGATGAGGAGATTCAGGCGGCCGAAGAAGAGGGCGTGCGGATCGTCTTTCTTGCCGCGCCGCACCGTATCCTCGGCGATGCCAAGGGGAACGTCAAAGGCATTGAGATCGTGAAGACGCGCCTCGGCGAGTATGACAAGTCCGGCCGCCGCCGGCCCATCCCTACCGATGAAGTGCAGCGCTACGAGTGCGACAACGTGATCCTGGCCGTAGGCGAAACCTTCGATCTGGATTTCTGCCGCGCTTCAGGCCTGGAGCTCAAAGAGTCCGGCACCATTGTTGCGGACCGCTACACCTACGAGACGAGCCGCGCCAACTTTTACGCCGGCGGCGACGTGATCACCGGCGCTTCCAACGTATCCAATGCCATGGGCTCCGGCAAGCAGGCCGCCATGAATATCGATGAACGCTTGATGGGCGCGCGACGCTGGGAGCAGCTCTTTCCGGAGTTTCACTACGGCAGTCAGGCGCCGCCAGAACCGCGCCTCAGCCGCCGCCATGCCGCCCATCCGCTGGCTGCCGCCGTCCGTGTCCAATCGCAGCAAGAGGTTGTCGCCGGGCTTACCGCACAGGATGCGATGGATGAGTCCCGCCGCTGCCTGCGCTGCGATCTGCGAACCGTGGTCAGCGCGCGATAGCCACCAGGGAGAAAGGAGAACACCTTGCCGACCAAAACCATCTCAGTCCGGATCGATGGCGAGCTGATCGCCGCGCAGGAAGGGCAATCCATTTTGGAAGTGGCCCGCGCCGCCGGGAAGAACATTCCTACCCTCTGCTATCTCAAAGGTCTGAGCCCGGTCGGCGCATGCCGCGTCTGCATCGTGGAACTGGCCGGCACCGGCCGCCTGCTGCCGTCCTGTACTACGCCCATGCAGGAGGGCATGTCGATCATCACCGTCTCCGCCAAACTGGAACTGTACCGGCGCCTCGCAGTCGAGCTGCTTCTGGTCGAGCGCAACCATGTTTGCTCGTCCTGCGTCTCGAACGGCCATTGCGAGTTGCAGGATTTGGCGCAGGAGTTGGGCATCACGCATGTGCGCTACGCCTATAACAATCCACGCATGCCCGTGGACATGACTCATCCCCGCTTTGTGCTCGATCACAACCGCTGCATTCTATGTACCCGCTGCGTGCGAACCTGCGCAGAAGTGGAGGGCGCGCGTGTGTGGGAGGTCGCCGGCCGCGGGATCCACTCCCGCATCGTCTGCGACCTCAAGGACGATTGGGGCGCGGCGGAAAACTGTACAAGCTGCGGAAAGTGTATTCAGTCCTGCCCCACCGGCGCCTTGGCAGAAAAAGGCTTCGCGGTGCACGAAATGGTGAAGGAGACCGGCAAGATCAGCCGCCTCGCGGCTCAGCGGTCCGGACACTCCAATGGCGCAGGTTTGCCATGAAAGAGTGGACGATCGCAGAAACTCTGCGTTGGAATTCGTGTTTATCAGGGCGGATCACAAATCAAATCGGCTGGGCCAGCTTATGACTGACTGCAGTAGAAGAATCCTTTGCCTTGTCCTCGCATGGCTGCTCGTGTTGATTCCTTCTGCATCCGCGCAACAGCCTGCGCCTGCATCCGCCGCTCCCGTACCGCCGCAGATTCGCTCCGGTCAGCGCGTCTTCGTCTCCAATGGCGGCGGCAGCAACTATTTCCAGATCTTCACCGGCGGACCGGATCGCGCTTACAACACCTTGTATGCCGATCTTCAACAAACCGGCCGGTTTCAGCTTGTCGATGAGCCCGCCCAGGCGGATCTGATCTTCGAGATCCGGGCCATCGCTCCCGCCGTGGGTGACTGGGACAACGTGCAATACAATCCGCAGCTCATCCTTCGCGTTTTAGATCCGAAAACCCAGGCGGTTCTGTGGACCACCAGCGCGAACGTGCGGGCGTTCGGGACGCAGAAGAGCCGCGATCGGGGCTTCGATGAATCGGTGGCGGTGCTCGTCGACAAGTTAGGCTCCGTGGCGGGGCAGCCGCTTACCGCCGAGCAGGACAAAGCCATTCGGAAAAACTCGAGCATGCCCAGGTCAGAGAAGATCTTTATCATCGCCGGAATCGCAGCAGCGGCTGGTTTTGCTGCCTGGGGCGCCTATCGCATGTCGCATCCGCCGGCGCTTCCGCAATTGCCGCAACCCTCTTCTCCCACCTTTCCGGCCTTTCCGTAGACCGATTTCCTCCGATGTCCTTTGTCGAGGCCGCCCTTGCAGCTTAGAATCTCTAGGAGGCCAGGACGGCCGCCGCGTTGCACCACCAAAGCGCGGGATGAATGCAGAATGAGCGAACAAGAGACAGCGAGCTCCCATCATTCGCCGGCGGTTTCGCCGGCCTGGGCCCGAATTGAACGGGCACGACATCCGCAGCGGCCCTATCCGATGGAATTCATCGAACGGATCTTTACCGACTTCAGCGAGATTCACGGAGATCGGGCCTTCGGCGACGATGAGGCGGTGGCCTGCGGCCTGGCACGGCTCGATGGCGAAGAGGTGATGGTCATCGGCAACCGTAAGGGCGGCACCACCAAAGAACGCGTGCGCCGCAACTTCGGCATGCCCCACCCCGAGGGCTACCGCAAGGCCCTGCGCTGCATGAAGATTGCCGAAAAGTTTGGCCGCCCGGTCATCAGCTTCATCGACCTGCCCGGAGCTTTCCCCGGCCTGGGCGCTGAAGAGCGCGGCCAGGCCGAGGCGATCGCCCGCAACATCCTGGAGATGTCTCGGCTGCGCGTGCCGACCATCTCAGTCATCACCGGCGAAGGCGGGTCAGGCGGCGCTCTGGCGCTGGCTGTCGCTGATCGCGTCCTGATTCTCGAAAACGCTCTCTACTTCGTGATCACGCCTGAGTCCTGCGCCGCCATCATGTGGCGCGACGCCTCGCACAAAGAGAAAGCCGCGGAAGCCATGCGCATCTCGGCTCCCGAAGTGGCCGCACTGGGCTGCGTCGATGAGATCATTCCCGAGCCCGACGGCGGCATCCACACCGACCGCACCACGGGCGCGGCAACCTTGAGCGCCGTTCTCAAGAAGCATCTGGCAGAGCTGAAATCGACTCCCATAGAGAAGCTGGTGGAACAACGCCAGCAGAAGTTCCGTAATCTCGCGAAGTGCTATACCGAGGGCTGAATGCTTCGCGGATCCTAGCGACCCGGACCGGGCTCGGTCCGCAGAGGGCCGACCGGGCCCAGAGGTGAGTTCTTGGGCCTTCTCCCCGAAGATCAGGCAAGCGCCCATCGCGCATCCCGCCCTGCAACCTCCTCTGCACCCGGAGGCCGCAGGCAACTGCGCTCCTACCTGCTGTTTGTGGTCGCGGTCTTCTATTATTTCTTTGCCCGCTCGGTCGCCCATCACTCCGCGGATGGCTTCGTGGGCGCGCTCTGGTCACCGCTGCTCGAGCAGGCGATGCTCGTCTTCCTGCTGCTGGTTGGCTACGCAGCCCTGGGCATCATGTTTCAGCGCCAGGCTCAGCCCATCGCCGATCAGGGCCTGCCCCACCGCGAAGGCTGGCGCGCAGAGTTCGGTCTGGGCCTCGCCACAGGGTGGGGAATTGCCTTAATCTGCGTGATCCCCGTGGCCGTGCTGGGCGGCATCGCCATCGTGCTGAACGGCCGCGCCTCGGAGTGGGGCTGGTTTCTTGCCGATGCAGTTTTCTTTCT
>JAJZCY010000157.1 GCA_021828835.1 Acidobacteriota bacterium | reverse complement strand
AAGGTGACATGACAGGCGAAGTATGCCGAGGACTTTCGTGCCGAGGGCATGCTGGTCTGCCGCCTGGTGCTGAGCCCCATGCCGCATGCGCGGGTCAAGCGCATCAACGCGGAAAAAGCGCTGGCCATGCCCGGTGTCCGAGGCATCCTCACCCCGGACGAAGTCCCCGGCCACTCCGATTATGTGAACGATAACGGCACCATGATTCACGCCGACAAGTTCAGCGAACTGGCGCTGGCCGACGAGCCCATGTATCAGGGCGAGCCGATCCTGGCGGTGGCTGCGGTGGATGAACTGACCGCCGCAAACGCCATCGAGGCGATCGAGATCGAGATGGAGCCGCTGCCGTTCAACACGGATCCTCTCGATAGTCTGCGGCCTGGCAGCGCCAATGCCCGCGAAGAGGGCAATGTCTGGAAGTACACGCCCGGCCAGGGCGCGAAGCTCATCAACCTGAAGTGGACGGATGAGGACTTCGCAGCGGAAAAAGAGGGCAAACTGCCCATGGGCCACGCACCCGACGAATGGTCGTACGGCGACGTCGATGCTGGTTTCAAAAATGCTGCGTTGGTGCTGGACGAGACCTTTTCGACCGAGGATGTGAGCCACCAGTGCCTGGAGCCGCGCAGCACCATGGCTTTCTGGCAGAATGGCAAGCTGTATCTCTACACCGGCACGCAGAGCACCATGCAGACGGTTCCGGCGATCGCCCGCTGGATGCACATGCCCGAAGACAAAGTGGTCTTCATCAGCGAATACACCGGCGGCGGCTTCGGCAGCAAGATCACCGGCGCGCTCACGCTGGTGATCCCGGCTCTGCTTTCGAAGAAGCTGAATGCTCCGGTGATGATGCGCGTCAGCCGCCAGGACGAGCATTTCATCGGGCGCGCCCGGCCCGGCATTCGCTCCCGCACCCGGATCGGCTTCGCCAAGGACGGCCGGATCACCGCGGTAGACATGTTCCTGGTCTCCGACTCCGGCTCTTACGGAACCAACGGCGACGGCGCGGCCTGCGGCCAGATCGCCTCTCTGCTTTATCAGCCGCCGGCCATGCGTTGGCGCAACGTAACGGTGGCCACCAACACGATTCCGCGCAGCGCCCAGAGCGCGCCGGGCGGCATGCAGGCGGTGGCAATCATGGAGCCGATCCTGGCCAAGGCCGCGCGCCAGCTCGGCATCGACCAGGTGGCCCTGCGGCGCATGAACTGTCCTGAGGGCAAGGCGGAGTACGGTCCGCCGAATCCGCGCACCGGCAAGCGCGCCTACGTCACAAGCTGCTTCCTCAAGCAGGCGCTGGACGAAGGCGCCAAGCAGTTCAACTGGGCGCAGCGGGTAAAGCAGACCAAGCGGAGCGGCAACAAGGTGCGGGGCGTGGGAGTCGCATTGAGCGGCTACCACGGCGGCACTACCGGCTTTGACGGCCTGATTGTGATCACGCCGGCGGGCCGCGTCCAGATTCAGTCCGGCGTCGGCAACCTGGGCACGGAAGCCTTCATGGACGTGCATCGCGCCGCCGCGGAGGTTCTCGGCGTGCCTTGGGATGCCATTGATATCGTCTGGGGTGACACGTCGAAGCATTTGCCGTACACCTGTCACTCCGGCGGCAGCCAGACCATCCACGCCATGACCCGCGCTGGCCATGCGGTGGGACTGGAATGCGTGCAGCGCCTCAAGGAAGTGGCTGCGAAGACGCACGGTGGCCAGCCCGAAGAGTACGAGGTGGCCAACATGCGCGTCTCGCGCAAGGGCGGCGGGGCGAGCATGAGCTTTGCGCAGGCGGCACAGGCTGCCGTCAAGCTGGGCGGCATCTACGACGGCCACGACGTGAATCCCGAGGTGAACCCCTACACCAAGAAATCGGTGGCCGCGCTGGCCGGTTCGGGCCTGGTCGCATCTGCCAAGGACACTTACAAGCACGACGGCGATTCCTTCTCCTACCTGGCATGCTTTGCTGAGGTGGAGACCGACCTGGAGACCGGCAAGTACCACATCACCGACTATCTCGGTTATGCGGACGTGGGCACGGTGATCCACCCGGCAGCGCTGGGCGGTCAGGTGCTGGGCCGTTCCACACTGGGCATCGCGCACGCCATCGGGCAGAAGTGGGTCATCGATCCGCAGTACGGAGTGACGGTGGCGGAGCGGTTCTATACCAACAAGCCTCCGACCATTCTGGATGTGCCGGTGGACATGCAATGGAACGCGCTGAACATTCCCGATCCGGAGACGCCGGTGGGTGCGCGCGGCTGCGGTGAGCCGCCCGTGGGAGGCGGATGCGCTTCGATCCTGAATGCGCTCTCCGATGCGCTCGGCGATAACATCTACCAGCGTGTGCCGGTGTATCTGGATACGATCCTGACCTCGTATGAAGCGGGGCGTCCGATGCAAAATCCCTTTGTGGCCCACATCTGACAAGGAGACAGAGCCATGGCAGTATTCCGCGATGTAATGCCGGCCTTCGATCTTCTGCAGCCGAACACGGCCGCCGAGGCGCAGCGCGTGCTGGCTGAGAACGGCTCCGATGCCTGGGTGATGGCCGGGGGATTGGATAGCTTCGACTGGCTCAAGGACCGCATCAAGAAGCCGCAGGTGCTGGTGGACCTGAGCGGTATCGATGAGCTGCGCGGCGTGCGCACCACGAGCGACGGCGGTCTCGAGATCGGCGCCATGACCACTCTTACCGATGTCGCCAATCACCCGGAGATCAAGAAGAACTACGGTGTGCTGGCGGAGGCGGTTTCGGTGGTTGCCTCGCCGCAGATTCGCAACCAGGGCACGCTGGGCGGCAACATCTCGCAGGATGTGCGCTGCTGGTACTACCGCGGCGGCTGGCCCTGTTACCGCGCCGGCGGCGACACCTGCTTTGCCGATACGCCGGTGGGCCGCAACCGCGAGCACGCTATCTTCGGGGCCGACCGCTGCGTGGCCGTGCATCCTTCGGATTCGGTGCCGGCGCTGATCGCGCTCGACGCCAAGTTCTTGGTGCAGGGCTCCAAGGGGCAGCGGGTGATGGATGCCGAGGACTACTTCATCGGTCCCGATATCGACATCACGAAAATCAACGTGCTTCAGCCCGGCGACCTGCTTACCGCCATCCGCATTCCCGCCACCTACGCGGGCGCGAAGTTCTTCTTCGAGAAGGTGCGCGACCGCAACGTGTGGGACTTCCCGCTGATGAACGTGGCTTCGGCGATGAAGCTGAGCGGCAACAACATCGAGGACATCCGCATTGCGGTGAACGCGGTTTCTCCGCGGCCCATGCGGCTGAAGAAGGTGGAAACCGCGGTGCGCGGCAAGTCCGCCACGCCCGAGACCGGCGAGATGGCCGGTAAGATGGCCGTCGAAGGCGCGGTGCCGTTGCAGTTCAATGCGTACAAGATTCCGCTGATGCGCAACCTGGTCAAGCGCGCCATCTCGGGTACACAGGAGGCGACATGGGCATCGTAAGCTGGGCAAACAGTCCGTGGGGCCAGTCGGTCCCGCTGCATGTGGCGTGGGCCCTGATCTGGGTCGCCATCATCGCCGGCTTCTTCTTCATGGTGGTGCACACCATCTATGTCGCGGTCGTCTCACCCAAGCACAAGCCGCGCCTCTCGCCTGCCGAGGTGGCCGCAACGCCGGAGCGCGTGCCCCGCCACTCACTGGCAGCCCGTCTCTTCCACTGGATCATGGCGCTGTCGATGTTCGCGCTGCTGATTACCGCCTTCCTGCCCAAGGTCGGTGTCAAGTTCGACTGGGTGATGTACCACTGGATCGCGGGCCTGCTGCTGACAGTCTCCGTCCTCTTTCACATCTTTCATGCATCGTTCGCTCTGGACTTCTGGTCCATCTGGCCGGACAAGGCCGATCTCCGCGACGCCAAGTACCGCGTGATGCGCTTCTTCGGCAAGCCTGCGCCCAAGCCGGAGCGCTTCGCCAAGTACCCGCTCGAAAACAAGCTCTACCATGGAGCGGTGATGCTGGCCGGGCTGGCGGTCATCGGCACCGGACTGTTTATGCTCAAGCGTGTCGATACGCCGTTCTTCACGCGCAATCCGTACCTGTTCAGCGACTTCACCTGGGGTGCGATGTATGTGCTGCACGGGTTGGCCGGCGTGGGCTTCATCGCGCTGATCATGGTGCACGTCTACATGGGCATTCGCCCGGAGAAGCTGCCCATCACCAAGTCCATGATCTTCGGCTGGATGAGCCGCGACTTTTATCTTGAGGAGCACGATCCCCGGCGCTGGGCCGTGAAGGGATCCGCGCAGAAGAAACGGAGCCTTGCTGCAAGTGATGCCGACTGAGTTTCAGGCGCTCGCCGACGCGATCGAAGAAAGCTACGAATTCACCCTCTCCTACGCGGCCCAGGGCCACGCCAGCGATGCAGGCACGGCCCAGGGCCGCCAGCTTCGCGAGCTTCTCACCCGCTCGGTTGAAGCCATGCGCGGCCTGGCGGCTGCCGGCGCTGCCGTTGTGCAGTCGGAGGGTTTGGCGCCTGCCGCGCCCTACGAGAAATTCTTCCGGGTGCTGGCCCGCGATGCAGAGGATGCGATCGCTGCGGTGGAACTGGTGCTGGCGCAGCCGGCCATCGGTTCGCAACTCATCGACAACTTGAACGCCTCGATCCATCTGCGCGCGCTGTTGACCGATATCTTCCTGGTGGCGGAGATCGTGGAGGCGCACCAGGCCCGCTCCACCGCGTCGCAGCACGAGGTGCTGTAGAGAGATTGGCGTTTTGAAAGGGCGCGGCTTGAGCCGTGCCGCAGAGGCCCAATCAAATGCGTTTTGAGACGCTGAGGGAATAGTCCTCCCTCCATTGAGATCCTTGGCCAGAACGCTCGGGCATGCTCTGATGTACTCACCCCAACTCCTCGACCATTTCGAGCATCCGCGCAATGCCGGCTCTGTTCCATTGCCGGACGCCAAAGCGCGCGTGGAGAACCCGGCATGTGGCGATGTCCTCGAAATCACGCTCAAGCTCGACGGCACCAGAATCGCAGCGATTGGATTTCAAGCCAAAGGCTGCGTGGCCTCGATGGCCTGCGGCTCGGCGATCACTGAACTTGTACGAGGCAGGTCGGCAGACGAAGCGCGCAGGGTGAGCAGGGAAGACCTGTTGCGCGAGGTAGGCGGTTTGCCGCCCGCGTCGATGCACGCCACCTATCTCGCGATTGATGCTCTGCAAGCAGCGCTTGATCGGGTGGCGGGGAAGTAGGCGTGTAAGGTCACGTTAGCCGGTAATACGCCCACGATCGTCGTTACGATCAGAGGTCGCATTGGCCTTGCTGGTGAGAAGCACGGCCGCTTTCCAGCCCATCTGATTTGCCTCCACGCTCCCCGATGCTTCGGTGGCAATGCATGCACCTAAAATGTCGAAGTGGCAATATGGTGACACGAGCCGGGTAATAACAATAGGGGCAACGCATCTTTTGCAGCCTCCGAATCGGAGACGATAAAAGCACAGCTCCGCAAGCGAGGCAGACGATCATAAGAACCCAATCGGGAAATGGTTGAACAACCCGCCACGCAAAGCCCGCAAAGAAACATAGAATCCATATGAGATATCGCTTGAATATCTTTTTGCGCGCGATTTGCACATCAGAGAAGAATTTGTCGGCCGCACCTGTCATCTTTGCCTTGCGATCTTCTTTCTCAGATGGAGTCATTCGCTTGCTTATACTTAAGCTGGAAAAAGTCCTCAAGTTATCATATCCCTCTTCTGTGGCGTCATGAGCCTATCGTCGGCAGCGTCCTGGGTAAAGCAGACCGCTGGACTATTCGACCTTCATTGCCAGCCGCGCGTACTCCTCCGGCGTATTCACATCCACACGCAGCAGCGGATCAGGCACGGCCAGGTACTCGAACTTCTCGGCGTGGGCGTGCTTGACCTCGCGCGCATTGCTGGTGACAGGCGCGGCCAGCAACGCATGGATGAGCTCACGCGAAGCCAGCAGCGGATGCCCACGCCGGCCGCCGCTCTCCGGCGCGACGGCCCAAGCGCCGCGCGAACCCGCATCTGCAAACGCGGTACACAGCTTTGCAAGCGAGTCGGGGCTTAACGGCGGGCAGTCGACTGGCGTGATCATCGCTGCTTCGCAGCCATGATCGAGAGCAGCGCGAAGGCCCGTCTGCATGGAGCTGAACTGTCCGCGTTCCGGGGCCGGATTGACTACAACCAATGCTCCGCATCGCTCCGCAATCGGCGTCAGTTGTTCCGCGTTGCGGCCGGCTACCACGAGAACCGCATCGGTCACAGGTTTGAGTGTAATGATGGCTGCCGAGAGTAGCGTTTCTGGTCCCTGAGTTTGTGGCGGCCAGGGAAGCAGGGCTTTGTCGCGGCCCATGCGCGAGGAAGCACCGGCGGCGAGAATCACGCCGCAGATTTTGGCGGGAGTGGTCATTCGGCGTCGCAGCAGGAGCCGGCGGAGAGCGAGGTGTCCTCTTCGAGATCCGCCATGCGCTGCGAGCGCTGGAACCAGCTCATGTGCGGTAGCGCGCGCTCGGCATGACGTCGCTCGGCGATCAGCTCAGCCATGATGGAGATGGCGATCTCCTCCGGCGTGACAGCACCGATGTCCAGGCCCACGGGCGAATGCACGCGATCGAAGAGTTCGGGCGCCAGGCCTTCCTTCACCAACTCGCGGTACACGGTGAGGGCCTTGCGCCTGGAGCCGATCATGCCGATGTAGCGCGCCGGCGTCTGCACCGCCCAGCGCAGCACGCGCATATCGTCGCGGTGTCCTCGCGTGGCGATCACAATGTACGCCGACTCACTCGGGCTCATCTCTGCCAGCGCCTTGTCGAAGTCCTCCGCGATCACCTCGCGAGCCTCGGGAAAGCGTTCATGGTTGGCGTAGGTGTCGCGGTCGTCGGTCACGATGACGTCAAAGCCCGCATTGCGCGCGGCCTTGTACAGTTCCAGCGAGACATGGCCGGCGCCGAAGATATAGAGCAGCGGCGTGGGCAGAACAGGTTCGATAAAGATCTCCAGGGTGCCTCCGCAGACCAGGCCGGTGTCGTACTTGGGGTCCTGGTTGAGATTGAAGCTGAGGGTGCGCGTCTTTTCGCTGGCAATGACCTCGCGCGCGGCCTGCCAGACTTCGGCTTCGACGCAGCCACCACCGATGGTGCCGGCGATGGAGCCGTCGTCGCGTACCAGCATCTTGGCGCTCTTGAACGAGGGGATGGAGCCGCGCGCGTTGACGATGGTGGCCACCGCGCCCCGCCGCCCCGCCCGCTGCAGCTTCACAATCTCCTCGTAGATCTCCATGGCTCGATTATTGGAGGGTGTGCAGGCGAAGTCAATTGAGGGCGGCAGAACGGGTGGAGTGAGCGGGTCCAGCGGAGCGGGGAGCGGAACCCCACCCTAGCCGCAAAACAAAGACGCGGCGCAAGGGACGCACCCGCTTTCCCAGGTCTCAGAGACGAAACCTGGGGTACCCCGCTTGAGTCCCAGGGATGCAGGAAGGTGCGGGCGAGGAACAGGATGCTCACAGATTCTTCTTTGCCCAGGCCTCGATGCGGTCGGCTGCCTCCATCAGGTTTTCCATCGAGTTGGCTACGCTGAAGCGCAGATAGCCCTGCCCGTATTGTCCGAATGAGGTTCCCGCCAGCGCGGCTACACCGGCCTGCTCCAGCAGCGCCGTTTCCAGGCGCTTCGCGTCCCATCCGGTGCCGGTAATGTTCGCGAACACGTAGAAGGCGCCCTTCGGCATGAGGGCGCTGAAGCCCTTGATGCGGTTCAGCCGATCGACAAATGCGCGGCAGCGGCTGGCGAAGGCGGCGCGCATCTCGGCCACCGGATCCTGGTTGCCGCGGATGGCCTCGATGCCGGCGATCTGCGTAAAGCTCGCAGTGCAGGAGTTGGAGTTGGTCATCAGACGCGTGATCTGCGCGGCCAGATCGGTGCGCATGACGCCGTAACCCATGCGCCAGCCGGTCATGGCGTAGGTCTTGGAGAAGCCGTCGAGCAGAATGGTGCGGTCCTTCATGCCCGGCACGCTCATGATCGAGAAGGGCTCGCCTTCGAACTGGAGCTGACAGTAGATCTCGTCGGAGAGCACGAAGACATCGCGATTGCCGATTGCTTTGGCTACGCGCTCGATGTCGGCGCGCGAAAGCACCCCGCCGGTAGGGTTCTGCGGCGAGTTCAGGATGATGAGCTTGGTGCGGTTGTTGATCAGGCTCACCAGTTCATCCACGTCCATCGCGAAGTCCCGCTCCTCACGCAGCGGAATGGGCACCGCCGTTCCCCCGACGTAGTTGATCATCGATTCGTAGATGGGGAATCCGGGGTTGGGGTAAATGACCTCGGCGCCTTCTTCGATGAGGGCCAGCATGGTGAAGAAGATGATGGGCTTGCCGCCCGGCACGACGACCACTTCCTCCGGCGAAACATCCACGCCGCGCGTGCGGCTCACCAGTTCGGCGATGGTGTGGCGCAGTTCCGGTAGGCCAGCCGAGGGGCCGTAATGGGTCCATCCGGCTCGCAGTGCGTCCACGGCGGCTTCCACAATGTTGGATGGGGTATCGAAATCGGGTTCGCCGATCTCCAGGTGAATGATGCTCCGGCCCTGGCGTTCCAGGGCCTTTGCCCGGCTCAGAACCTCGAATGCGGTTTCCGTTCCCAGCCGCGCCATGCGGCCTGCCAGCACCAGTTTGTGCTCAACTGCCAAAGTGGCCATGCTTCCTCCTTCGATCCGCGCGCCGGCCGTCGCAAGGGGAAGCGTTCACGAGGGCCGGTTTTTGGGCCGCCACGCATTATACGCGCGCTTTGCAGCCACATTCGGGGACGGCCGTCACGCCGCCCGACTCCCGAATGTACGGGCCTGCGCGAGGGGTTTCCAAGCCTGACGGAGACGGTGATTCGTGGCGGCCTGCACCGCTCGCGGCTGCAAATGGGTCTACACTGTTGCATTATGGCGACCGCACATGTTTCGACCATTCAGTCGCGCACCCCGCAGGGGGTGTTTGCGAACGAGCCTTTTGTCGATTTCAAGAATGCAGAGAATGCCCGCGCCATGCGGACCGAACTGGAGCGGGCGGCCGGCCAGTTGGGCCGCGAGTACGGCCTGATCATTGGCGGCCAGCGCCTGAAGACGCAGGACAAGATCCGCTCCATCAACCCGGCTCGGCCCGAGCAGGTGATCGGCATACATCAGAAGGCTGGCGCCGAGCACGCGGAGAAGGCCATGGCCGCCGCACTGCACGCCTTCGAATCATGGAAGCGCGTACCGGTGGCGGATCGCGTTTCGCTGCTGCTCAATGCCGCCGAGATCATCCGCCGGCGCAAGCTGGAGTTTTGCGCCTGGCTCACCTACGAGGTGGGCAAGAACTGGGCCGAGGCCGACGCCGATGTGGGCGAGACCATCGATTTCCTCGAGTTCTACGCGCGCGAGGCGCTGCGCCTGGCCGGCTCCAAACCGCCCATCCAATATCCCGGTGAACGCAACGAACTGCTGTACATCCCGCTGGGCGTGGGCGCGGTCATCTCGCCGTGGAAC
>JAJZCY010000156.1 GCA_021828835.1 Acidobacteriota bacterium | reverse complement strand
GCGTGGGGCAGGCCGGAAGCGACAAAGCCAGTCAATCACCGCAGCGTATAGCTTTGCCCTCGGCCATTTCTCATTGAACCCTGGGGCTCGGTCGGCCCAGCTATGCCTATCGGATGTGCCCGATCTCTCGTCTGTGATTGGCTGCCCTGCGTCCGGAAGCCCAACAAGATCGATAGGCATACAGAATATGGCGGGTGCTACGATTCGGGAGATGGTTCTCTGAGCCGGTGAAGGTTCGTCTGGCCTGCCGCCAGGGTTCTTCTAACTCATTCTGAAAACGGCACGCCGAATCACAGGGATGCGCTGCGAGGTGGGCGATGCGATTCTCCGATTGCCCTAGCTGCCATACTCCTCTAGCGCTATATTCTGGGTGCGCCCTCATTCATGTGGAGCAGGCGCGACTCTTCCCTCGAGGAAACGCGCTCCGCGTAGACGCTGATCTGGCCGGGCTGGGCCTGTCTGCGGTGAATTCAGCAAGTAAGGGCACATCTTGATGCTCAGTGAGTTCTCGGGATTCCGCAGTTCATCGCGGCTCTGCGCAATGATGATGTAGTTGGTGGAGGCGACGATTCGTGCACCACGACGAAGAACTCCCGTTTCGCCTTGGCCGAGCGGCTCAGCCGGGAAATGGGGAGACGGGTGCCGAGGAGGGGACAAATCATTGGTTTACCATCTTGTCCACAGTGTGTGCGCTTCGTACGACTTTGGTGATGTCTTCCGGACCGAGAATTTCGGTCGGCGATTGCTGGTCTGGATCGGGGCACTAGCCCGACAGGAATCGCCTCAGGACGAATTTTCGAGAGGGACCGCGGCTTGCGCGCCAGGTGCCTGGCTACATCGGTTCGTCTGGGGAAAGTCATCATTGCTCCTCAGAGGTGTCGCGTACGTGAAGGACGCTCGTCTGGAGCGGAGTGCTTCGGCTGGAGGCGAGATGAAGCTGATCTGAGTCTACGCGAGTTCCGGTCCTTGTGCGGGTGAGTCTCAGAATTAGGGGTTTCCGGAATTCCCGGGTTCAAGACACATGTGAAACGCGGGCGCAAAAGGCGCAATCGACCGCAGGTCGATGACTTCTGAATCGGGGGAGCTGGTGTTCAGGTCTTGGAACAATCAGAGGCACGATCAGACCCCTACGAATCCGTGAACTCTGTGCTATGAACTCTGACATCAGCTCTATGATCTACTGTCCGCTCCGTCGAAGATCGGCAGTTCAAATGCGGACCCGCGCTTGTGCAAAATCGATTTGCGCAGTGCGGCTGACGCTGGCCGCAGGGGGAGCGAGACGCGGAACGCCGTTCCGCTCCTGCCAGCACGCGTGCTGGTCCGACTTCTGATCCTTCCGCCATGGTGTTCGACGATCGCTTTGGAAATCGCCAGCCCCAACCCGGTCCCACCTTCTTTTTTCGTACTGAAGAAGGGTTCGAAGATCCTGAGCTGGATTGCAGCGGGAATTCCGTGTCCGTTATCGGCAAAAAGGATATGCGCTTCACCATCGCCGCACCGGACACGAATCTGCAGGATGCCTTGCGGAGCTAGCGCGTCCACCGAGTTGGCAATCAGATTCGAAAACACTTGAAGCATTGCTCCCGGATTGCACTCCACAATGAGACCGTCGGGCAGCTTCTTCAGCAGCCGGATCTGCTTGGCAGCAATCTTCTTATGATGAATGCGGAGGGCTGCTTCTGCCAGAGGCGCGATCCGGACCGGTTCTACCGTCTCCTGCGAGTGGTAGAAACTAAGCGTCTGACGCGATATCGCCGTCAATATATAGAGCTGCTCCTCGATGAGGCCGGAGAAATTCCGCACCTGCTCGCCATCGTCGGAATTCGCTCGAACAAGATAATTCAGGTTTGAAATGGCTTCGAGAGGGCCGTTGACCTCATGCATCGTGGCCGCGGCGAATTGGCCTGCCAAAGCGACCGCCTGGCTCTCGCGCAAAGCATCTTCCAATTGCTTGACTCTTTCGGTAGTGGGGACTGGCTTTTCCATGACGCAACTCCAAGCTACCGGAGAGGATGCCATCGTTGAGGCATCGCGTGCGTGGAGGGAAGTTCCTCCTCGGGCCAGTGGCGGGTCTTCACCGATAGGTGCGGAACGACCGTGCAAGCAGCCGCAACGTTCGGTATTTAAGCACTTGGATTCCGTTGAGTGCACATAAGATGTCACGTGGCTGATTGTCGGCGGCGTATTGCTTTCCTTCAACGTGGTGCGCAAAAGCTCTTTCATCTAGTGCCGATGAAGAACGCACGGTGCCAAGGGGTAATGATCACGGTCTTGTGCCGTTTAAGTGCGCACTCCGGTGTTCGACCATATGCGATGTTTCGCTATCGCGATGGCGAGTGTCATTCCATTCTGCGGGTAGCATCCGATCTTCGCTCAGAGGATCAAATCTGATTCAGGACCGCTTGGAGGCTCGGCCGGCTCGCGGGCGCCTCGAGCCTCGATTCGTGAAGAGGTATATATTCAAAGAACGCTCCCGGACGCTCGGGAACAGGAATCGAGGCCCTTAGTGGCCGTAAGATCACCTCCCACTGCGTTTCTGCATGCTTACCGCTCGGACGGCACAATTTCCTCCATTTGCCGCCGTTGTCAGGTCACCATTGCAAGCAGCTCCCGGGCATTCTTCTCTCCCGAGGAATTGAAGGACTGGGAAGGTTGAGAATTCCGTTCAGGTTTCAGTCTTTCTTTGCCTGTTGATTTCGTCGCGTGACCGGCAAGGTCACGACTGTCAGAGGAGAGCCCTGGCAACACGGAAGAGGTGTCTCGGTCGCCAACTGACCCAAATCGGAGCCACCAACGAATCCTCTGCCAAACTCGTCAAATGATCTGATGCCGGCCGCGGATTCAAGTGCCTGAAGGTTGGCATTACACGGCCACAATGGAATCGGCAACTACGATTCACCGTCTTCTAGTCAACCTTGGCGGCACACCCTTCGGCGAGCTCATTCCTAGGTGTGCGTAGCTGGTCCAATCCACTAGGAATAAGACGTTCCCTTCTGCCGTTTTCTTTCTATCGGAGGCTCATGAAGAAAACTGAAGTGCTGCATGCATGGGCCAGAATTCTGGCTGGTCGAGCTCCTTCTCTTTCGATCGAGATTACGAAGGAGTGTCCCTTGCGCTGCCCCGGATGCTACGCATTTGACGCGGCGCATCTCGGAAGCCAAACACAACTTCGCGATCTTTCCGATTTTCGTGGAGAAGCTCTAATAACACGTGTGCTCGCGTTGCTCGATGAACACAAGCCGTTGCACGTTTCCCTTGTTGGCGGTGATCCTCTCGTCCGTTATCGTGAGCTCGATTCATTGTTGCCACAGATCGAAAGCCGCGGCATCCATACCCAGGTTGTCACCAGCGCCTTCCGGGAAATTCCAAGTGCGTGGAAGGCATTGAAGAAACTGAATGTCGTGGTTTCGATCGACGGATTGCAGCCCGAGCATGATGCCAGGCGCAAACCAGCTACGTACGAACGCATCCTGAACAACATCAGAAATGCGAATATCACAATCCACTGCACTATCACTTCGCAAATCGCGGGGCGTCCTGGCTACCTGGATGAATTCCTCGGCTTTTGGTGTCGGCGACCAGAGATTGTGAAGGTGTGGTTTAGCATCTTCACACCTCAGCGCGGGGCAACCGATCCTGAAATACTCAGCCCTTCGCAGCGCGTTGCCACCATCGCCTATCTCAAGCGCTTGCGTGTCAAGTTCCCGAAACTGGACATGCCTGAATCGGTCATTCAGGAGCTGGCGGCTCCTCCGCAGCACCCTGACGCTTGCATCTTTGCAAGGACAACTAAAATCATTTCAGCCGATCTCAACACGCTGGTCACTCCGTGCCAGTTTGGAGGAGTTCCCGACTGCGCACAATGTGGCTGCATCGCATCGATGGGACTCGCCGCCGTAGGCCATCACCGGGTCGCCGGTCCTCTCACTGCGGGACAAATCTTTATGGCTTCAGATCGCGTTGGCAAGCTGTGGCGGATTTTTCAACGGAAACTCTTACGGAAACCGCTCAATCGCTCAGTGCCCTCTGCGTTCAACATCCTGGCTCCAGAAGAACCCGAAAGAGCACCCTGGCTCCGTCGCACGTGATGCCGACTGCGTTCCAGTTCGCCTTGAAGATCAATGCTGATCAAGCAAGCGGGACCACCAGATCGTCGATCGGAGGAGGAGGCCCGATTTCCGGCAACCTCGTGTCGACGTAGCCCCCTCCGGCCACGTCGGTGAATACGCGATTGAGCGTGTCTTCGGTCCTGTTGGAGTTGACGTGTAACAGGCGTGCCACACGCATCACTGTCGCAGATAAGAGAAAGCGGTTTTCTATTTTGAGCCCGGCCAGATACACCAATTCAGATCGCATGTGCGCCTCAGTTCTCGGTAGTCGTACGTTTGCTACTGAGCCGGGCTCGTCTTGGTGCAGTCGGTTGAACCGAGTGTGCTCTTGGGTTCTACGCCGGAGACACAAGGATGAGTGAGGCTGAAAAGACTGGAAGCACCGATAATTCCTTTTGCCTTAGCATACGCTTGTTTGAACTCTTTGCGACCGCATTAGCGCCCAGTCACGCAAAGCGGATGTTTACTTCGCAAAAGCGGTAAATGTTTCGTCATTGCGGCACGCCCCGACGCTGTCCACCGGTTCCGATAGGCAGGCGACCAGAGAGGCCCACCAGACTCCAGTCTGATCGGCGGAGGTGGCGAGTTTGCCTCAACGATCTTCTTGGGCTGCGGTTGCGATCAAGGGTGTATATCGTTCGCCCGGCGTTCTCCACGACAGGAAGAAATTGAGAGGGTCTTGAACCCCGATGAATTCTCGCGCCAATCGGAGGCGTTCCATACTATCCAATTTCCTATCCAGTCTGGCGGCGTGCGGCGCACATCGCGAGCCCACATTCTCACCCTGGGCTTACTATCCATTCTTACTATCCAATGTTGCAAAAACGGCCAAAAAGCAGCCATTTTTGTGCAATTTTGGCCAAAATCGCCAAGCTGACACGCGCGGGCCAAGGCGCTGATTTGGAAGGAATTGATTGAAAAATGGAGGGATGGGGCGAGTGGCGGAAGGCGAATCTCACGTCCTAACCCCTAGACGATAGCGCCACACACTGAACGGGGACGACCCGGGGATCCGGGTCACACTCCTTACTTTACCAAAGAACCCGGCAAAGCCCAAGCCGCCGAGCCGGCCTGAGCAGCGGCTTCCTTCCCCTGTCTACAATTGGAAGAACAGGGATTGGAAGAAGGACACCATGATCCAGTATCTCTATCTCGGACGCATGGCCTACGACGAGGCGCTCCGGCTGCAGGAAGAGCTGGTCCGGCTGCGCCAGCAGGAGCGCATCGAGAATACCCTCCTCCTCCTCGAGCATCCCCCGGTGCTCACCCTGGGCCGCAACGCCAACCGCTCCAACGTGCTCGCCTCCGACGAGCTGCTGGCTGCGCGCGGCGTTACCCTGCACGAGATCAACCGCGGCGGCGACGTCACCTATCACGGTCCCGGCCAGCTCATCGGCTACCCCATCTTCGACCTGCGCAGCCTGCACAACGCCAAGGGCGGCCGGCTCGGCCCGGTCGACTTCGTGCGCCTCATGGAAGAGGCGCTGATCCGCCTCTGCGCCACCTACGGCGTGCCCGCGGGACGCATCTGCGGCCTCACCGGCGTGTGGTGCGGCCTCGATGCGGCGGCCTGCGCCACACCTGAGACGCCTGCGCAGCAGAAGCCCCCCAAAGGGCTGCCGCCTGCGGGGCGCGAGCGCAAGATCGCCGCCATCGGCATTCACGTCTCCCGCGGCGTCACCTCGCACGGCTTCGCCTTCAACATCACCACCGACCTGCGCGACTTCCAGCTCATCAACCCCTGCGGCATCACCGACCGGCCGGTCACCAGCCTGGAGCGCGAGGTTGCCGGCCCGGAAGCATTGCCCAGCCTCGAGGCCATCGCTCACCAGGCGGCGCGGCAGTTCGGCTTCGTCTTCGCCGAGCAGGTGCTGGCGCTGGAGAGCCTGGAGGCACTGCGGACGGTTGCCCGTGCACCCGCACAAAACCTCGCCGCGCCGCAGGCGCCACAGGACACGCCGCTACAGTTTCCGCCCGAGCTCGAGCGGCTGCGCAACCCCAAGGATAAGCCAGTCAATGCCTGATCCTTACCGCGATTTATAATCCGGCAGGAAGCAGTTCCCCGCGGGGGAAGCAGTTCCCCGCGGGGAAGAAGTTCCCTGTTCTGGCGCGGTGGAGTGGCTCCCCGCGTGCCGCACCAACCCAGGTCGAAAGAGGGACCGATGCCAATCGACGTCGTCATGCCCCAGATGGGCGAATCCATCTTCGAGGGCACCATCACGAAATGGCTGAAGAAACCCGGCGAGCGCGTCGAAAAGGACGAGCCGCTCTTCGAAATCTCTACCGACAAGGTCGATGCCGAGATCCCCGCGCCCGAGGCGGGCGTGCTGACCGAGATTAAGGTCCAGGAGGGCGCCACCGTGCAGGTGAACACCGTGGTGGCGGTGATCGGCGGGGCGGCAGTGACACAGGCGGCCGAGACCGCTGCTCCGGCCCAGTCCCGCGCAGCAACCCCGGCGCTCGAGACGGCTCCCGCTCCGGCTGAAGAGCCCGCTGTGCAGCCCGAAGGCCAGAAGCTTCGCTCCTCGCCGCTGGTGCGCCGCATTGCCCGCGAGAACCGCGTTGACCTGGCGCGTGTCCGCGGCACCGGTTCCGCAGGCCGCATCACCAAGGACGATATTCTGCGCCACCTGAAACAAGGCGGCTCCGCCGCAGCCCGCGCGAGCGAACCGGCTGCCCTGCCGCAGGCGCCGCAGCCACTATCCGGTGAAGTGGTGCCGCTCTCGAAGATGCGGGCCATCATCGCGCAGCGCATGGTGGAGAGCAAGCACACCAGCCCGCACGCGCACACCGTCTACAACGTCGACATGACGCGTATTGTGCGCCTGCGCGAGCGCGCCAAGGAGGGCTTTGAAAAGCGCCATGGCGTGAAGCTCACTTACCTGCCCTTCATCGCCACGGCGGCGGTGGCGGCGCTGCGCAAATTTCCGGTGGTCAACGCCTCGCTGATCGACAACGCCATCCACTACCACGCCAACATCAATCTCGGCATCGCTGTCGCGTTGGAATGGGGACTGATCGTTCCGGTGGTGCGCCAGGCGGAGCAGCGCAGCTTTCTGGACCTGGCGCGGACGATCGCCGATCTCGCCGGACGCGCGCGCGCCAAGAAGCTCAGTCCCAATGAGGTCGGTGGGTCGACCTTCACGCTGACCAACTCCGGCATCTTCGGCGACGAGTTTTCGACTCCCATCATCAATCAGCCGGATTCAGCGATCCTGTGCATCAGCGGCCTCAAGAAGGAGCCGGTGGTGCTCACCGATGCCGAGGGCAACGACACCATCGCGATTCGCTCGATGCAGCATTTCTCTTTGGGCTTCGATCACCGGCTCATCGACGGCGCCGACGCCTGCAAGTTCATGCTGGAGCTCAAGCGCGTGCTCGAAAGCTGGGACCAGGAGCTGCCGTAGGCGGCTGCCCAGGTCCCAGGCGAATCCAGCACGAAGATGGACCGCGCAGGGATGATTTTCCTCTTCTGGGGCTTCATCCGGGGCTAGTTTCCTGCTGCCCCGGGGCGCTGTGCCGCATCGGCGGGTGACACCCATCTCCTGCACGATCCAGCACCAGACCTGGGAAACCTCGCGACTAACTCCCCGGCTTTTCCTCTCGAATCTCACCGGAAGCTCGGAGCCGCGCTGTGCCGCGATCGCGACTCCATCTCCACCGTTCATCGCGCCGCCATTTGCGAGGAATTTCCCTCCTTCGTAGTAGAACCAAACCAAATGCAACCCACAGCATCACGCCGACAGTGCGCCCGCCGCTCGGCAGCGATTTACGCCGCACCAGCTTGGCGCGTACGGACAAATCCTTTGTTTGCACGACCGGTAGACCTAAAATCTTCATGTGCCAGGAACTTAGCCCGCAGGTCTGCCGCTAACCTGCTGCAAACAATAGATCTGAGGACTTTGGGCAGCCCCCGGGGTGGGGGGGGGTGGGGGAGGGGGTACAGAAGGGCAAAAGGGCCACGCCGGGCGTATGGCCGGCCTCCAGGTAAGGTCGCGGCCTCCGGGTCCCGCTATGCTCAGGCAGCTTGCACGGTAGAGTGCGCGTGTGCCAACCGCTGCTCAAACCAGGCGCGCGCCAGGTGCGCCACCTGCTCCAGGGCGCCCGGCTCCTCGAAGAGATGGGTGGCCCCGGGAACGATCTCGAGTTTCTTGTCGCCCTGCAATCGCCCCAGCGCCTGCCGGTTCCAGTTCAGGACGGTGCGGTCGTTGGAGCCGACGATCAGCAGCACCGGCACATGCACCTCTTCGAGCGCCTCCCCGGCCAGGTCGGGACGGCCGCCGCGCGAGACCACCGTGACAATCTGGCTGCTGCGCGCCGCGGCCACCAGCGCCGCCGCCGCGCCGGTGCTGGCGCCGAAGCAGCCGATGGGCAGGTTGCGTACCTCGCGCGCTTCGCTCACCCACTCCACCGCGCTCAGCAGGCGGCCGGCCAGCAGCTCCACATCGAAACGCAGATGCGCGGTGTTGCGGTCGATGACCTCTTCCTCCTCGGTGAGCAGGTCGAAGAGCAGCGTCGCCACTCCGCCCTTGCGCAGTTCGCGGGCCACAAGCTGGTTGCGGGGGCTGAGACGGCTGCTTCCGCTGCCATGGGCAAACAGCACAAGACCGCGGGCTTTGCGGGGAATCTCCAGTTCGCCGTTCAGGATCGCTTGCTCCGCGGGAATCTCGATGTTCACGATTCTGCCTCCCTCGGATGGCCCATTGGAATGGCGGCTCTGTGCTGTCGCGCAGTCACCCGCTTGAGTGTTGCCGCTTGCGACCCCTGCCGCGATACCTGTCTAAGAGGACGCAGCGCGGCTGATCGTTGCCCCCGCGAAGCTGTGAATTCTCCGCGGCTCCTTTGCGCTCTCACTCCAGCGCGGAGATTTGCCATCCCCCCGCGCCATGGTGCCACAATAGCTTGCATGCGGACCGAACTTTCTTTCGCTCCTTTCCATGCGATCCAAACCGAGCTGCTGGCCGTGCTGGCCGCCGATACCCAGACGGGCAAGGGCCCCGACGCCAAGCCGGCTCCCACGCTGCTGATCCACGACGACAAGATCCAATCCGCCGCCGCCCAGGTGCTGGCCAGCGGCGAGTTCAAGGCCGGCGCCAACGAGACGTTGCTGCTGCATGCTCCCGCAGGCCTCGCCGCCAAGCGCCTGCTGCTGGTCGGGCTCGGCAAGCAAGCCAAAGTCACTGTGCACAGCGTGCGCAATGCCGCTGGGGCCGCCGTGCGGTTCTGCAAGCCGCGCGGCATTCGCGAGCTGGCTCTGGCGCTGCCCTCTTCCGAAGGCCTGCTTCCTGCAAGCGCCAGGGCAGCAGTGGAAGGCGCCTTCGTCGGCGACTTCGATCCCGACACCTATCGCAGCGACCGCAAAGACCAGAGCCTTCAGTCGTTCACCGTCGCCGCGCCCGCCAACGGCGATCGCCAGGTTCTCG
>JAJZCY010000155.1 GCA_021828835.1 Acidobacteriota bacterium | reverse complement strand
GCTGAGCTGCACCACCGCGGTCTGGGTGCCGCTCGCAGCCGCGGGCGCAGTACCGAACGTCCTCTACTGCCTGTGGCTCATGGCCAAAGGTCGCACCGCCGCCAAGTTCCCGGCCGGTGGCATCGGCCACTGGGGTCTGGCTTTCGTCATGGCTGTGTGCTGGTTCGGCAGCACCATGCTCTATGGCGTCTCCACCGTGCTACTCGGCGCCTGGGGGCCGGTTTTGGGCTGGCCGGTCTTCATGTCGCTCATTGTGATTACCGCCAGCCTGCTGGGAATGCTCACGGGCGAGTGGAAGAATAGCGGCACGGCGCCGCTCCGCATCCAGTGGGTCGGCGTGGCCATGCTGGTGATCGCAGTCTTCGTGCTCGCCGGCATCACGCGATTCGTCTCGTAAAGAGCAGCGCAAACCAACCAAATGCAATGCCGACCAGTAAACAGGAGAATGGATGTCCCGGCAGTCCAACTATGACAAGTTCCCCGTAATTGCAGCGGGATCCGCAGAGGAATGCAGCACGGGCTGGAGGGCGATTGCTGATCGCCTTGCTCCAGCCCTCGGCTCAAATGCCGCTCTTTGCATCGAGTGCTATCCCGGCGTCCTTACCAACGATCTGATGGAGCAACTGCGCGCGCACCTGCCGTTGGCCGCAGTCTTTTCCTCCGAAGATTGCCTCAAGTCTCCCCAGCAACTGCACGCCATCCTCGATCCCATTCTCGGCTCCGATCGGGTCTTTGCCCGGATGAACGGCGTCGCTCTGGAGGATTATTTCGACGCCACGCTTATGGCGCACATGCGCTCTGAGGTTGCGCGCGCGGCACAGCAGGGCTTTGTGCTGATCGTCGGAACCGGCGCCTCGCTGCTTGCCCCCGCCGGGGCGGCGCTGGTGTATGCCGATCTGGCGCGGTGGGAAATTCAACTGCGCTGGCGTCGCAACCAAATCGGCAACCTGGGCCTCCAGAATTCCGGCGCAGACAGCGCAACCAAGTATAAGTGCGGATTTTTTGTGGAGTGGCGCGCCGCCGACCGGCTCAAGAAACGTCTCCTGCCGAAGATCGATTTCCTGCTTGACACCAATCAGCCGCAATCTCCCAAGCTGATCAGTGGAGACGCCTTTCGCAGTGCGCTCGCGCAGACGGCGCAAAGACCCTTCCGCGTGGTGCCGTACTTCGACCCCGGCCCCTGGGGCGGCCACTGGATGGAGGAGGTCTGCGACTTGCCTCGCGACGTCCCCAACCACGCCTGGTGCTTCGACTGCGTTCCCGAAGAGAACAGTCTTCTGCTCGGATTTGGAGAACACCGCGTCGAAGTGCCTGCTATTAACCTCGTCTTCAGCCAGCCCCGCGCCTTGCTGGGTGATGCTGTTCATGCCCGCTTCGGCACCGAGTTCCCCATCCGCTTCGATTTCCTCGACACCATGGGCGGCGGCAATCTTTCCCTTCAAGTGCATCCCCTGACGGAGTACATCCAGGAGCACTTCGGGATGAACTACACCCAGGATGAAAGCTACTACCTGCTCGATGCCGGACCCGAAGCCACCGTCTATCTCGGCCTGAAAGAAGACATCGATCGGCAGGCGATGATCGACGGTCTTCATCGAGCGCAGGAGGGCAGGGAAGACTTCCCGGCGGAAAAGTATGTCAACCGCTGGCCGGCGCGTAAACACGATCACTTCCTCATTCCCGCTGGCACCATCCACTGTTCCGGCTCGGAGAGCATGGTGCTCGAGATCAGCGCCACTCCCTACATCTTCACCTTCAAGCTCTGGGACTGGGGGCGCCTGGGGCTCGACGGCCGGCCGCGCCCCATCCATATCGATCACGGGGTCCAGAACATCCAATGGGACCGCACCACCGCCTGGGTCGGCAGGGAACTGGTCAACCGCTTCGAACCTGTTGCCGAAGGCGAAGGCTGGCGCGAAGAGCGCACCGGCCTGCATGAGCGGGAGTTCATTGAGACCCGCCGTCACTGGTTCACCGGAGTCGTCCCGCACGACACCTGCGGCGGTGTGAATGTTCTCAATCTGGTCGAAGGCGACGAGGCCCTCGTTGAAAGCCCCACAGGCGCCTTCGCCCCCTACGTCGTTCACTACGCAGAGACGTTTATCGTTCCTGCCGCCGTCGGCCCCTACACCATCCGCCCTTGCGGGCGCGCGGCAGGTAAACAGTGCGCCACCATCAAGGCCTTCGTGCGCACAGGAGTTCCCGCTCATGCCGCTCGATGACCAAACCGCTTTGGGGATGCTGGCGCCGGAATATCGCGCCTATCTTTTGCGCCTCCGCGCCCGGGGCGGCCGGCCGCTCGATCGGCTGTCGGTCGAGGACGCGCGCAACCTGATGCGCGACATGCAGGCGGCCGGCCTTCCGCCTGGTGCGGTCACAACAGAAACGCATCGTGTGGACGACTTCACCGTCCGAATCTTGAGGCCCGCCGGCGTGCCCGGCACCTTGCCGGTCGTGGTGTACTATCACGGCGGCGGCTGGGTCCTCGGCGACTTCGATACGCATTCCCGCACAGTCGCTGCCATCGCCGTTCGCGCCCGCACCGCCGTCCTGTTTGTCGAGTATGCGCGTGCTCCGGAAGCTCCATTTCCCGTGCCGCTCGAACAGTGCTATCGTGCACTCCAATGGGTCCATACTACGGCGCGTTCTCTGGACCTTGATCCCGAGCGCATCAGCGTGGCCGGAGATAGCGCCGGCGGCAACCTCGCCGCAGCGGTTGCGCTTCTTGCGAAGCGGCGTAGCGGTCCGCACATCCGTCTCCAGGCGCTGCTCTATCCGGTAACCGACTGCGACTTTAATACCGCCAGCTATCGCGATTTTGAATCCGGCCTCAATCTTGATCTGGCGGGCATGCGCTGGTTCTGGGATCACTATCTGCCGGATCCTGCTCTGCGCATGGACCCGCTCGTGTCGCCACTGCGCGCCTCGCTGCCCGAACTGGCAAGCATGCCGGCTGCCCTGGTCATTACCGCCGAATGCGACGTGCTGCGCGACGAGGGCGAGGGCTTCGCTCGCAAACTTGCACAGGCGGATGTGCCCGCCACCGCTGTGCGCTTTGGCGGAGTCCTGCACGGCTTCATGGTGATTGACGAGTTGGCCGGCAGCCCTCAGGCTGTAGCCGCAATGGATCTTCTCGCCGAGAGCCTCGCCCACGCCGCCGCTCATGAACCTGCGTAGGATGGTTCCGCGGACGCCCCGTACGGTCTTCTAGCGGCAGGCAACCGTCTTGCGCAGCTTCTCAGCCAGTGTTTCGGCATTGCGCGCCAGAATGGCCACATCGATTCCGGCGGCCACAAAGGTGTAGCCCCACCCGAACATCCGCTCCGCATCTTCAACGCCGCGAACCAGCGTACCGGCGGGCTTGCCTGCGGCGCGAATGCGAGCGGCCGCATCCTGGATGGCTGCTTGCACCTCCGGGTGTGCGGCATTGCCGAGGTGGCCCATGTCCGCGGCGAGATCGCTGGGCCCGATGAACATCCCGTCCACCCCCTCCACCTTAGCGATGGATTCGATCTCTTTCAACGCGGAGCGGGTCTCAAGCTGCACCAGCACGCAGGTGTTCTGGTGGGCGTTGGCCAGGTAGTTGGGCATTCTTCCAAAATCGCTGGCGCGCACGGCGACCGCCACTCCACGCACCCCACGTGGTGGATAGTGCGCGGCAGCCACGGCGTTGTGCGCCTCCTCCGCGTTCTGCACGAAGGGCACGATCAGCGTGCGCGCGCCCACATCCAGAGCTCGCTTGATGATGACTACATCGTTCCAGGGCACGCGGAAGATCGGCTCGGTGGCGCTCCCGCGCATCGCCTGTAACTGGCCTACCAGCGAAGAAATGTCGTTGGGCGCATGTTCGCCGTCGATCACGATCCAGTCGAAGCCGGCCCCCGCCAGAATCTCGGCTGCGATGGGATTCGCCAGCGCGCTCCACAGTCCGGTGAGTCGTTCGCCCTTTGCAAGGGCCTGCTTGAATCGATTGGGCGAAGGAACTCCCGGCGCATCGGGCATTGGCGTGCTCTCCTTATTGGGAACGTGCAGAGTTGCTCTCAGCTTATCAACAGCGGATGCCGCCGGTTGTGAAGGTTGTCACTTGGCCGGAAGGATCTCCGCTGCCGAGGTGAATTCAAGACGCTTGATCTCGCCCACAATCGGGCCATAGCTCACGATCGCGCAGAACGCGATCGCCCCGACAAAGATCAGCGCGCCATTATAGGAGTGCGTCCTCTCTACAATCGTGCCGATGATCAGTGGCGTGGTGATGCCGGCAAGATTGCCACACAGGTTAAAGACCGCGCCGTTGATGCCGATCATCCCGCGCGGCGAGGTATCGGAGATCACCGTCCAGCCCAGCGCGCCGATTCCTTTGCCGAAGAACGAGAGCGACATGAACAGCAGCATCAGGCTCTGCGCATGGGCGTAGTTGCAGGCGATGATCGTCATCGAAAGCCCCATGCCGGCCATGATGGGCAACTTGCGCGCGAAGGTGAGCGAGTGTCCGCGTTGCAGCAATCGGTCGCTGAACACCCCGCCCAGGATGCCCCCAAAGCCGCCGCACAGTCCGGGCACCGCAGCGGCAAGACCCACTTTGATGACTGACATGTGGCGTGCCTGCGCCAGGTAAAGCGGGAACCACGTCACAAAAAACCAGGTGAGCGTGTTGATGCAGTACTGGCCGATGTAGACGCCCACCAGCATGCGGTGGCTGAAGAGCATCTTCACCGTGGCCCAGTTGAGAGTGTTCCTGCCAGCAGCCTTCTGGGCATCGGTGTGAACCAGGCCGCCGCCGCGCTCGATCAGCTCCACTTCGGATTTCGACGCGCGCGGATGCTCGGTGGGGCCGAAGATCTGCGTGTACCAGACCACGGCGAACAGTCCACCCAGCACGCCCATGAACCAGAAACAGCTCTTCCAGCCGGCTACATGGATCAACCCGCCGAACAGTGGAGCAAAGATGGGCAGCGCGAAATACTGCGATGCATTGAAGATCGCCGAGGCGCGCCCCCGCTCCGAAGCAGGGAACCAGGCTGCAACAATCCGGCCGTTGCCGGGGAATACCGGCGTTTGCGCCAGCCCGGACAGCACGCGGAGCACGAAGATTGCGGTAAATGCGAGGCTCGCCTCGAGGTAACCCGCCCAGCCGGTCAGGAACGCGAACAGCGACCACAGAAGAATGCTGATGCCATAGACGCGCTTTGACCCGAAGCGGTCCAGCAATCCGCCGGCGGGCAACTGCCCCAGCGCATACGCCCAGCCAAACCCGAACAGCAGGTAGCCCATCTTTTGCGGGCTCAGAGCCAGCCCCGACGGCATGGCGCCCACCGCCTGCGACAGCGCGGAGCGATCGGCATAACTGAAACAGCTAACCGCGAACAGGATCGCGATGATGAGATACCGTACATGACTCGGGCGGTTGGTCTCGGGCAACGAGCGATTTTTCATAGTGTATTCAGGACCCAGCGATGCCACACGATCTTGCGGAACTTTCATTTTCTAACGAAGCCGAGAAGGTCGTGGCCGGGCAAGCAGGAGTCGTGAAGCGGGCGGACGAGCAGAGCGGAACAGAGAATACCCACGATGAATTCGGCCCTCGGGGTGTCACTGCGAAATGGTCTTTGGTTCATCGCTCTTCCTGTTTTGGCGTGTACCAACCTTGTATGCGAAAGGAGGTGGTGCTGTAAAGCGCAGGCGGGTTCACGGATCGGCGCGCATATCGGGTACCGGCGGCTGCATATCGTCGGATGCTATGATTTGCCCCAGCGGATCCATCTGTGCGCGAGAGCTTCGTGGAGCAGGCTGGAGGCTGCGGGACCTGGTGCGGTGGCGATGAGTGGGAGTGAATTAAGACAGGCAACGATGGCGGCGCCCCGGTATATTCGCGTGGACGAGCGAGATAACGTAGCGGTGGTGGTTTCCCCCGGCGGTTTGCCGGCAGGCGCGCGCTTCGCCTGCGGCCTGGTACTCACAGAGGCCGTTCCCGAGGCCCACAAGGTGGCGCTGGTCGATCTGGCCGCGGGGGCAGCGGTAGTGCGTTATGGAGTCACCATCGGCTACGCGCGTCGTGCCATTGTCCGCGGAAGCTGGGTACATGAGGGCCTCATGGACGCACCGGCCGTGCCCGCTCTCGAGAGCTGTCCCCTGGCGACTGCTACACCCGATCCGCTGCCACCCCTCGAAGGATTCAACTTTGAGGGCTATCGCAATCCGGACGGCTCGGTCGGCACAAAAAACGTCCTCGCCATCAGCACCACCGTGCAGTGTGTCGCAGCCACGGTGCAGCATGCAGTGCGCCGCATCAAGGCAGAGATCTTGCCCCGCTATGCCAACGTGGATGATGTGGTGGCGCTGACCCACCCTTACGGATGCGGTGTAGCCATCGAGTCTCCCGCCGCCGAGGTGCCCATCCGCACGTTGCGCAACCTGGTCCTCAATCCCAACTTCGGGGGCGAGGTGCTGCTCGTCAGTCTCGGCTGCGAAAAGCTCCAGCCCGCCCAACTCGTCCCCGCAGGTGCGCTCCCGGTCCTGGCGGATCAGCCTTCCATCTCCGTCTTGCAGGATGCGCAACAGGGCTTTGGCGAGATGGTCGCCTCTATCATGGCTCTCGCCGAGAAGAGACTGCAACGGCTCAACCAGCGGCAGCGGGTGACCTGCCCTGCGTCGGATCTTGTCGTTGGCCTCCAGTGCGGCGGATCCGATGCGCTCTCTGGCGTGACCGCTAATCCAGCCGTGGGAATCGCCGCCGACCTGCTGGTGCGCGCCGGCGCAACAGTGATGTTCTCTGAAGTGACGGAGGTACGTGACGCCGCGCACCTGCTTACGGCGCGCGCGGCAAGCCCAGAGGTCGCGCGCGACTTCCTCCGCGAGATGGCCTGGTACGACGACTATCTGCGTACCGGCGGCGTCGATCGTTCTGCCAATCCCACGCCGGGCAACAAGAAAGGCGGCTTGGCCAACGTGGTGGAAAAAGCCATGGGGTCAATTGCCAAATCCGGCTCGACTGCGCTGCGTGCGGTCACCGGTCCTGGCGAGCGGGTCACGCAAAAGGGCTTGGTCTTCGCGGCAACGCCGGCCAGCGATTTCATCTGCGGCACCCTGCAACTGGCCGCGTCCATGAACATGCACGTCTTCACCACCGGCCGCGGCACGCCCTACGGTCTGGCGGCGGTACCGGTCATCAAAGTGTCAACCAACAGCGGCCTCGCGGCGCGCTGGCCCGATCTCATCGACGTGGATGCCGGCCGGATCGCCGCCGGCGCGGCAACCGTCGAAGAGGTCGGATGGGAGATCTTCCGGCTGATTCTCGAAGTAGCCAGCGGCCGCCACAAGACCTGGTCCGACCGGTGGGGGTTGCACAACGAACTGGCGCTGTTCAACCCCGGTCCGGTCACCTAGCCCGAGCGGCACCGGGCAGCATCCACGTGCCGTCGGCACGCGTTTATCGTCCCTTCAATTCCTCTTTGAGCAGCTCCGCCGTGACCACCTTGTGCCGCACATAGTTGTAAGGCGGCACAGCATAGCCGCGAAGAATCGAGATCCCGAGCTGAATCAGCCTGGGGCCGTAGGTTTCCGCCTCATGCGAGATGCTGCCGATCAGAGCGCTGCGCTTGGAACGCATCTCCTCGATGGCGTCCGGAATGCAATCTTGTCCCACCACGACAATGTGGTCTTCGCGTCCCGCCTGCCGTGCCGCATCCAGCGCGCCCAAGGCGCTGGAATCGGTAGCCGACGCAATCAGGATGCGCTTGCTGTCAGGATTGCTTTGCAGAAACTTCCCAACCACCAGCCGGCTGGGATTACGTGATCCGCGGCCGTCCATCTGGATATAACTCTCCGCTGGCAGATTCGGGATCCTCTCCTTGATCGCTTCAAAGGCGCCGGTAATTCGACTTTGGACAAAACTACCTGCCTCGTAGAACCCGACACCAATCACCCAATCGACCTTCCCCTTCCAGTTCTTGAGAGCATGATTGGCCAGCAGTGTGCCCGCCTCCATACCGCATTCGAAGTTGTCTGCGCCGAAGTAAGTGGCGTGCGGATGGGGCACATCAATGGCGATCAGGGGAATATCCGCATTCTTCAGAATATTGGCGACCTGCGGGCCGACCGACTCTTCGGCTTGTAACTCCAGCACAAGGTCGACGCGCTTTTCGACAAATTCCTGCGCATTCCGGATTGCGGTTTCGATCTCAAAGCGGTTGTCGAGCAGCAGAATCTCAACCCCCGCAGCCGCCGCGGCCGCACTTACGCTGCGCGCCACCGCCTGGGAAAAAGGCAAGTCTGCGCTCTGCACGGCGAATCCGAAGCAGAGCCGCCGCGGCCTCGCCACCAGCCGGTACTGGCCGTCCATGGTCTGCGCTACGTAGCCGCGGTGCACGAACGTCTTCAGAATGCGATAGACACTGGTCTTCGAAATCTTGGTTTTGTTGTAAACCTCTTCCAGACTTAAAGCGCCATTGACCTGCTCCAACGTTTCCATGACGTCGAGCGCTTTCGAAAGAATGGGGATTAAATAGAGACGCTTGATTTTGGCCTTCGGCAAGGCGTTCTCCTGTATTCAGAATTTCAATAGTAAAACCGCTCGAAATATAGCTCACAACCCTTACGATGAGCAATCAGTTTCTAATGGGAAACTGCGCAGCATATCTCCGGGAGCGGAGAATGGCTGCCGTCCTCGCTGGTCGCCCGCTCCCTACATTTGAATGGAAAGATCATTGGGGATCGTTTGAGTTCCGAATTTCGGTCCTCCCGGAATGGCGCAGCCGCAGCATGACCACCCCATGCCCCGGCACCATCACCGTGTACTCGCCACGAATCTCGCCGAGACTGCGGTGCGCCCAGAGATCGCGCGCCGCGGCCGGACCTCGCCATCCGATCGCGCTCAAGCTCAGAGTCATTCTTGCTGGACTGCGAATCCCATTGAACAGCCCCACCGCGACATCTCCTCCGGAAAGCGGCTTCGTCCATACTTGCAGCGGCCCGCTCTGGTAGGCGCGATCTCCTTCCTTGCCGATCCGATCCTGGTCGACCGCGATCACTTCCCGGTTCAGCAGGATGCTCCTGGTCTCCGGCGTCATCCTCGCCAGATCATTGCCGGCTATCAGCGGAGCTGCCAAAATTGCCCACAGGCTGAAGTTGGTGCGCGATTCGTCGACCGACATCTTGCCATTTCCCACTTCCAGGAAATCCGGATCGTTCCAACGGCCCGGGCCCGCATAGCGCGCAAGCCCCGCTTCACCGAAGCCGTTCTCGGTTACACGATCGTAATTGGCGCTGATGTCGCTGCTCGTCCGCCAGACGTTGCCGCCCACCTCGGGCCCCCATTTCCATACCTGCGCATATCCGTATTGGCACATGCTGAAGACCATCGGCCTTCCCGTGGACAAGATGGCCTGGTGCATCTGCGCGTAAGCGTCTTTCATTACCTGGTCGGCCTTTTCCACCACTGCGTCCGGCTCCTGCTCCATGATCTCGGCATAGCCCGCCGCAGTTTTTGCCGGCGCAGATGCCGTCGCCCGGGCCCCCGACTCCCGGACCATAATCTCG
>JAJZCY010000154.1 GCA_021828835.1 Acidobacteriota bacterium | reverse complement strand
CTTCGCCGGGCATTATCACCGGATGTATGCTGGCCTTCGCCCGCGTGGCCGGCGAAACCGCACCGCTGCTGTTTACCGCCCTGGGCAATAATTACTGGAGCGTCAGCCTGAATCAGCCGGTCGCCGCGCTGCCGCTCCAGATCTATCTTTACGCGATCTCGCCCTACGACGACTGGCACCGGCTGGCCTGGGCGGGCGCCCTGGTGCTGATTGTGTTGATTGTGCTGGCGGTCTCGCTGGTGCGTTTTGTCACCAGCCGCGGCGTCTTGAAGGGCACGAGCTAAAGACAGTTCCGGTTGCGGAATAGTGTTCGAAGTTGCTGGCGAAGTGCGGAAGGAGAAATGGGTACGTGGGCGTAGGTATCGAAGTTAAAAACCTGAACGCGTGGTACGGCAGCAACCACACCCTGCAGGACATCTCGCTTCACATTCCGGCCAACCACGCGACCGCGCTGATCGGTCCCTCTGGCTGCGGCAAGAGCACTTTTGTGCGCTGCCTGAACCGCATGCACGAGACCAACCCCATTGCCCGGGTCACCGGCACGGTGCGCATCGGCGACCGCGACATCTACGAAGAAGCCAAGCCGGTGGAGATTCGCCGCCGCGTGGGGATGGTGTTTCAGCGGCCCAACCCGTTTCCGACCATGTCCATCTACGACAACGTGGCGGCGGGGCTGAAGCTGAACGGCTACTCCAACCGCCGCGCGCTGGATGAGATTGTGGAGCGGTCCTTGCGCAACTCGGCGCTGTGGGATGAGGTGAAGGACGATCTGAAGAAGAAGTCCGGCGCCAGCCTCTCCGGAGGGCAACAGCAGCGGTTGTGCATTGCCCGCGCGCTGGCCGTCGATCCTGAAGTGCTGCTGATGGACGAGCCGGCCTCGGCTCTGGACCCGGTTTCCACCTCCAAGATCGAGGACCTGATCTTTCAGCTGAAAGAGCAGTACACGATTGTGATTGTGACGCATAATATGCAGCAGGCTGCGCGCGTCGCGGAGAACACGGGGTTCTTCCTGAACGGGCGGCTGGTGGAGTTCGAAGCCACGCACAAGATCTTCACTAACCCGTCTGACAAGCGCACTGAGGATTACATCACGGGGAGGTTCGGATGACACGCATTCGATTCCAGCAGAGCCTCGAAGATCTGAAGGAAAACCTGCTGGTGATGGCGGGCCTCGCCGAGCAGGCCATCCAGCGGGCGGTGGAAGCGTACCGGACCGCCGATCTCTCGATCTGCGATCTGGTGATGCGCAGCGAGATCGCCATCAATCGCATGGAGCGCGACATCGATCAATCGGCGCTGGACCTGCTGGCGATGGAGCAGCCAATGGCGGTGGATCTGCGCTTCATTCTTTCGGTGATCAAGATCAACGCCGACCTGGAGCGGGTGGGCGATGCGGCCAAGAGCATCAGCGACCGGGTACGGCAGATGGCGCAGATGCCGGTGGCCGAACTGCCGGTGGATATTCCGCGCATGGCAGCGCTGGCCACCGACATGGTGCGCAAGAGCCTTCAGGCGTTCATCGACGGCGATGCGGAGATTGCCCGCCACGTGCTGACCATGGACGACGCCGTGGATACTATGAATCGGGCTGCGTACAAGGCACTGACCAAGGTGATGGAAGAGCAGAGCCATCTGGCGCCGCAGGCGTTGAATGCGCTGATGATCAGCCGCAGCCTGGAGCGCGTTGCCGACCACGCCACGAACATTGCGGAAGATGTGATCTTCTGGGTGCAGGGCGCCGATGTGCGGCATCACAAGAGCGTGGCTGCTGTCACCGGAGCGGGCACTCAGCAGTAGGAAAACGCAGCAGCCTAGAAAAAAAGCCCCGCTCGAGGCGGGGCTTTTGCTTGCCGGAATCCAGAATCAGCGCGGCGAGATGCGCACGCCCATGCCGTTCAGGCGGCTGCGGGCGGCGCGCGCTTCGGGAGTCTGCGGGTAGCGCTGGATCAGGGAGCGCAGTTCACGGATGCCCGAGGTCCGGCGCTTGGTGTCGATCAGGGCGTAGGCCTTGTGCAATTGCGCAGTGGGCGCCTTAGCATTGCCGCCGAAGTTCTGGAGCACGGCGTCATAGTCGCTGATCGCCTTCTCGTAGTCCTTTTTCTGGTAGGCGATCTCGCCGAGGTAGAACTGGGAGGTGCCGGCCAGGTCGTCCAGCGGGTAGTAGTGCACCACATCTTCGAACTCGCTCTGGGCTACGGTGTAGCGGCCGGCGTTGAAGTCGCGTAGCGCGGACTGATAGGTGCTTTGCAGAGGCGGAGCCTGGGGAGCGGCGCTGGCGCCGGCAGGGGCGCCGGGCTGTCCGCCCATAGGTGCGCCGGGCGCGCCTGCGGTTGCGCCGGGGGCGCCGGGAGCAGCACCTTCCGCACCGTTTGGATTATTGGCCTGGGCCGCCTGCATCTGCATCTGCTGTAGCTGGCCCTGGAGAGTCTGCAAGGATTTGTCGACCTTGGCGATGCGGGCCTTGAGCTCGTCGACGGAATCGTTGAGCGACTGGATCTGTCCGCTGATGGCGTCGGATTTTCCGCTCTGGTTCTGCGCTTCCGCGTCGAGCTGCTTTTGCAGGTTGGTCACCGCCACGGTCATCTTGTTGGCTTCGTCGGCGGTCTGGTCGGCGAGGTTCTGTAGCACTCCAAATTTGGAGTCGAGCGTGGACTGGATGCGCTGCACCATGTCCATGAGCTGCTGCACCTGGGTTTGCAGGGCGATGATGTCTTTGTTGGCGGCGTGAGCCGGCACGCCGGCCGGCGCCAGAACCATGGCCAGGGCAACGGCCGCCAGGATGCGGTTACGAACGGAACTCGCTCTCATGCTTCACCAACCTCGATGGTATCAAGATGAGCGAGCAGCCTTGCCTTGTGGCGAAGGCTGCTCGGTTGTGTGGGGTTCTGAAAGGGGCGAAGTGCGCCGGTTTACTGGTTGTCCATCGCGAAGCCGTCGCGGCGGTTCAGCTGCCAGCACTGCTCCGTCGATTCCGTGCAGAAGGGCTTCTCCTTGCCGTAGCTGATGACGCGAATGCGGTTCGCAGCGACGCCGGCATTGATCAGCGCGGTCTTGGCGGAGTTGGCGCGATTCTGGCCCAGCGCCAGGTTGTACTCGTCGGAGCCGCGTTCGTCGCAGTAACCGCCGATCACCACCTTGATGCTCGGATGGGCGACCAGGTAGCTGGCGTCCTTGGCCAAGGTGGCCTGGGCGTCGCTGCGCAGATCGGCCGTGTCATAGTCGAAGAAGATGTCCTGCACGTTGGCCTTGAACTCTTCTTCGGCGCTCATGGTGTTGGTGGGCACGGCGACCGCAGGCGGCGCGTTGACGGTCACGCGGGCGGAAGCGTCGGCCGTTCCACCCTGGCCGGTCGCCACCAGGTGATAGGTCGTGGACTGGGAAGGGGTGACGGTCTTCACGCCGGCAGTGGGAACATCGCCGATGCCGTCGATCGAAACCGAGGTGGCGTCGGAGGTCTTCCAGGAGAGCTGCACCTGGTCGCCCGCGGAGATCACGGTCGGGGTGGCGGTGAGTTGGGCGGTGGGCGCTGGCGTGCTAACCGGAGGTGCGGTCGCCTCGGGGGGCGGCGGAGCTTGTTTCTTCTTACATCCGGCTACAGCGACCAAGGCGGCAAGCGCAAAAACAGGCACGACAAGTTTTTGTTTCAAGGGTACACTCCTTTTTCTGCTGAACTGTTATTTCGGCGATTCCGGCCTTCTTGCGCTTTGGAGCTTTGCCCGTTGCCGCGGGCGCCGCTGCTCCGCTCGCCCAAGGTGAGAAGGCGGAGGGGAAATCCAGTAGCTACGGCTTGAACCTGCCTGAGAACGTTGACGTTTGACCGGCCTGACATCTTGAGTTTTCCACACAGCAGGCTCCGGTGCTCCGGTGTGCCGCTGTCTCATTCAGGGCTTGCCTGCCCTTGTTTTGTCCGTTGCACAACATGATAGTGCATTTCGCCGAAGGAATCTGTGTGCACGGCCATTTGGCGGTGACGTCCCCGCGCCGGCGCTTACTTCCAACTCCAGTCGGGCATGAAGTTATCGCCCTTCTGGGTCAATTGCTGCTGATGGGTTCCGTCGGCCAGCATGGACCATATCTCGGTATGACGGCCGACCTTGCGCTGGAAGACCACATGGCGTCCATCCGGCGACCACGAGGGAAAGTCGTTGTTCCCGGATTCGTGGGTGGCCTGCAACCATCGCTTGCTGGCGATATCCATGATGTAGATGTCCTGGCCGCCGGGATCGCCGGGGCCATACTTGCGGTTCCAACTGAAGGTGAGCATGCCGCCGTTGGGCGACCATGAGGGGGAGACCGCGTAGCCGCCGTCGGTCATGCGCTGCACGTTCGAGCCGTCCTGGCCCATGATGTAGATCTGCGGTTCGCCGGTGCGGCCGCTGACAAAGGCCAGTTGAGCGTTGGTGCGCGGATTCCAGACCGGGGAAGTATCGGTGCCGAAGGCGCTGACCTGGTGGAGCCGGCCGCCGCTGTCGTCGGAGATCCAGATCTGCGGGCGGCCCGAGCGCGCCGAGGAAAAAGCGATCCTTGTGCCGTCCGACGACCAGGCCGGAGTGTGATTGCTGCCCCCGGCATAACCGCCGGGAAAGTTCACCAGACGGCCGAGATCGAGCGAATACATGCGGATGTCCCAGCCGTTGCGGCCGAGGGTCTCAAAGGCGACGCGCGAATTGTCAGGGGAGACGCGGGGCGAGAGGGAGATGCTGCCAAAGTGGGTAATTTGGTGCTGATTGGCGCCGTCGTAGTCCATCACCCAGATCTCTTTGGAGCCGGTACGCGAGCTGACGAAGTAGATCTTGGTTTCGGCGATGCCGTTGATGCCGCCGCCCAGGCGGTCGATGATGGCATCGGCAAAGCGATGGGCGATGGTGCGCGCCATCTCTTCGCTGGCTTGCTCGTTGAACTGCTGGGCGAGGACCTGCGGGTTCTGGGCGTTGCGGGTGTCATCGAGCCAGCCGTAGACCACCAGGCGGCCGTTGGTGACGGAGAGCGAGCCGAAGGCGACCATGGCGGCATTGGCGGGATCGGCGGCCCACTGGCTGAGCACGATCTCCTGCGGCGAGCCGGGCATGGCCTGGGGCGCGAGGCTCTTGGAGACCATCTCGAAGATGCCCGCATTGTTCAAGTCGTTATAGAGGGTGGCGTTGAAAACGGCCTGGAGAGCCGGGGTCTGGGGATCGGTGCTCACCGGCTTGAAGTCCGCCGCGGCCAGACGGATGCTGGTGTTGCTCAGGTTCGTACCGGTGTGGACCCAGTCTTGCGCCTGTGTGGCTGCGGCGGAGAGAAAGAGAAGGCCGAACAAGAGTACCGGCCAGACGCGCAGGCTTACCTTCATGGGAACGAACATCCTTCCTGCTGAATGAAAAAAAGTCGACTGATGGACTCGTGGGAGGGCTTGATTCCAAGACGCGGAAGATGGCAGAAGGTTAGGAAGACGCCGGGTGGCAAGCTGCATCGATGAGACTCCAGAAGAGCCGGGCAGTAGGTTTTGCGCATTCCGTCCGCGGCTCTGTTGAGCGGCGGTGAACCAGCCTCAGTATTCGCAATAATAAGAGACTTTCAGGGTACTTTGATTATAGGCCGTGGGCAGGGGACCAAAAGTTTCAACACGCTGCGCGGCGCGGATGCAGGACTGGTCGAGGGTGGGGCTGCCGCTGGAGCGGTCCAGGCGAACGTCGCCGGGGCTGCCGTCGCGGTGGATGGTGAAGATCAGGTAGACGCGCGCGCCGTGGGGCGTGCGCGGATCGACTTCCTGCTTGTACCAGTTGTTGGCCATGGTGCGGTTGATCCCGTCCACGTACCAGCCGAAGAGGCTGGCAAAGTTGTTGTCACCCACGTTGACGGGCCCGTTGGAGGCGAGCTGCGGCGAAGTAGCGCGGGGCATCGAGCTGCCTGCCTGCTCGCCGTACGCGGCACGGTTCTGGTGCTGCGGCTCCTGGTGGGGCTGGGTCTTGCGGGTGGTCTGCTTGTGAGGCTTCACCCGCTTGCCCAGAATCGGGATGGCGGTCTGGTCGACCTGCTTCTGTTCTTTCGGGCTGGGCGTAGCCGGCGCCTGGCTGGGAGTTTCGGTGGCCAGCACATTCTTGTTGATCTGCGTGGCAGGCAAGGGAAGCGTGCTGCTGACCAGGTTGACCTGCATGGCGCCGCCCAGGCCCTGATTGCCCCAGAGATTGTGATGGAAGAGGCCGAGAATCCAGGCGTAGTAGACCACCAGCCCGGCCAGGACCACGTGCAGGACGATGGAGCCTGTTACCGGTTTTGCCAGAGGTTCCGGGGCCAGCCCGCGCTCCAGATGCTCGCCGCCTTCGAGAATCTCGTTCACTCGCCGCCGCTTCCTGGACTCTTGGTTTCGACCGGCTGCGTCACAATCGAAACATTGGTGATTCCCGACTGCTTGACGGCGTCCATGACCGTGGCGAAGGCGCCGAAAGGCACTCGTTCATCGGCACGCAGATAAATTGCCTGGTGGGCGGGGTCTATCCCCTCTTTGTGTAGAGCCTGAGGAAGATTGTGAATGTTGATGGGCTGGTCGTTGAGAAAGATGTTCTGATTCCGGTCGATGGTCACCACCATCCGCTGCTCGGTGATCTCTTTCACGGTGCGGGTCTTGGGGACGTTGACCTGGATGCCCGATTGGAGCACAGGCTCGGTGATCATGAAGATGATGAGCAGCACCAGCACCACGTCCACCAGCGGCGTGATGTTGATCTCTGCGAGGGAGGTGCGGGTCTGGCCGTTGTTGGTTGTAAACGCCATGCTTTAGCTCCGCGCCGCCATGCCGGGTTGGCTAATTGAACGCGCCACGTTCGGCCTCCCGCTCCATGTCGTTCATCCGTGTGCTGGCCGGGGCACGCACCGGCATCTCTTCGAGCGAGTTCAGCAACTCGCGACAGAAGTCGTCGGTGGCCGAGGCAAAGACGCGGATGCGCGCGGTGAACTGGTTATAAGCCACGAGCGCCGGGATCGCCACAAAGAGGCCGGCGGCGGTGGTGATGAGCGCCTCGCTGATGCCGGGGGCCACGGCGCGCAGCGTGGCCGCCCCCGCGGTCCCCAATCCGTGGAACGCATCGACAACGCCCATCACGGTTCCGAAGAGTCCCACGAAGGGGCTGCCGGCGGCGATGGTGGCCAGCCAGGTCATGCGCCGCTCCAGGGTCGTCACCGCTTCGTTGGAGGCAGTCTGCGCGGTGCGCTCCAGAGGTGTGAGGTTGCGCGGAGGACCGGAGCCGCCGGTCTGCCGCTTGTAGGTTTCGTAGACGTCCTCGAAGACCTGGGCCAGCGGGCTGGCCTGGCACTCCCCGGCGAGGGTGGCAATCTCCTGCAGGCGCGTGGCCTTGCGGAAGGCGCGGACAAACCGCCGGCTCTCGCGCGTGGCCTTGCGGAAGGCGGCGGCCTTGCCGAAGATCAGCGTCCACGAGTAAAGGCTGGAGAACAGCAGCACGGCCAGCACGAAGATGGCGATCGGGCCGATGTTGCTCATCATCTCGGCAAGCGCACCGAATCCCTGATTCTGCGCGGGGGCTGCGGCGCCGTCAGCCTGCAGAAAAAGTGCCAAAGCAGCGGTTAAAATGGCGGTTCACCTCATTCTTTACGGTATCAGACGCGTATTTTTCTTCCAAGTTATCGACTCGATGCTCCCCGGCGGCGGATCGCAAATCCTTGATGCCCAAGAGCCTTGCGTTCGTGCTATGCTGCGCTCGGATTCCCGATACGCGCGGAACCTCCGTGCCCCGCCGTTTGCGGTCTGATCCGCCAAGGGACGGGAGACGACACACCTTAACCGGGCCGCGAAGGCTGAGATGATTTCAATCCATGCTCGTTGAGCTGCGCGCTGAAAACTATGCTGTCATCGATCACGCCATTGCCTCCTTCGGCCCTGGCCTGAACCTGCTTACCGGCGAGACCGGGGCGGGCAAATCCATCCTGGTGGACGCACTGGCGCTGCTGATGGGGGGCAAGGCTTCGGCCGATGTTGTCCGCCACGGCGCGGAGAAGGCTGTGGTGTCGTGCGTCTTCGAATCCACCGCGGGAGCGGAGAGCATCCTGGAAGTGAACGGTATCGATGCCGAGGGTGCGGAGATCCTTCTGCGCCGCGAGATTCTGTCGAACGGCAAGGGCCGCGCCTTCGTCAACAACCAGCCCGCGACCGTGGCCGTGCTCAAGCAGCTTGCCCCGGAACTGGCGCTGGTGCACGCGCAATCGGAGACGCTGTCGAGCTTCGACCAGGAGCAGCAGCGCATTCTGCTTGACCGTTTCGGAGGCATTTCGACGGATGCGGTGGCGGCCGCCTATGAGAGCTGGCGCAGCGCACGAACCACGCTCGACGATCTTCTTCAGGGCGAGCAGGACCGGCTGCGCATGGTGGACCTGTGGAGCTACCAGGCCAAGGAGATCGAGGCGGCGCACCTGGAAGCGGGCGAGGACGAGGCACTGGAGACGGAAAAGCGCGTGCTGGCCAACGCCGAGAAGCTGTACTCCGCAGCGATGAGCGGCTTTGACGAGTTGTACGAGGGCGGGGCCTCGGCGGAGGCGGCGCTGCGCAGCGCGATCCGCAATGTAGAAGAGCTGGCGCGGTACGATGCCCGCTTCACGGAATCGGCGCAGCAGCTTGCTTCGGCGCGCGCCACTCTCTCTGACATAGCGTCCACGCTGCGCGACTACGCCGAGGGCATCAACGCCAGTCCCGAGCGGCTGGCCGAAATTGAAGACCGGCTGGCGCTGTTGGACCGGCTGAAGCGCAAGTACGGAGCCACGGTTGCCGAGGTGATCGCCTTTGGCGAAGAGGTGGGCCGCAAGCTGAGCGAGGTGGAGGATCGCGACGAGATTCTGAAGGCGCTGCGGGCCGAGCTGGAGAAGGCGGAGGCGGCGTATCGCAACGCGGCTTCTGCGCTCACCGCGGAACGGCAGTCTGCTGCGGCGCGCCTCGCGAAGCAGGCCGAGGCGCAGATCAACTCGCTGGCCATGAAGGTGCTGTTTGAAGTGTCCGTTGCGCGGAACGAGAACGAGACGGCCTGGGGCGCGGCGGGTTGGGACGAGGTGGAGTACCTGATCGCCACCAATGCCGGCGAGCCGCTGACGCCGCTGGTGGAGATTGCCTCGTGCGGCGAGCTCAGCCGCGTGATGCTGGCGCTGAAGGTGGCGGTGGAAGAGCACTCTTCCAAGAGCAGAAAGAAACCGACGCCGCGCACGCTGGTCTTCGATGAGATCGACATCGGCATCGGCGGCCGTGCGGCCGAGGCGGTGGGCCAGAAGCTGAAGGCGCTGGCGCGGGCGCAGCAGGTTCTATGCGTGACGCACCTGCCCCAGATCGCCGCGTTTGCCGATCAGCACCTCGCCGTGGAGAAGCGCGAGCAGGCGGGGCGGACCAAGACGCAGATCCGCGTGCTGGATGACCGCGCCCGCACTCATGAAGTGGCGCGGATGCTGAGCGGGGCTAAGGTGACCGACACGAGCCTGCAGCACGCGGCGCAGATGATTGCGGCCAGCCGGTGATGCGGCTGGCGGGTCCCCGTTTTTGCCCGCTGTGCGGGCGAGGTGATCGGGAGATTGTTTACGCCTCGCCGGCGATGCCCGGCAGCAGGCCGGCCACGATCTCGAGGATATGCGCGGGGTGCAGCGGCTTCATCAAGACTTCGGCCAGGGGGTGGCCGTCGCGGCGCAGGGACTGGACCAGATCGCCGGTCGCGGGGTGGCCGGACAT
>JAJZCY010000153.1 GCA_021828835.1 Acidobacteriota bacterium | reverse complement strand
GAGCCAGGAAGGTGGAATGGAAAACTCCGACCAGCCGCAGTCCAGACATACCAGGATGTCTGGGGAAGGCGTCATGGGCGGGTGACTCAGGGTCCGGAGAGTGTTGCGGTAGAGCCGGACTTCAGCCGGAATCACGGAAACAGCTGCGGATTGGCACTTGGGACAAGCCATTTCTTATACCTCAGGGACCGGGAACGATTGCCCGGTTTCCGCAAATCCTGGGGGAATAGTGACCACTCTAAACCGAAATCCACAGGGTTTTCAATCAAAATTGTCGGGGCGGAATTTCTCTGAGGTATAAAAATGGGCAACAAGTCGCGCGTGTGTCTTGAATTGGGAAGGCGGGCGGCGTCTGAACGCAGGGTTCCGTCTCCACCCGCCTGACCGGCTGAGCGCGGCTTTCGGGGCCTCAGGGCCGAACCCCGAGATCCTGGATGTTGCACGCGCAGGCAGCGTGAGGCAACCCGCGCCTCACGCCGGTTTGCGCCCGCTCTGCTGGTGTGGGGGCGCGGGGTTGTTGCACAGCGATTCGATGGCGGCCAGCAGTTCGCTGGGCCCTGGCAATGCCTCGCAGTCGACGTCGTAAAGGGAATCGCAGCGCGAACGGATGGAGTGGACGCGCAGTACGCGGATCGTGGGATTGAAGCGCCGCAGCGTGTCGGTCAGGCTTGCGGCGTGCTCCGCGCTGAGGGAGTGGCACAGGATGGCGATGTGGAAGGAGCGCACCCAGTCGGCATTCAGGAGCGAGCGGCTGGAAACGGACTCGACTTCATACCCCTCCTGAATCAGCACAAGCTCGCGCGAGAAACGGATTCCATCGTCGTCGCAGATCGACAGAATGCGAACACCCTTCCGACGGCTCATGGCAGCTTTCCTCGCGAACTGTTGGGCCTCGTGATCGGCGAAACGGATTGGATGGTGAGAGGCGAGCCCAGCATCGATTTGGCTTTCCATCTGCTTCTCATGGTCAGGCGGATTGCCGTGGCCCGCGAACGGGATCTTGGCCACGGGAATTCCAGAGCCAGCCTCGATAAAGCCCGGTGGCGACGCCTTGCGAAAGATCTCAACGATATTCGGCAGGGCAGCGGGCTTCTCTGCAACAACCTTGTTGCGGCCTTGCAAAAAAGTGCGCAAGGCATCGGCGGCGGGTCCGCCAGTTTTGATGGAGCGTACATTTGCCGATGGGGTTAAGGTTCCGGCTGCTTTTACTTGTGAACAGTTCTGGGCGGTCTCCCGCACGATCGGCTTCTCGCCTCGCGTTGATGAGACGGCGGCTCCTGCGGAAGCGGTAGCATCGGGTGGGACAATTCCCCTTGCCAAGGCATCGTTTGCAGCGGCATCTGCGTCGGAGCGCACGGGCTCCGCGGCATGCTGATCGATTTTCATGGCAGTTCCAACCTTCTGCAGATCGAGGGAAAAATTTTCAATTGGTAACTTGCGTCGTCTTCTTATGCCTCCAAAGTAGACAGTCCATCCCACGAAAGGAACTAGGGGAATTCCTAGCCGGGTTACAATCCGGTCTTTGCTGTGGAAATTTCCTGAAGCAGGGGCGATGGCTTTAATCGGACGCCGGCAGCTCGCAGCTCAACCTTTCCCAAGGTGCGCTAGAGAACGATACCGCGGGAGACGGCGTAGCGGGTCAGCTCCGCGGTGGTGCGCACGCCCAGCTCTTCCATCAGGCTGTTGCGATGGAATTCCACGGTCTTGGGCGAGATGTTCAGCAGCGCCGAGATCTGCTTGGTGGTCTTGCCTTCGGCTACGAGCTGCAACACCTCGCGCTGGCGGGGGGTGAGGCGCGCGCCGAACATGCCGGCAGGATTGCGGCGGGGATCGAACTGCGCCATCTGCGAGGCCTCTTCTCCGGCCAGCGGGGTCACGTAGTAGTGATTGCGCAGCGCCAGATGGATGGCCTGGATCAGCTCCTTGCCAGCCGATTGCTTGGCGACATAGGCCTTGGCGCCGGCGCTGAAGGCCGCATGCAGATAGGCAGGGTCGAGCTGTTGTGTCACGAAGACGATTTTGATTTCGGGGTGGGATTTGTTGAGACGGCGCGCGGCTTCGATGCCGTTGAGCTCGGGCATGCCGACGTCGAGAACCACAACCTCGGGGTGGAGGCGCTCCGCTTCTTCGAGGAGAGCGCGGCCGTTCTTCACCGCGCCCACGATCTCGAACTCGCTCGACAGCATGCGGGCGAGTCCCTCAAGCATCAGAACATGGTCATCGGCCAGAAGAATTCGTTTCATCATGGGGATGGTCGATTGGGATTTTGACGGTTACGGTTGTGCCCTGGCCGAGCGCGGATTGGACCTCCAAGCTTCCCCCCGCCAGCCGGGCCCGCTCTTGCATGGAAATCATACCTAATCCGGAGGGTGAAATGTCACTCTCCTGATCGTATCCGATGCCGAAATCAGTGACTTTGAGCTGCAACCCCTCTGGAATCCCGGACAAAATCACCTTCACGTGGGTCTTCCCGGCGTGTTTCGCCACGTTCCGGAGCGCCTCCTGCGCAATGCGATAGAGGGCGGTGGCCGCCTCGGGCGGCCAAGTTTCGGGCAGATCCTGGCTGAGGTAGGTGGCGGGCATGTTTTCGCGCTGGCCAAACTCCTGCACCAGGGCCTGGAGGGCGGCGGAAAGTCCGAGATCGCTGAGGATGGCGGGATGCAGGCGGTGCGAGATCAGGCGCACGTCGGTGTTCAGGGCCTCAATCTGCGCCTGCGCCTGGTGCAGACGATCGATTTCTTCGGGCGAGCCGTCGCCGCACGGGATGGCGGCAACCTGCATGGCCAGCAGGCTGAGGCGCTGACAGATGTCGTCGTGCAGTTCGCGTGCGATCCACTGGCGCTCCTGCTCCTGCACCTCCATGAGGTGCCCGGCCAGTCCGCGCAGCTCGTCCTGCGTGCGGGTCAGCTTGCGCGCCGCGGTGGCGATTTCGCTTTCCAGGGCTTCGGTATGCTGCTGGATGACGCGCTGGGCTTCGCGGCGCAGGGTAATGTCTTCCACCATCATCAGCAACACCCGGCTGCCATCGGTGGCGAGAGCCTGCGCGCGGATGAACAGCGACTTGCGAATCTGCGTCGTGGACTCGTGTTCGAGTTCGAGCGAGCTCCCGGCGGGGGAACTCAACAGCGTTTGCAGTTTTTCCCGAAGCCCCTCGATGCCCCAGAGCAGGTGCGCCAAGTCGGGCAGGGCATGGCCTTCGAGTTCCTTGGCCGGCATCTGGGCGAGCTGGCGGAAGGCCGTATTGACGGTGCGGATGGTGCAGTCTTCCTGAAGGACGACAATCGGCACCGGCACGCTTTCGACCACGGAGCTGGCGAAGTCGCGCGCGTCCATGAGGCTCTGCTGGCTGCGGCGGAGCTGGTCGATGTCCACGAGGACGACTACCAGGCCCTCGATCTTGTTCTCGGCGGTGCGATAGGGGCGCACGCGCAGCAGGTGCCAGCGCCCGTCGCGGTCCTGAACCTCCAGCTCGCGCGTGGTCAGGATCTCCAGTACCTCGCTGAGGACCGGCTCGATATTCTCGATGCTGAGTTGCAGGCGAATTTCGCTGATGGAGCGGCCGATGTCGCTGGGGCGCACGCTGAGCAGCCGCTGCATGGGCGGCGTGAACTGGCGGATGTGCAGATCGTTGTCCAGCATCAGCAGGGGAATGTTGACGCTGTTGAGCAGGTTGCTGAGGTCGTTGCCGGTTTGGGTGAGGACGTTATTGCGCTGTTGCAGCTCGTCGTTGACGGTCTGCAACTCCTCGTTGGCGCTTTGCAATTCTTCCTTGGTCGTCTCCAGCTCTTCGTTGGTGCTTTGCAGCTCCTCGTTGGCCGACTGGATCTCCTCGTTGGCGGAGACCAGTTCCTGGTTGCGGGCATCGCGCTCCTCCACGAGCGATTGCAGATGGAAGCGGGTTGAGCTCAGGTCCTGCCGCAACTGCGCGATGAGGCGGTCTTTTTCGTCGACGGAGATCTGAATGGGCGGGACCATATCGGCCGGTCGGCCCGTCCCTTGCTCAAGGGTCTGGAAAAGGATGAGGAAACAGCGCGGGCGCGCGCCCGGACTGGTGATGGGCAGCACGTCGATTTGAATCTGCTGTTCGTTGTTCTGCTCGTCGATCAGGGAGGAGACGGTGCTGGAGGGAACGTTTTCGTGGATGGCGCGCTGCGCCGCTTCGCTTACCTGGCGGGCCAGTCCGTCCTTGAGTACGCGCAGCAGGTTCCAGGTCACCGCTCCCGGAGCAATCTCCATGAACTGCGAGGTCTGCCCGCGGGATTGCAGCACGTTGAGCCGGTCGTCGACGATCAATCCCGGCGGTCCGAAGCGCGCCAGCACGATGCGGTCGGCGGCACGCTGGAGTTCCATCTCCGGCCAGGCGCTGCTCTCCATGTCCATCGATGCCGGGCGCACCATGCCTCCCACATGGGCGACGGCGTAGGTGCGCGGCGGCTCGTAGCTGAAGGGCAGGCTGGCCCCGGTCTTGGTGTAAATCTTGTGTTTGCGATCCACGGTGGAGAAGATTTCGCCGTAATCGCGCAGCCCCTCCGACATGCCCAGCAGCATGTAACCGCCGGGTTCCAGGGCGTAGTGGAAGGTGAGAATCACCTGCCGCTGGAGCGCGGGGTTGAAGTAGATCATGACGTTGCGGCAGCTCAGGACGTCGATGTGCGAGAAGGGCGGGTCGCTGCACAGGTTCTGGCGGGCGAAGATGCAGGCATCGCGCACGCGCTTTGAAACCTGATAGCCGCGATCGACTTTCACGAAGTAGCGCCGCAGGCGCTCGGGGGAGATTTCGGTTGCCAGCGTCTCGGGATAGATGGCGGTGCGTGCGATCTCGATGGAGCTTTCGCTGGCGTCGGTGCCGAAGACCTGCAAGGGCGCATCGATGCCGTTCTGAGAAAGATATTCGAGCACCAGGATGGCCAGCGAGAAGGCTTCTTCTCCAGTGGAGCAGCCGGCGCACCAGATGCGGATGGGCCTTTCCGGCTGCCTGTCCTGGAGCAGGGCGGGCAGCACGTTCTGGCGCAGCGAATCCCAGAAGGGAGGATCGCGGAAGAAGCGCGTGACGTTGATCAGAACGTCGTCCTGCAACGTGCGCAGTTCGTCGGGCCGGATCTGGAGAAAACGCATGTACTGGGAAAGCTTATCCATGCGCAGGAGCAGCATGCGGCGGGCGATGCGGCGGCGGACGGTCTCCGGTTTGTACTGGCGCAGGTCGAGGCCCGAGAAGCTGCGCACCAGTTGGAGAATCTTCTGGTAACTCTGCTCATCCTCAGGGGAGATCGCGCCCTGTTCCAGCGAACGCACGTCCGGGCGCAGATACTGCTGCGCCAGCCGACCCAGTTCCGTCGCGATGGCGGCCGGGGGGATGACCAGGTCCACGTGGTCGCTGGTGATCGAACTCAGCGGCATGCTCGACTGAATCGCCGACTCCGGGCTCTGCACCAGGGCGATGCCGCCCTCGCCCTTGATGGTCTTCAGCCCCAGCGATCCGTCGGCATCCGCCCCGGAGAGGACGACACCAATGGCGTGATTCTTCTGGTCCGCGGCCAGCGAGTAGAAGAATCGATCGATCGGCTTGGGAACACGCTCCTCCGCCGACCGCGGCTCCACGTGCAGAGTTCCTTCGTGGAGGGTCACCTGTTGCCCGGGCTGGAGCACGTAAATGTGGTTCGGCAGGGGCCGCTGTCCGTTCTCGATGGCATGGACCGGCATCTGGGTGTAGCGTTCGAGAATTTCGCTGAGATAGCTCTTTTGATCGGGCGCCAGGTGGGTGACGAGCACGAAGGCCATGCCGGTATTGGGATCGAGGTCCTGAAGGATCTCCTGAAGCGCCTGCAATCCGCCCGCGGAGGAGCCAAAGCCAACCACCGGGTAGAGCAGGGCAGGGGACTGCTGCTGCTCGGCTGCCGACTCCACGGCCAGCGCAATGCCGGGGGTCTCGGCGTCCCCGGGGTGGTTGCCATCCTGATCCGGCTCGCCGTCCGGGTGTCCGTCCTCCTCCGCGGCTACAGCTTCAACCACGTCGGCAAGATGCGGAGGAGGCGCGGCCTTGCCGGCTTGGTCCTGTTTCTTTCCGGCTCGCCGCTTGCCGCTCTGCGCTGGCTCTGCATTCTGGTCTGTCGGGCGGGTATCTTGCTGCGCTTCGTCAGGCATCGTGGCTTCCGATCATGTGGAGCGGCTCTTGGGGCTCTCTGCGAGCTGTTTGGTTGAAGAACGCGTCGCGCCGCGCTTCCAGCATGGGGACAAAACTCTTGAACCGCTCTAAGCATATACCGGTCGAGCGCACACGTCGCCGGTTCTGCACGGTTTTGCTCCGCATCACTGAAAGCAGTGCAGATTTCCCGGGAAGAACCCCAGTATCGGTGCATTCGTGGAAACGCGACAATGAGAGAACCGAGGCTCAACTTCGAGGAATTCGCGGCGTATGCTTCTCCCCACTTCCGCCCTTCTGCACGAATCCAATCGCGTCGGCGTCGGGTTTCTGCTGACGCAGTTGCAACTGGGCTCTACGTTCCTCGACCTTGCCAGCAGCGAACAGACGCCTGAAGGACAGTCGCGATATCTGGATCGGGCACGCGAGCTGCACGATCGCGTGCGGCGCCTGATGCCGCGCGTCACCTTGACGCCCGTGGAGCAGGTGCGCATCGAACGCGATTTGGCTGCACTGGCCAGCGCGCTCCTGACGGCAGGGCGCGCTATGCTCTCCTGAATGCGGATGTGGGGATTCCTGCGTCCGTTGTTCAGCGGTGCATGCGCGAGATCAGATACAGCAGCAAGGACAGGACGACGCTGATCAGGATCGAAGTTCCCAGCGGGAAAAAGAACGAGACGCGCTTGCCGCGGTAGGAAAAATCGCCCGGCAGCCTGCCCAGCGGCAGACCGATACGTCCCGCGATCAGCAGCAATGCGCCGATCAATGCGAGGGCGAGGCCCGCCGCGATGAGAGTTTTTCCAATCTCCGACATTACGCGCGCGCCTGTTCCATGGACGCACCCGCACCGGTAAGGGCTTCGGCGGGACGCCGTGCCAGACGCCGCACCGTGAGGACGGTGATGTCGTCCTGCTGGCCGAAGGTGCGCGCGGTGTCGGCGATGGTAAACGCGGTCTGATTGCTCAGATTGTGCACGCGGTCGAAACCGAAGAGCTCGCCGGTGGGGCGGCGCGCTTCGACGACTCCATCGGAGAGCAGCAGAATGCGGTCGCCGGGGTGCAGATAGAGGCGGATCTCTTCGTAGCTGGCCTCGGCGAGCACGCCCAGCGGCAGTCCGCCGGGCACGGCGACCTCCTGGCTATTCAGGTAGGGAGGCAGATGTCCGGCGCTGGCCAGCACCAGCGAGCCGTCGGCTCCGAACCACGCGGCCAGGCAGGTGGTAAAGCTGTCGTTGCCGGTGAGCACGCGGTTCATCGACTCGAGAATGCGCGCCGGGCTGTGCTCATGGGTTCGCCGCAACGCGCCCATGATCATGGAGACGCTCATGGCCGCCTTGAGGCCCTTGCCGGCGACGTCGCCAATCACCACCAGCACGCCGCCGTCGTCCATGGGCTGGACGTGGTAGAAGTCGCCGCCGACTTCGTTGGCCGGGCAGTAGACCGATTCCACCTCGAAGCCGGGCGTGGCTACTTTCTCCTGCGGGATCATCAGCTCCTGAAGGCTGCGCGCTGCCGACAACTCGCTGTTCACCCGCTGCTGCTCGCGCTGAATGCGGACGAAGCGGCCGAAGATGATGATGACAATGGCCAGCACGCCGGTGAGATCGGCGATGGATGCGAAGTGAATGGGGATGGGGCCGGCCATGACGGTGAGCGGCGAGTGATAGGGCCGGCCCAGCGCGTCGGTCATGCTGGCGGTCACCACCGGCTCGATGACTCCCACCAGGCTCAGCACCAGCGGAACCAGCAGCAGGCCTGCTTCGAAGTTGCGCTTCACGGTAGCGGCGATGAGGGTGGTGAAGATGAAGATGAGCCATCCCGAGATCCACACCAGGCAGCCGAGGAAGACCACAATCAGAACGAATCCGGCGGAACGAAGGTGCCCGACCAGGAGCAGGGCGGGCGCGGCGGTGGCGAGGATCGGCGCCAGATAGCGCAGCCCGCGGATATACCAGCGCGGACTCAGCGTCAGGAACGAAACCAGGAACTCGAAGAACAAGTAAGCGGAGATCAGCAGCAACTGGAGGATGATGGCTCCGTACCAGAGGGAGTCGATGCGGCCGGAGCTGCCGGCCAGCTCGATGTAGGCGATGGGCGCCTGCACCAGCTCATGGAGGGCCAGCCACAGGTATTCGTTGTGGCCGCGCTGCACCATGTAGAGCGCGAACAGAAACAGGGCCAGCACCACCAGGACGAGCGAGTAGACCAGTTGCGGCAGGCGCTCGAAGAGCATGCGGTTGCGCCACACCAGCAGGCGGCTCTCCAGATCGCGGGGCTCGCCCAGCCGCAGGGTGCGGGTGGCAAAGAAGTTGGTATAGGCATTAAAGCCAAAGGGGATGTAGAGAGTACGCACCACCAGGACCAGCGAGGTCTGGTCGGGCGGAACTTTCAGGTCGTACATCCGCGAGATGGTCTGATAACGCTGCGGATCGGCCCCGTTGGGGCCCTCCGGCTGCACCTGCTGCCCGTTGGCAAACACCGTCACCCCGGGTCCGCTGGTGCTGACCTCGATGGTGCTGCTCTGGGTAACCGGCATGTCAATCAGCAGCGCAATCGGGCCGTGGTTGGGCGCCAGCTTCAGATGCAGCCGAAACCACGCATAGCGCCGATGCGGACCGCGGCGGGGTTCGCTCGCGGGCGGGGCGGACGCGGCGCCGCCTGCTCCTGGCCGGTCAGTGCTCGGCTCCGGCACCTCGCGGATCGCTTCTTTGGCCTCGCGAACGGCCCATTGCGAGTCGTCAAAGTCCGGCTGAGCAGCAGCGGGATCGGAGGTGATGCCTACGCGCCAGCCGCTGTCGAGGAGAATGGAGTGCCCCAGTCCGGTAGCGTCGATCACCGGTCCGGGAGCGGCAGCGGCCGGTTTGGGCCTGGGGGCCCCGGGGCGGGTGTGAGCAGAAACGCCGCCGCGGTGCGGGGAGTTGGAACTCAATGATTTCTGGGTCCATCCCCTGCCTGGGCAGAGCAGTGCCAGGGCCAAGCCAACGAGCGCCGCTATGGGGATCCAAACCTGTCGCCGCACTGGGGTTCCAGCCTTTCGTGTCCTCCACTCTAATTCACCGGGGGGCAAGCTCCAACCTTGAATTCGGTTCCTCTGCGGGGTTGACTTCCCGCAGCTTGCGGGCGCCAAATTATTCTTTCTTCGTGTGCCGTTCCGTTCTCAGTGCGCGTCTAATCTGTGAGCGAAGCGGCGGATCGAAGCGATCACAGCGACTCTTCGCGCTGGAGGAGGGGTGATGAAGACCTTCCAATTGAAACTCCGCACGACCATGCTGGCCGGCTCGGTGCTGGCGATGGCGCTGGCCACGAGCGCATGGGCGCAGTCCAGCGACGCTTCCAAATCCACCTCCGCTCCGCCCGCGGCGCAATCGACGCCCACAGCGGGCACCAGCCCAACCGCGCCCGCCAGCCAGCAGCCGAGTAGCAGCCCTTCGGCCCAGCCGGCCCCGGGAAGCACGCCGGTGGGCAGCGATCAAGCGCCGCCGCCACCCAATGCCAAGCCCGAGGAAGCGGGCAAGAACGACAAGCACCACAACAAGAACAAGAAGAAGGACAAGAACGACCAGGAGAACGTTCAGGTCGACCCGGACAAGGTGGTCGGGGTGGGCAGCCAGATGATCAAGGTCAAGCCGGGCTCTCTTGAAGACGTGAACGCCGTCGGGAATCGGAACATCGGCGGCCGCGGCCTCGGCAACTGGTACTCGACGG
>JAJZCY010000152.1 GCA_021828835.1 Acidobacteriota bacterium | reverse complement strand
CGAACCCCGCATGGTGTTCTCAGGATCGTTCTGGGGCGCGGAACCGGGAGCCGCGTGGCGCGCGTGCTGGCGCCGATTCTGCTGTTCCTGCCGTTTTTGCGAGAGGGCATTCGCGCCCGTCTGTTCAACTTTCACCGGATGCCTTCTCACTACATCACTGCTCTGATGGCATCCCTCGCAGTCGCAGTCTCTTATCTTCTCCTGCTCTATCTGGCCTGGCGCATCAACGGGCTGGAAGAGGAAGTTCACGAACTGTCGCTGCGCGACCCGCTCACGGACCTCTACAACCTGCGAGGCTTCCGGTTTTTATCCGAACAGGCGCTGCGCATGGGGCGGCGCTCGGGCCGTACCTTCTCGCTGCTCTTTATCGACGTGGACGGACTGAAGCAGATCAACGACGAACTCGGTCACCAGACCGGATCGGATTTTCTGGTCCAGACTGCGGAAATCCTCAAAGAGAACTTCCGCGAAGCCGACGTCCTGGGCCGCATCGGCGGCGACGAGTTCGCGGTAGCCGGACAATTCGATGAAGAAGAAATCCTGTACGCGGCCGACCGGCTGCGCGATGCCGCCGCTCGGCGCAATGCTTCCACCCGCTATCACATTCCGCTGAGCTTCAGCATCGGGCACGTGACCTCCTCCCCCGGCAGCCGCGATTCGCTCGATGAAATGCTGGCCTCGGCGGACGAGGCCATGTATCAGGTCAAGCGGCGTCGCAATACGGTATTGCGCTAGTCCGGATTTCCACAGATTTCTTCCCCGCCGAGCAGATTGCCCACTCCCGCTTTTGCATAGTTATACATCGCTCTTGTATATTTATACGTGCGCGGTCCCCGCGAGGGCCGCGCCTTCCTTTTGTCCGGAATTTTGACTTCGCGCCCATGAAAGATCTACGCCTGAACGCAATCCGGGAAGTCCTGTCCAGCTCGGCTGTGACCAGCCAGGATGAGCTGCGGCGCAAGCTGCGCCGGCGCGGCTTTGACGTCACCCAGGCCACCTTGTCACGCGATATCCACGAACTGCAACTGATGAAGGGACCGGATGGATACTCCCTGCCCAACGGAACCCGCAACGGCCACGGCGGAGCCGCAGCGGAAGACGATGCGCCGCCTTCGTTTGCCGAGATGATCGACAGCTTCGGACTCCGCGCCACCCAGGCCACCAATCAGGTGGTGGTGCGGACGGCGATGGGTGGAGCGCAGCCGGTGGCGGCCTCGCTGGACCGCGAAGGCTGGCCCGAAGTGGTGGGCACGCTGGCAGGCGATGACACGGTGCTGATTATCTGCCCCGATGCGAGGCGCGCAGGCGAAGTAGTGACACGAATAAGGACGATGCTGAAATGACGACGCAGGGAGTACAAACGGGGGTCATCGGGGTCACGGGATACGCCGGCGCGGAGCTGGCGCGGCTGCTGATCAGGCATCCGCGGCTGCACGGCAAACCGCCGGTGTTTGCGGGGCGGGTAGACGAAAAGGACGCGGCGCGGGGCGGCACACCGTTGACGGAGATTCATCCGCAACTGGCCGCCAGCAACGGAAATTCGCATCTGAAGCAGGAACCGTTTTCCTGGGAGCTTCTGGCAGATCGCGGAGTGAAAGTCCTGTTCATGGCGACGCCGCATGAGCAGTCGCGCGAGTGGGCGCCCGAAGCGCTGAAGCGCGGCATCCGGGTCATCGATCTAAGCGGAGCGTGGCGGCTGCTGGACCCTGCCAATCGCGCCGTCTACGCCTTCAAGGACGAAGGCAGCGACTTGGCCGCCCAGACGCAGGCACAGGCGGTGTATGGAATGCCGGAGTTGTACCGGGCGCAGATCGCCGGCGCAAAGCTGATCGCGAATCCCGGCTGCTATTCGACTTCGGTCATTCTCCCGTTGCGCCCGCTGGTGGCGGCGGGACTGATCGACGTGGAGAGCGGGATCGTGGCGGACTCAAAGAGCGGCGTCAGCGGGGCTGGCAAATCGCCCACCGCCAAAACGCACTTCATGTACGCGGCCGACAATCTCTCCGCCTATGGCGTCTTCGCCCACCGGCACACCGGTGAACTGCTGGAGCAGATCGGACTGAAGACTGGCGAAATCGTGTTCACCCCGCACCTGCTGCCGATTCCGCGCGGCATTCTGTCCACCATCTATGTGCGCTTCAGGGAGCCGCAGACCCATGGCAGCATCGCGCGCGTCTACGGGGAGTTTTTTGCGAACAGCCCGATGGTGCGGATCTACGAGAAGGGCCTGCCCCAGATTCAGTACTCGGTGCGCACCAATTACGCCGACATCGGCTTTCAGCTCGACGCGAGCGGCCGCCGCGCGGTCATTGTGAGCTGCCTGGACAACCTGCTGAAGGGCGCCGCCGGCCAGGCCGTACAGAACCTGAACGTGATGATGGGCTGGCCCGAATCGGAGGGACTGGAATGAAATATGTCGTCAAGCTGGGCGGAGCAGGACTCGAGAACCCGGCGCTTCTGGACGGCTCGATACGGGCCATCGCCGACCTGGTGCGCGATGGTCACCAGGTGGCCGTGGTGCACGGCGGTGGCGTGCAACTCACCAAGACCCTGAAGGCACTCGGAATCGAGAGCCAGTTTGTGAACGGCCTGCGTGTGACCGATAAAGAAACGCGCGATGTGGCCGTGATGGTACTGGCCGGAAAGGTGAATCGCGGACTGGTAGCCGCGCTGGGCGGCCTGGGCCAGCCGGCTGTCGGCTTGAGCGGCGCGGACGGACTGATCTTCCGCGCACGCAAGAAGCGCACCAACCCCGATCTCGGTTTTGTGGGCGAGATTGCCGCCAGCGATCCGCGCTGGCTGGAGGCCATCTGGCAATTGAACGGCGTGCCGGTAATTTCCTCCATGGCGCTGGGATTTGACGGCGAGTTCTACAACGTGAATGCAGATGAGATGGCCGCGGCCTGCGCGATTGCCTGCCGTGCCGACGCTCTGGTGTTTCTGACCGACGTGCCCGGCGTCAAGGGCGCCAACGGCGAAGTGCTGCGCTGGCTCTCCATCGATCAGATCGCGGAGATGGCGCAAAGCGCGGTGATCTTCGGCGGCATGCTGCCCAAGCTGGGCTCCTGCCGCGAAGCTCTGCTCAACGGAGTCAAGCGCGTGCGGATTCTGCCCGCCGAGGCGGCCAGTTCCCTGCCCGACCTGTGCACCGCGCGCGTAACCCACGGCACCGAAGTGATGGTGGCTTAAGGAGACGAGATGAAGCTGGATGAGATTCAGGCCGCCGAAGCGCGGCTGCTGCTTTCCACCTACGCGCGCAGCCCGGTGCTGTTCGTCGATGGCGAGGGCGTTCACGTCATTGACGAGAACGGGACAAAGTACCTCGACCTGCTGAGCGGCATCGGCGTGAACGCGCTCGGCTACAACCACCCGGCGGTCGTCGACACCATCGCGCGCCAGAGCCGGAAACTGATCCACGTCTCGAACCTCTTCTATCACGAGGGACAGGCGGAGCTGGCAATGCGCCTCACGGAGCGCGCCGGCCTGGATCGCGCCTTCTTTGCCAACACCGGCACCGAGGCCTGGGAGGGTGCGCTGAAGCTGGCGCGCGCCTATGCCGGCTTGAAGCGGAGCGAGGGAGCAAAGCTGGGCACCAAGTTCCTGGCCCTCGAGCAGAGCTTCCACGGCCGCACCTTCGGGTCGATGTCCACTACCTACAAGGCCAAGTACCGCGAGCCCTTCGCGCCGGTGATGCCGGACGTGGAGTTTGTCCGCTTCAACGATATTGCCGATCTGCGCGCCAAGTTCTCGAACGACGTCTGCGCGATCCTGGTGGAGGCGATCCAGGGCGAGGGCGGCATTCGCCCGCTGAGCCAGGAGTTCTTTGCCGAGGCGCGCAAGCTCACGCAATCGACCGGCGCACTGCTGGTGGCCGATGAGATCCAGGCCGGCCTGGGGCGCACCGGCAAATGGTTCGCTTACCAGCACTACGGCATCAAGCCCGATGTGACCACGCTGGCCAAGCCGCTGGCGGGGGGTATTCCCCTCGGCGCCGTTCTTTGCACCGAAGAAGTGGCGCGCGTGATTCACGCCGGCATGCACGGCACCACCTTCGGCGGTGGACCGCTGGCCTGCGCCGTGGCCATCGCGGTGATCGACACCCTCGAGAAGGATGGCCTGCTGGCGCGCGCGGTGGAGGTGGGCGACTACTTCCAGGCACAACTGCGCGGGCTCCAGAAGAAGCATGACTGCATCGTCGATGTGCGCGGCAAGGGATTGATGCTGGCCGCCGAGGTCGACTCGGCCGAGCTCGGCAAGACCGTGGTCGCCGAAATGCTGAAGCGCAGCATCCTGATCAACTGCACCAGCGACACGGTACTGCGTTTCCTGCCGCCTTACATCCTGGAGCGGCAGCACGTAGACACCGCCATCGCGGCGCTCGACGAAATCTTGACCGAACAACAGGCGGCTGCGCAGAGCACGCCCGGACAGGCCTCCGGCGCCGCAGGAGAAAAGCAACATGGCTAGCAGAGCAATGATTGAGCGGCCCGAGGGGGTTCCCGTGCACAAAGATCCCGAGATTCTGGCGGCGGCGCAGCGGATGGCGGGCGAAGACCTGTGTTCCATCGCCGATCTTTCCAGCGCCGAGGTTCGCGCCATCCTCAAGCTGGGACACGACATCAAGCGCAACCCGCGCGCGTACCGGCACGCCCTCGACGCCAAGCAGATGGTGCTGATGTTCGAGAAGGCAAGCCTGCGCACCCGCCTGGCCTTTGAAACCGGCATCAACACCATGGGCGGCAACGCCATCTTCGTGGACCAGACCAAATCGCCGCTGGGCGAGCGCGAAACCATCGCCGACGTCGCGCGCAACCTGGAGCGCTGGGTCGATGTCATCGTGCTGCGCACCTACGCGCATGAAACGGTCACAGAGATGGCCGCCAACTCGCGGGTTCCGGTCATCAACGCGCTTTCCGATTTCGAACACCCCTGCCAGGCGCTGGCCGATTTCATGGCGCTTGAAGAGCACTTCGGCTCGGTGACGGGCCTCAACTTCACCTACGTGGGCGACGGCAACAACGTGTGCCACTCGCTGATGCTGGCCGGGGCGCAACTCGGAGCCAACGTCACGGTGGCCACCCCGCGCGGCTACTCGCCGGATATTGAGATCGTCACCATTGCGCGCGAGATGGCGCAGGCAAACAACTGCGAAATCCGCCTGTTGCAGGACGCCCAGGCCGCGGCCGAAGGCGCGGATGCCATCTACACCGACGTCTGCGTGAGCATGGGCATGGAGCACGAGTCCACCAAGCGCGCTCCCATCTTCCGCCCGTTCCAGGTGAACGAGGCACTGATGGCAAAGGCCAAGCCGGGCGCTGTCTTTATGCACTGCCTGCCGGCGCGACGCGGCGAAGAGGTCACCGACGCGGTCATCGACAGCCCGCAGTCCATCGTCTTCGACCAGGCCGAAAACCGCCTGCACGCGCAGAAAGCACTGCTGCTGTTACTGCTCGGCGGATTGGCGAATGTGAAGGGATTTAACAGCTAGAAGGCTGGCTGAGGCGGTTCATGGTCTCCCAGATCTCAGAAGCGCCACCTGGGTACCCGGCTCACTGTTCACTGTTCACTGTCCACTGTTCTTAGAGGAAAGCATGTCTGTCATTCTCGAATCGTTGCCCATCGGGCAGAAAGTTGGCATCGCCTTCTCCGGCGGCCTCGACACCTCCGCCGCTCTGCACTGGATGAAGCAGAAGGGCGCCATCCCTTACGCCTACACCGCCAACCTCGGCCAGCCCGATGAAAGCGATTACGAGGCGATCCCGCGCTTGGCGCTCGAGTACGGCGCCGCCAAGGCCCGGCTCATCGACTGCCGCGGTCCGCTGGTGCGCGAAGGCATCGCCGCGCTTCAGGCCGGCGCCTTTCACATCACCACTGCCGGCGTGCCCTACTTCAACACCACGCCCATCGGCCGCGCCGTCACCGGAACCATGCTGGTGGCTGCGATGAAAGAGGACGACGTCAACATCTGGGGCGACGGCTCGACCTTCAAGGGCAATGACATCGAGCGTTTCTATCGCTACGGTCTGCTCGTCAATCCCAGTCTTCAGGTCTACAAGCCGTGGCTGGACGCTGCCTTCATCGACGAGCTGGGCGGCCGCGCAGAGATGTCGGAGTTCATGCAGAAATCGGGCTTCGCTTACAAGATGTCAGCGGAGAAGGCGTACTCCACCGACTCCAACATCCTGGGCGCAACCCACGAGGCCAAGGACCTGGAGCAGCTTTCCTCGTCGATCCGCATCGTCGTCCCGATCATGGGCGTCGCTTCCTGGCGGGATGAAGTCGAAGTGAAGCGCGAAGAGGTGACGATTCGCTTCGAAGAGGGCTTCCCGGTGGCGCTCAACGGCAAGCAGTTTGCCGATCCGGTCGAACTGCTGCTTGAGGCCAACCGCATCGGCGGCCGGCACGGGCTGGGCATGAGCGATCAGATCGAGAACCGCATCATCGAAGCCAAGAGCCGCGGCATCTACGAGGCTCCGGGTATGGCGCTGCTGTTCATCGCCTACGAGCGACTGATCACCGGCATTCACAACGAGGACACCATCGAGCAGTACCGCGAGAACGGCCGCAAGCTGGGTCGCCTGCTCTATCAGGGCCGCTGGTTCGACTCGCAGGCGATCATGCTGCGCGAGTCCGCGCAGCGCTGGGTGGCTAAGGCTATTACCGGCGAGGTCACGCTGGAGCTGCGCCGCGGCAACGACTACTCGATCCTCAACACCGAGTCGCCGAACCTCACCTTCCATCCCGAGCGCCTCAGCATGGAGAAGACGGAATCAGCCTTCTCGCCGCGGGATCGCATCGGCCAGCTCACCATGCGCAACCTCGACATCACCGACACCCGGGAGAAGCTACTCACCTACGCCAAGGCCGGCCTGCTCACGCTCAGTCAGAGCAGCGAGATGCCGCAGCTCAACAGCAGCACGGAGAAGGAATAACCAAGGTCATGGCCGACGAACAAGAATCCGGAAAGATGTGGGCGGGGCGGTTCCGCGAACCGCTCGATCCTGAATTCGAGGCATGGCAGCGCTCGATCGTCTTCGACTGGAGGCTGCTCGCCGAAGAAGCAGCCGCCAGCAAGGCGCACGCGGCCGCGCTCTGCGCCGCCGGTGTTCTAACTGAAGTCGAGCGGAGGCAGCTCGCCGAAGCTCTCGATGCCATCGCGGCCGAACATGCCACGGAAGCGGGCCAGGCAGCAGTGCGCGACCACGCCACAGCCGAAGACATTCACCACTTTGTCGAGTTGAAGCTGGTGGAGAAGGTTGGCTCCCTGGGCCGCAAGCTGCACACCGGCCGCAGCCGCAACGAGCAGATTGCGACCGATCTGCGGCTCTACGTTCGCGCTTGCATTCAGCGCACCACCCGCGGCATTGCCGACTGGGCAGGCGCGCTGGTGGAATTGGCGCGCCAGGCCGGTGATGCGCTGATGCCCAGCTACACACACCTGCAGCGCGCCGAGCCCGTCCTCGTGGCACACTGGCTGCTGGCCTACGTGGAGATGGCGCTGCGCGATGCCAGCCGCTTGCAGGACTGCGCGGCCCGGCTCAACCTGTGCCCGCTGGGCTCCGGCCCGATCGCCGGCGCTACCCTCAAACTCGACCGCTCCATTGCGGCCCGCGAACTTGGCTTCGCCACGCCAACGGCGAACTCCATGGACGCTACCAGCGACCGCGACTTCATCCTGGAGTACTTGCAGGCTCTCACCTTCGTAGGGCTGCACCTGAGCCGGTTCGCAGAAGAGATCACGCTGTTCGCCACCGCCGAGTACGGTTTTGTGATCCTGCCGGAGTCCTTTTCGACCGGATCAAGCGCCATGCCGCAAAAGAAGAATCCCGACCTGACGGAACTGCTGCGCGCCAAAGTGGGACGGCTCAACGGCGCGGCGCAGACCGTGACGCTGCAGCTCAAAGGATTGCCCCTGGCCTACAATAAAGATATGCAGGAGACCCAGGAACCTGCGTTTGCCGCGGGCTTCATGCCGCAGACGCTGAGTCTGGTGGCGCGCTTCACCGCTGCCCTGCAATTTAATTTCGACCGGATGCGGGAAGCTGCGCAGACCGGCTATCTCAATGCCATGGCCGCAGCTACCTACCTCGTCTACAAGGGAGTTCCCTTCCGCACCGCGCATGAAAAGATCGGCAATGCCGTGCGCTTCGCGCTGGACAAGGGCGTGGAACTGGGCGAGCTCTCCCTCGAAGAATTGCGCCAGTTCGGCAGCGAGTTCGACGCGGACTTTTACGACGCGGTGACACTGGAAGCCACCCTCGACTGTCACGACGTGATCGGCGGAACGGCGCGCGCGCGTGTGGCGCAGGCGCTCAACGAAACGGCCGCCAGAATCAAGGCGCTCACCGATATCGATACCCGGGAGGCAGCCCATGCGGGTGCGTAAGGCCCTGCTCTCCGACGCCTCCAACGTCTACGACCTGGTGAACTCGCTCTCCGGCGACGGCACTCTGCTCAAGCGCGCCTTCGCGGAGATCTGCGAAAACATCCGCGACTTCACGGTGGCGGAATCAGATGGCGGCATCTTTCTCGGCTGCGGCGCACTGCACTTCTACGGGCCGCATCTCTGCGAGGTGCGCTCGATCGTCGTCAAGCCTGAAGCCAAGGGCCAGGGCGCGGGCGGCGGCATCCTGAAAGCCCTGATCGAAGAGGCCGAGCTGCACGGCATCCAGTCCGTGTGCCTGTTTACGCGCATTCCCGATTTCTTCTTCAAGTATGGCTTTCGCGTCGTGGAAGACAAGGCCGAGCTGCCCGACAAGATCTTTAAGGATTGCCAGAACTGCCCGCGCCTGCACCGCTGCGATGAAGTCGCCATGGTGCGCGGCCGCATTCCCCGCATCTCGATTCTGGGACCGCGGCACGAGGCGCAGGAACTGGTGAAGATCTCGGGGTAAGAAGCAGGCCGGACCGTCGGCCACTCGTCGCTGCTTGCCCGGATTTGCATGCGCAGGTGCCGGAGCCGGAACCTGCGCATACCTGGATTGCCTACCGAATCCTCACGCCAGTGAGATCTTCAGCGCTGCGCCGTAGCCAAAGGCAGGGCCCGGCTGGGTGGGCATCTTCACGCGCAGTGCCTGCGCGGTCTGCTGCCAGGTCAATTTGCGCCCCGTGCCCAGCAAGCTCACGTTGGCGATTTTGCCGGGCTGTGTCTGGCTGGCCGTTCCCAGCGAAGCAATCTCCGTCTCACCCTCCGGCCAGCCCATGAAGATGGCATAGATCACATTGTTGGCCTTGTTGCGCGTGAAGCGGATGTCTTGCGAGCCGAGCAAACTGATGCTGGTCCCTTTGAATGCGCCGCTGTGGATCTTTGCCGGCCCTTCTCCGTACACCTTCCACGGCCGCGTCTCGTAGATGGCCTCGCCGTTGATCTTTATCCAGGCCGTGATCTGGTCCAACACTGCGATCTCCTTGCTGTCGATGGTGCCGTCGGGCTTGCCGGGAATGTTCAGGATGAAGGTGCCGTTCTTGCTCACCGTATCCACCAGCCAGTGGATGACGTCGCGCGGTGGAAGGTAGCCGCCGTATTCCCCATCCATCTCGTACAGCGCGCGCTGGTAGTGCCACTCGCCTATGCAGGTCTCCGATTGCCAGGTGTAAGGCATAATGCCGCCGGTAAGTCCGCGCTCGTAGTCGGCTACCACGGCCTTGGCCAGGTGGTCCGGCACATTCTTAATGGTGATCACGCCCTCCATCTTGCCGGAGTGGGTCTTCAGGCTGCGGTTGTAGAAGTACGCGCCGATATTCATGCCGCCCCAGCCCAGCGGCAGCAGCGGATTGTCGAAGTAAAGCAGGTCGGGATCGTGCTGGTCGATCAGGTCGCGGGTACGGTCGTAGAAGTTCTTCACATAGGAAGCGTCCGGCAACGCATTATGCGGGTGCTTGGCGCCATAGAGCCGCTGCGGACCGAAGCCCTGCCACCACTGCTGCTTTCCGTCCTTCTCTGTCAAGGCACCGTCGTACGGCACGCCTGCCAGCGGCCCGGTCTTGTCCGCGTCGTGAGAGGTCTGGAACCACCACCAGTTGCGCGCCTGATGCACGGTCACGCCCAGCCGCAGCCCCTGCTTGCGCG
>JAJZCY010000151.1 GCA_021828835.1 Acidobacteriota bacterium | reverse complement strand
GATCTGAACGCAACGAGTACAGCCTCTCCTTCAGGATTCCGCAATCCGCACGCGACGGCCGCTATCACCGCCTGCGCGTTGAGGTGGTCGATACCAACGGAAAGCCCCTTCAGGTGGCCGACGACAAAGGACGGCGCAGACCCGTAGAGGTCTACGCGCGACAGGGTTATACCGCTCCCCGGCAGTAGCGCGGTTGAAGCGGCCGGAAGGCTTCCGGCCAAGGTGGGGTCGAGAAAGGACTCTCTGCCATGAACACGCAATTGAGCAGAATCACGGCGGCAGGCCTCACCCTGGTCATGGTTCATCTACCCTGCATGGCTTCGCTGGCTCAATCGCCTCTCTCACCGGCGCCGGCAGCCAGCACCCAGCCTCTCCACGATTATCTGCAAAAGCCGTACCTCGAGCTGTTTGAGATTGCACCTACCGTCACCTTCACCTCGACTGACGTGACGGCCGAGCGGCAGGCGCTCAAGCAGGGCGAAAACTCCTGCCGTGACCGCTTCAAAGACCACACCAAGCAGTACGGCCGGCAGGTGGATCAGGCGCGCACAGAGTTGAAAAAGGGCGGCGAAGCCCTGGATAACACCGCCCGCCACGATCTGCACTGCCGCATCCAGAACCTGGAGCAGTTGCGCAGCGAGGCGGAGGTACTTGCCGGCCAGGCCATCCCCAACGCTTACGATAACCTCGGCGCCAAATTGGATCTGCTGCTCCTCTGGCCGGAGCAGTACCGCAAAGCGCAGTCGGAACTGGCCAGTGGGACGCATCAGCAGCGGCGCTGGGCCGACGTCAAGGACATCGGCTTCCGCGACATCGCGGGTAGGCAGCAGGACGACATCAAGACCGGCCAGCAGGCAGTGGACGAGTTGAAGCGCACAGGCCTGCTGCCGCCCGCAGTGGAGAGCAAGCCCATCCAGGAATATGTGAAGTCGGTTGCCGACCGGGTCGCCCAGCACTCGGATCTCAAGGTGCCGCTCCATGTGACGGTCCTGCAATCGCGCGAGATCAACGCCTTTGCTCTCCCCGGTGGTTACCTGTTCATCGAGCGGGGACTGCTCGAACAGGTGGACGACGAGGCTGAGCTGGCCGGAGTGATCGCGCACGAGATCGCGCACGACACTGCCCGCCATGGACACAAGTTGATGAAGCGGGCAACCATCGCCGGAATCTTCTACCAGGCTGCCCAGATCGCCGCAGTCGTGCTCACCGGCGGAGTCGCCGGTATCGGCATGTACTACGCCCTGCAATACGGCTTCTACGGACTCGGCATGGTGTTGAGCCTCAAGCTATTGGGAATCAGCCGCGACTTCGAGTTGGAAGCTGATCAGTTGGGCATTCAGTACGCCTGGAACTCCGGCTACGACACCACCGGCTTCGTGCGCTTCTTCGACAAGATCGCCACCAAGGCCGGCTACATCAACGGCGCAAGCTGGTTTCGCACCCACCCGCCCTTCTTCGAGCGCATGTTCGCCTCCCAGCGGGAGATGATGTTCCTCCCCAAAGAACGTGACCAGATCGTGCAGACCTCGGAGTTTCTGGAGATGAAGAAGCAGCTTGCCCCGGTGGTCGCCGCCGCACAGAAGGAAGAAAAAGAAAAGCCCAGTCTGCTGCTCGGCAAGGAAGAGGGCTGCACCCCGCCACCGAAGCTGGAGTACAAACCCGGCCAGCCGATTGAGACGCTTTGCGCGACTCCACTCCGGCCCGCAGTGGTCACGGAGACGGCGAGCGGCTGCGAATAACGGAAGCGGCGGGGCCGATTGCCCCGCCGCGCTTTTACCACCTGACCACCAGCTTGTTTGGCCTGTATCCTGCGTAGAATGCAGACACACTCCCCCTGAACGCCTCGTCAGGAGCGCAGATAAGCCGCAGCTTTGGGAAAGATCTTTTGCGACTGCTGACCGGATTGCGCTGACCGCACCGGGAGCCGGGCGCTCGTGTTCCACACCTGCGGCTGGCCCGCCTTTCCTCGCTCCTCGAAGACCAGGCCCGCCTGCGTCCAGCGCCTGAGGTTAAAGACCAGCGAACAGCGCCCGCACAGCCAGAAGAACCTCCCCTGGGCGGAACAGACCGGAAAACCGTAGTCGCTGCGAATCGTCCGCTCCTCCGGGGAAACCTCCAGCTCAAGAAATTTCAAGGTGCCGCAGTCCATCGTTTCGGCAGCTTTTCGACAATGGGGATTTGCGCACTCCATTAACCATTCTCCTATCAACAAGACTTATCGCGTCACCACGGCGCACCTGGACGGTGCCTTCATCGCCTGAATGTGCAAAGGACAACAGCTATTCGTGAGAGGTTTCTGCACGTGAATTGCCATAGGGGACCTGGCGCATTTCATTGAATGTAGGCAGCAATCCGGATCAATGCCATTGCAGGTCGCTCCATCTGTCCGAAGATTCCGACAACTGCCGTCCAAAATCTCGGTTACCCTGTGCGCGCAGAACACGCGAAGCCCGCTGCGGAGTTTCGCCTGTCGAAAAGAAACACCCCTCAGCGCGCTTAAATGCGCCAAGGGGTGTCTCGATGAGGAGTAGGAATAATCGGTACGATTGCGGGTTGCTGACTCGCGCCGCTGCGCGAGTGCAGACCGCAAGCGCCGGTTATCGCTTCACGTGCACGCTGTAGGTCTCGGTGGATCCGTCGTTACCGGTGAGAACGACGTCAATGGTGCCGGCGCCGGACAGTTGAACCGTGTGGCTGCCGCCTGATTTCACTTCCCTGCCGTTCACCGTAATCCTCTTGTAGTTCGGCCAGTAAGCGGTCGGCGTCACGACGGCCGCGGAGATGCTCGCAGGCGCTTCGACAGTGTAGGTCGTCGTCTGCGAAGCGAAAACCGGATCCCATTTCAGCAGTTGCCCCTCAGGAGTCTTGATGTCCAGATAGTTGAGCGCGCCCGGAGCCGTATGCAGGTTGTGCGGGTTGTACCAGAGGCCGGCCAGCCCCACATAGGCTTGGCGCAGCTCCAGCTTATGGGTGCCGAAGCTCGTATAGGCCGCCTTGCCCACCAGTTGGCCGGCCAGCACCTTCTCAGCCGCCGCGCGCATATCCGCCACCAGTTCCTGCGCGGCGGCGCCCTTCAGCGGCACCTTTTCCTGGTAGGAGTGCCCCACCAGGAAGGTTAGATCATTCATGCCGTTGATCTTGCTCTGGAGATGCTTCAGACCTTGGAGATACTCATCCAGCGCCGTGGTGTTCGGCATGAACATATAGACCATGCTGCCGGAACTAAGAGCGTCGCCGGTGATCAGCAGATTGTCTTTGCGGTCCAGGTAGACCATGGAGCCGATGGTGTGGCCCGGCACGTTGATCGCCTCCAACTGGCGCCCTCCGCCCAAGTCAATCACGTCGCCATCCTTCAGGTAGTGAAACTTGGGGGTAATGAAGTCCAGGGGAAGCCTCGTGGCGTCCTGTTCGCCGATATACACCGTGCTGTTCTTGAACTCGTTGACTTGGCCGAAGTGGTCTCCATGGCCGTGAGTGATGGCCACATCGATGGGCAGGTTAGTGAGCGTACGCAGGTAAGCGGGCAGGTCGCCCTTGCCCATACCGGTGTCGAGCAGCAGTGCCCGCTTAGCGCCGGTGATGAGATAGAAGCTCTCGTCGCCCCGCGTGCCGCCAAAATCGAAGACGCGCCAGATTCCATCGCCGATCTTCTCCGAGGTGTAAACCTTCGACAGATCCTTGCGGTTCACGGTCAGGTGATAGCGAGCCGTCGTTGCTTCGTCCGAGTCCACGGTGATCTCGTACTTGTTGACGCCTTCCTGGAGGTCAACCTCGTAGGGCACGCCGGACTTCACCGCCACCCCGTTGATCGTGATCTTGTCGTTGGCCGCGGGATCGGTAGCGGTGATATTGAACTTGGCGGTGTACTGGTCGCTGACCGTCGCCGTGTAGTCGAAGCGCGAAGCCGAGAGCGGCTGGTCGAGGGGAAAACGCAGGTACTCGATCGGAGTCTTGTGGGAACCGATCTCAAGACTGGAAAGGATTCCCGCCTGCTGGGCATGAAGCGCAGCCACCGGCATAAAAACCGGCCAAACAGCAAAGACAAAACCAAGCCAGGACAGCCTGTAACCTCGGACCATAAATTTACTCCTTCGTTTAAATTCGCCTGATTCTAGAATTACGAGGAGCAGGTCGTCAAACGAACGTATAAATAGGCTCGCCCCGCCGGCTTTGCCGGCGGGGCGAAGAAGAGACTGGTTAAAGGTTATTGCTTTACCGGGCCGAAGTAGCGGATTGCAGGGCGGAAGAAGATTCCAGCGACTCGCCGCGGCGGCGGAGCCAGTCCTCGAATCCATCCATGATGGCCATCAAGGCCGCCTGGTTGAGGTCGCTGCTTACGCCTGCGGTCACCCATGGCTCGTGGCCGTCAGCATGGAAACTGACGGTGACGCGGACATGCGCCGCCGTATCCTGCGCCTTCACATCCAGCGCCGTCACCGTAAACGTGCCCAGGCGCATCTCGGCGGTCGAGGGATACCACTTTTCCAGTTCGCGCCGCAGAGCCTTGGTCAGCGCGTCCACCGGACCTGCGCCTTCGGCGCGCGTGGTGGCCACATTCGAGTCCCCAATCACCAGCGCCATCGAAGCCTGGACGTAACGGCTGCCCACCTCGTCGGATTCGTCGAGGACGCGCCAGCTCTTCACTGAAAACCAGTTGCGCAGCGTGCCCTGCACGCGCATGCAGGCCAGGCGAAACGAGACCTCGCTGGCCGTAAAGCCCCCGCCCTCCACCATGGCCAGGTTGGCGTCCATCAGCGCCTGCGCCTGGGTGGAGGTAAGCGCCACCCCCAGCGACTCGGAGAGCAGGAGGATATTGGCGCGGCCCGATTGCGCGTTGACGCCGATCGTGGGATTGGCGCCCAGCCGCGCCGGTTCGCACCACAGGTAGGCACCCGGATTCTTGCGCTCGCTGCTGCCGTGCATCCCCGCCCAGGTGCCGAAGGCGCCAAAGCCGACGATGGGCGCGCCGTGCGGCACCTCCAGCCCAAAGGCCGCATAGGTCGAGTGGGCCAGGCTGGTCAGCCCGGTCAGCGCTTTCTCCGGAACAAACTCCGCCTCGCCGCGAACCTGCATCGCGCCCACCACCGTGGTCAGATTCACATTCCCGCAGCGCTCGCCGGTGCCCACCAGCGTTCCCTGCACCTGCGCTGCCCCGTGGAAGACGGCGGCGCGCGAGTTGGCCACGCCGAGACCCCGATCGGTGTGCCCGTGGAAGCCGAACTTCGCCTGCGGATAGGCTTGGGTCAGGTCGGCGAACAGGCCACCCACCTCTTCAGGGCTGGCGCCCCCGTTGGTATCGCAAATCACGATCCGGCTCACCTGCTGGCGCACGCACTGCTCGGTGAGCTGGAACAGGTAGTCGCGTCCCTTCTTCGCATACTCCGGATCGCACAGGCGGCCATTCTCACGCCGTCCGCAGGCTGCGTCCATTGCATGCTCCAGGTCGACCAGAACCTCCATGCCCTTGTCCTGGAGATGAGCGATCGTCTCCCAGGTCATGCGCAGGTTCTCTTCCGGCGTCGTCTCCAGCGACTTCTCAATATCCAGCAGGCGCGACTTCACCACAATCATCGACTGCGCAATCCGGCGCTTGTGGGCCAGCATGAAGCGCACGTCCGGCCAGTCCTCCACCTTCGCGCCGCGGCCCCGGGTGCGGCCAAAGAGCGTCAGCTTCATGCCGCCGGTATCCACGCCTTCCAGGGCCAGCGTCAGATCTTCAGCAAACTGATTGGCGCCCGCAAAGCCGATCTCGGCATAGTGCACACCGAAGTTGGCCATGTGCTGCAACAGCAGCACCGCGTTGGGCACGGAGATATCGAGGTTGGGCTGCTGCAGCCCGTCGCGCAGGCTGGTGTCGTAGATTTCGACGCGTCTGGTGGTGTTCTCTGGCATAAGGTTTCAAGGGGATCCACGCCACGGGGACAAAACGTGCGGGAGCTCAAAACCTATGATAAATCGGGGCTCTCTGGCGAGTGGTTACTCGATTGCGCGCCGGGGGCGGGGGGTTGCCTGTTCAGGCTCGCGGCCGGCGACAGGTAAACTCCGCTGCGGGAAGAAGTTGCGACGTCCTGCCCGGGGCGGAAACGGCGCACAAAGAGGAGGGCAAATGCTGCTTTTATCAAGGCAGACGTATGTCTTCTGGAGGGTTCTACGCGCAAAAAACCGCGTGGTATGGGTTCCGCCAAAGGCAAGCCTTGGCGCGACCGGTGGTCACACTGCCGGGGCCGGGGAGGGTTCTCCGGAGGAAGGCGTGCCGATCTCCTGATCCTTGTACTGCAACTGGTAAAGCTTCCAATAGAGGCCGCGCTGCGCCAGCAGCTCCTGGTGTGAGCCCATCTCGCGGAGCTGCCCTCGATGCATGACCAGGATGCTGTCGGCGCGCTGTACGGTTGAGAGACGGTGGGCGATCAGCACGCTGGTGCGGCCCTCCACCATCCGCTCCAGCGCCGAGCGGATGCGCAGTTCGGTGTCGGTATCCACGCTCGAGGTGGCCTCGTCCAGAATCAGGATGCGGGGATTGTAGGCCAGCGCGCGGGCGAAGTTGATGAGTTGCTTCTGCCCGGTGGAGAGCGAGTTGCCGCGCTCCTGCACCGGCTCGTCAAAGCCCCCCGGAAGAGTCTCGATAAAGTCCAGCACATTGACATCGCGGGCGGCTTGGCGGATGCGCTCGGCGTCGATGTCCTCATTGCCCAGGCGGATATTTTCGGCCAGCGTGCCTGTAAACAGGAAGGGATCCTGCAGCACCACGGCAAAATGCTGGCGCAGCTTGAGCAGATCGTGCTGGCGCAGGTCGACGCCGTCGAGCAGAATTTGGCCCCCAGTCACGTCGTAGAAGCGCATCATGAGGCTGGTCAGCGTGGTTTTGCCCGCGCCGGTGTGGCCGACGATAGCAACCGATTGCCCGCGTTCGATCGTGAAGGAAACGTCCTTCAGGATCCACTCGATTCCGTCAATGCCCGCCAGCATCTGCGACATGCGGGCCGGATCGGTCTCCTCCATTGCGCGTGCCGCCTGCACCGCGGACTTCTGCTCGTCACTCAGCTTCTGGTAGGTGAACCACACATGCCGGAATTCCAGCCTGTTCGAGCCGTCGCCGTCGATGGGATTCGCCGGCGAAACGATCTCCGGCGCCGTATCCATCAGCCGGAAGATGCGCTCGCAGGCCGCCATCGCCGCCTGCAGGATGTTGTACTTGTCGCTCAGATCCTGGATCGGCCTCCAGAAACGCTGCGAGTACATGTTGAAGCTGGCCAGCATTCCGATCGTGACCGCGCCGCGCGCGATGACGCTGAAGCCGCCGCGCCACACCACCAGCGCGATGGCGATCGAGGAAAGCAGTTCGACCGCAGGATAATAGAGCGCATAGGCAAAGATGGTGTCTTTGAAGGCCACCATGTGCTGCCGGTTCACTAGCTCGAAGTCGCGGTAGGCGCGCTCTTCGCGGTTGAAGAGCTGCACCACGCTCATCCCGGTGATGTGCTCCTGGGTCACGCTGTTGATGCGGGCGATTGCGGCGCGCACGCGGCGGTAGCTCTCGCGCACCGAATTGCGGAAGATGCGCGTGACCACCAGGATCAGCGGCAACACCGCAAAGGCCAGCAGCGCCAGCCACCACTTGATGCTGAGCATCACCACGGCCATGAAGCTGAGCGTGAAGAAGTCGTCGATGATGGCCAGCACGCCGCCCGTAAACATGTCGTTGATGGCGTCCACGTCCGAGGTGAGCCGGGTGACCAGGCGGCCCACCGGATGCGCATCGAAGAAGGCCACGTGCATGCGCTGCATGTGGCGGAAGATGTCGCGGCGCAGATCGAACATGATCTTCTGGCCGGTCCACTGCATCAGGTAGGTCTGGATGAATTCAAAGAGGTACGACGAGATCTGCAGGGCCAGGTAGATCCCGGCCAACTGGGTGATGCCGGTCCAGGGATCGGAGGATAGATGGCGGGTAAGCCAGGCGCCGGAGCTGAAGCCGTGGAGCACGCTGGTGGCGCCGGCGCGGTCGGCCCCGCCGGGGAAGTAGTGGTCGATGCCCAGCATCATCAGGAACGGGCCGGCCACGTCGCTGACAGACTTCAGGAGCACAGCGAGCGAGGAGACGGTGGCCTGCACCCAGTAGGGCCGGACGTAGTGGGCCAGCCGCCGCATCAGGCGCGAGTCGTAGACCTTGCCGATCGGGTCTTCTTCGCTCTTGCGCCGGGTCGCCTGCGGAGTTGCCTTTGGGGGATTGCTGCGCTCTTGGTCCGCCATTGCCGAGGTAAGCTATCGCTTCCCTTCCATTGTACGAGTTGGATGATTGCATCCGGGGTGCGATGCAGCCGTGGCCAAGGTTTCCGGGCGGACAAAAACAAAACGGCCGCAGCGGGTGACTGCGGCCGTCGGATTCAGGAGCCGGATTTCGGAGGTGGAGGAGGCGAGGGTCGTGCTTTGGTTCCCGGCCGCGAAACGCCCATGCTCATGAACACGTAGCCGAGCCCCTTGCGCAGCAGTTCCAGGAACTTCATGGCCTTTCCCTCTTTCTTCCGTCCGCCGGTTTACCTCTTCTTGCCCGGCTTGGTGGGCGTCTGCGCTTCAGGAGCCGGGGCGGGAGCCGGCGTCTGCCCGCTCACCAGCGCCACCGCCTCGGGCGGCAGCGGCTTGTCGGCGTTGGCCAGCAGCACGCTCACCTGCCACATCTGCGTGGTGCTCAGGATCTTCTCGTAGGAAGGCATACCGGTCAGGCGGATGCCGTTGGCCACCTTCCAATAGGTCTCGCCCGGAGGATCGTCGCTCACCCCGACCACTTTGCCATTGTGGTGCCGGTCCCAGAGTTGCGGAGCCCGTGGATACATGTGGGCCGCAAAGTCCGAGTGCTTGCCGTGGAAGCCGTGGCAGGCGGAGCACTGCTCCTGGTAGATGTGGGCGCCGGCGATGAAATCATCGGCCGTCGGCTGAATCGGCGGCGTCTTGATCATGTCGCGCTCGATGCGGGCGTGCCGGGGAATGGCAACGATCTGCTTCTCGAACGGAAACGGATGATCGGTGACCGCTACGGGGGGATTCCCCCACTTGAACCAGCCCAGCACGATGCATGGCACCAGCACCAGTCCAATGACAATTCCTAATACAAGTCGACCCATCGATTCTCGATGACCTCCGGCCTTTTATTCAGATTAGTGGAGAGACTCTGTACGCTTCCCTGAATTGGGAGATGACCCAGGGATCACTCTACCAGACACAATCCAGCATGTTCCTGATTGTTCAGACGGCGGATCAAAGAACAGAGTCTCATGACAAATGCTTCATACGGCCGGCGCGAAAACTGAACGCGCTGCGGAGCCTGGCTTCCCGCGCCCCATGCGGCCACGGGAAGCCAGGCAGACAAGCTGGCAAAAACCCCGTCGAGGCGCCGAGAAACTGGCCCGGAACAGGGGCTGGGGGTGATGTAATACCCTATGGGGGAGGCTCCAGTTCATCTGTAGTTTTGCTTCCGCAATCCCGTGGAGGAATTCCGATCGCAATGCGCTCTTTTCGCCGTCTTGCCTGTGTCCTGGCCCTGAGTCTGCCAGTCGTTCCCGCCATCCTCGGCCAAACACCCAGCAGCAGTTCCTCCAGCCAGGCGCAACTGCCCGCAGGTGAGACGCAGGGCCAGCTTACCGTGCAGGCGCGGATCCGCCAGCGCCGCTTGCAGCGCCGCGAAGCGGCCATTCGCGCCGCTTACGATCACCGCTACGAGGCCTATGCCGGCATGGGCTACCTGCGCTTCAGCCCCGGCCCGTCTCTTCAGCAGCTCACGTTTTACGCCTGGGACTTCGGCATGACCCGCTATTCCAGCGAGCGGCTCGGCATCACTCTGGACGGCCGCGGCTACTTCGGAACGGCTTACGTCGGCCTGAACCAGTACGGCCTGACGCGGCCCGCGATCAGCCAATACGACATCATGGCCGGCCCTTCCTACCGGTTCTACATGCAACCCAAATATTCGGTTGCCATCCGAGGCATGGGCGGCTGGTCGCACGGGAACTTCTCCGGCGATACCAACCGTCTTGGCAGCACGGCCCTCGGCCTCTACCCCGATGCCAGTACCTTCGCCATCAACGCCGCCGTGCTGGGTGAGTACAACGTGACGCCGAATCTTGCTCTGCGGCTGGCGCCCGAGTACTTCTTCACCGGCTATGGTTCGACT
>JAJZCY010000150.1 GCA_021828835.1 Acidobacteriota bacterium | reverse complement strand
GGCGAACATCCTCGCGTTTTGCCACCGTATCTCCCTCTTCCAGGTAGGGAAAGCGGAACCAATGCCAGTCATGCCCCTGGGCAAACTGCCGCAACGCCGGCTCATCCATGGCAATCTCCTGCTCGTAGCCGGAGGCGCTGTCGCTGCTCAGCTCGGGATGCGACCAGGTGTGGTTGCCGATCCGCATGCCCTTGGCCACCCAGATGCCCAGGGCCTGCTGCATGTCCGGGTCCTGATCAAGACCGACGGCGTTCACAAAACCGTAAACGCCTTTGATGTGGTTGGCGCGCAGCTCGTTGGCAAGCCGGGTGGCAATGGCGGCCCGCGTCTCTCCCGGGGACAATTCGCCCGCCGCCGGCATGTCGTCAAAGGTGAGAGCCACCTGGGGGTGAGCCTTCAGCGGCTTGAACCGCTGAGTTGGGACGCGGCGTATCACGCCAAAGTCGACGGCGCGCGCACCCTGCGCCGCCACCGCCAGCACGATTCCACACACCAGCCAACCCAGCTTCATACCCTGCCCAATCCGCCTCTGGAATGCACGCACCTATCAGACGTCCGAGAACGCTGAAAGTCGCAGAACCGGATCGAGTGAAAGCGAAGACCTGGAGTAAGCCTTTCCCACGCGCTGAAAGGGCCAGCAGAAACTGCCGCAGCGCTGGGCAACGCGGGCGGCGATCACTCCTCGCGCAACAGGATGATGGGATCGACCGCCAGCGCCCGCCGCGCCGGAATCACAGCGGCCAGCGCCCCCAGCAGGAACATCGAGAGCACCACGCCTCCCAGCACCACCGGGTCCTTGGGGGTGGCCTGGTAGACGATGGAGGCGAGCACCCGCGTCCCCATCACCCCCAGCACCAATCCCGCAATCGAACCGATGGCCAGCAGGCGGAAGGCGCGGCCCAGCGAGGCGCGCAGAATCTCCCGGCGACCGGCACCGAGAGCCACGCGAATCCCTAATTCCCGCAGCCGCTTGCTCACCACGTAGGACGCCATCCCAAAGATGCCGGTCACCGCCAGCATCGCGCCCAGCAGACCCAGCACCCCCAGCGCCACCGTGGCTACCCGCGAGGCAAACAGCGCCGAATCCATCTCCTCGGGCCAGCTCCTGATGCGGATGGGCAGCGCGGAATCAAGGCCGTGAAGCTTGCTGTCCAGCACCGGCGCAAGATCGGAGGGATTGCGGCTGGAGCGAATCACCAGCACCGTGTGTTGGGTCGCGTGCTGCTGGAATGAGAAGAACATGGCCGGCATTTGTCCTTCGGTGAGAGTGCGGTACTTGCCGTCTTCCACCACACCCACCACCTCGGCCCGTTGTCCATCCCAATACTTGAAGTGCCCGCCTATTGCCTTCTGTACCGAACCGAAGACCTTGACCGCGAAGGCCCGGTTGACCAGCGCCACCCCGGGAGCTTTCTTCGTGTCCTGGTAAGTCAGGTCGCGGCCGGCAAGCAGGCGCGTCCCGGCCGCTTGCAGGTAGCCCGGCGAAACCCGGTAGTTCATCGCGTCGGCGGCCTGATTGGTAGGCCGGAAGTCGGTGGTGGTATCGGTGTATACGTAGGAATCGCCGCCCCCAAGACCCAGCGGCGTCTGGTCGATGTAACCCACCGCCTGAACTCCGGGAAGGGCCGCGACCGCATCCAGCATGCGCCGCTGCATCGCGGTCGATTGCTCGTCGTTGTAGCCGGCCATGCGCAAGTCGGTCTCCGCCAGCATGGCATTCTGCGGGTTGAACCCATAGCTGCTGTGCAACGAGCGAGCCAGGCCGCGCACCGCCACCAGCGACGAAGTCACCAGCACCGCGCAAATCGCAATCTGCGCCACCAGCAGCAGGTCGCGAAGCGTGAAGCGCCGCAGCCCGTTGCCGAAGGCTCCGGTACGAATCACTTGCCACGGATCGGCGCGCAGCACCTGGCCCACCGGCACCAATCCGAAGAGCAGTCCGCTCGCCACCGCCAACACCAGGGCCAGCGCATACGTGCGCACATCGGGATTGACCGGCACATTGATCGGCACATCCGGGATCGGCTGCCATGCGCTCAGGCCGCGCAGAAGAACAATGCCACCGGCCATGCCGGCAATACCTCCCACCAGCGCGACCAGCACCGCCTCGGTGAGCAACTGCCGCACGATCAGCCGGCGCTGCGAGCCGAGCGCCAGGCGCAAAGCAATCTCCTTGGCGCGGTCCGCAGCCCGGGCCGCGAACAGGCTGCCAAGGTTGGCGCAGGCGGCCAGCAGAATGAGGCCGGCGAGCAGCATCAGACCGGCCATGAAGGCCCGCGCCGGGCCGCCGAGATAATCGCCCACCAGCCCCGGCCGCGCCAGGCTGAAACGGATCCCGTCGTCATCGGAAGGATAGGCCTTTGCCAGCCACGCCCCCAGCGTGTTCAGATCGGCTGCCGCCTCGCCCGGCGTCACGCCCGGCTTGAGACGCCCAATCACAAACGGAGAATGGTTCCCCCGGTAGATCAGGTCGTTGGAGCCGTTCACCGTCGGCTGCTCCACCAGCGGAATCCACATGGCCGGCGCAAAGAAGAGCTCGGTTCCACGAAAATCCGGAGGCGCCACGCCCAGAATTGTGAACGGGTGCTTGTTGATATCGATGGAGCGGCCGACTACGCTCCGATCGTCATGAAAGGTGCTGTGCCAGTAAGCGTAGCTCAGCACAACATACGGCGCGCTGTTGATCCCCTTCTCGTCGGAAGCGTGAAAGAACCGCCCAAGATACGGCTGAATCTCCAGCGCGTCGAAGTAGTTTCCGCTGGCCAGGAACGGCCACGCCGTGGACGGCCGGCCGCCGGTGTCCACACCCACCGCGCCGATGATCTGAAAGCAGACTAGGCTGGCAAAGCTGCGATTGCGGTCGCGCAGATCCTTGTAGTCGGGATACGACTGCGACGGCCACTGGAAGCGCTGAACCATGTAGAGATTCTGCGCATCCGGCACATTGACCGGGCGCAGCACCAGGGCGTTCAGCACGCTGAAGACAACGGCATTGGCGCCGATCCCCAGGGCAAGCGTCACGATGGCGGTAATGGCATACGCGGGCGATTTGGCTAACTGCCGCACCGCCAGCTTCAGGTCGGCGAACATACTGGAACTTACGCCAGATCCGCGGCCGCGGTTCCCGGATTTCTACTCCGCTTGCAACAGCCCCGCCACCAGCGCCTCCCACTCAGCCTCCAGCGCGGGACGGTGGAAGCTCCGGCCGGCGCGGCTGTACCAGTAGTTGGCGTTCCACTCCGCGCCTTCCTTGCGGTGCAGATACGCGTGGACAGCCATCCCCTCGGAGCTGTCCAGGTCGTTGACGAGTCCGTGCGCGCGGGCCCAGTCGCCCTTGCCGTCCCACCACAACGCTTGCAGGGGAACCGCCAGGCTGACCGGCGGCGCCGGCGCCGACAGCGAGGCGCGAAATGCATCAACCGTCATGAGCTCTGTTCTAAAACATGCGCCGCCCGCCCGCAATTGGCCTGAGCAGATCCTGGAGCCGTGGGCGGCTGCGCTCGTCTGCTCGGCACCGAGCCGGGCCGGAAACTATTTGCTTCGAAGAACAGAGGATTGGACTCTAGGCTGTCCCGTGATCCATATCACTTTTTGGGCGCGAATTCCCTGCTACAACTGATAGCGTTCCGTCCGATTCAAAAGGGTCTACCAGGGGGCCGGGAGAGGCAAATCTCCGATTCCTGCTCCCGGCACGGGAGGTCGCGCCAATGGGAATCCGTTCCGTAAGGAATTCCCCCTGCGCTATTTGCAGCCTGCGGGCGATTGGCCGTATACTGAAGTACGACCAAAGAGGTCGTATTTATGGGCCGCCTCGGGCGAGGCGCTACAGCGGGGTTCACAAGGTGAGCGTTTTGAGCGAATTGGCAGTGGGCGAGACAGCGATGATCGCGACCCTCGAACTGCCGGAATCGGTCCAGAACCACCTGATGCATATGGGATTTGTGCCGGATGCGCGGATTACGGTGCTGCGCCGCGCCCCTGCCGGCGATCCCACCGTCTACGCCATTGACGGCATGGAGATTGCTTTGCGCCGCGAGACCGCCTCATCGATCCGCGTACGGCCGCAGCAAGACCGCGAGCACGTCGAAGATTCCCACCCAGCGCAGGACGTTGCCTGGGCCGAGGTCGCCAGATGAGCACATGCTGCAGCACGCCGGAGTTCGTTCCCCCTTCGACTCCGACGCCGCAAGGAGGTCTCCGCACTGTTGTTCTCATTGGGCCCCCCAATGCGGGTAAATCCACACTCTTCAATCGCCTCACCGGACTGCGCCAGAAGGTGGCCAATTATCCCGGCGTGACTGTCGAGCAGCGCATGGGCGTCATGGCCGGCGTGGGCCGGGATGACCTCACGCTCATCGATCTGCCCGGGATCTACTCGCTGACCCCTTACTCGGAAGACGCGCGCGTGGCGGTGGATGTGCTTCAGGGCACGATGCCCGGCACACCCAAGCCGGACGCTGTGCTGCTGGTTCTCGATTCCCTGCACCTGACCCGGCAACTGATGCTGGCCGCTCCCGTATTGGCGCAGGGCCTGCCCACGCTGGTGCTGCTCAACATGAGCGACCTCATGGAAGCGCGCGGCGGCCAGATCGACACGCTGAAGCTGGCGCGCGAACTGGGCGCTCCGGTGGCGCAGATCAGCGCCGTCCGCGGAACGGGGCTCGACGCAGTTCCGCTCTTCCTGAACCAGAAGGCGCAGCGCGACGCCGCCAAGCCGCTGACCCTGCCGGTGCTCGGCAACGCCGCCAGCACCCACACCTGGGCCGCGCAGGTTAGCCGCCGCACCGGTTATCGCGCCCCGCTGTCGGCCGAGAACAGCCGCAAGATCGACAAGGTTCTGCTGCACCGCGTCTGGGGACCGCTGCTGTTTCTGGCGGTGGTCATCGGCGTCTTCGAAGTGGTGTTCGCGCTGGGCCAGCCGCTCTCCGACGGCTTCGGCGATCTGCTCACCCAAATTGGCAATCTGGCGCGCCCGCTGCTACCCTTCGGCTGGCTGCAATCGCTGGTGCTCGACGGCATATGGAAGGGCGTCTGCTCGGTGCTGGTCTTCCTGCCCCAGATCCTGCTGCTGTTTCTCTTTATCGGAATCCTTGAGGACTCCGGCTATCTGGCGCGCGCGGCACTCATCGCCGACCGGGTGATGCGCTCGATCGGGCTCAACGGCAAGGCTTTTATTCCGCTGCTCTCGGCCTATGCCTGCGCAGTGCCGGCCATTATGGCCACCCGCACCATCGAGAACAAGCGCGACCGCCTGGCCACCATTCTGGTTACGCCGTTCATGACTTGCTCGGCGCGGCTGCCGGTCTACCTGCTGCTGATCGCCGCCTTCATTCCCAACGTGTTTTATCTCGACGGCCTGATCGGCCTGCGCACGCTGGTCATGCTGGGGCTTTATGTGGCCGGGTTCGTGGCCGCCTTCACCACCGCGCGCCTGCTCAAGAGCTCCATTCTCAAATCCAGCGACACGCCCTTCATCCTGGAACTGCCACAGTACAGAATGCCCACCCTGCGCTCCTTGGCGCTTCGCCTTGTGGATCGCGCCAGCATCTTCATGCGCAATGCCGGCACCATCATCGTCGCCGTAACCATGGCTCTGTGGGTGATGGCCCACCTGCCGGTGATGCACACCGCCGCCGGCACATTGCGCGCTCCCGAACTCGCAGAAAGCTCCATCGGCTGGCTGGGACACCTGATCGAACCGGCCATCGCGCCGCTCGGCTTCAACTGGAAGATCGGCATCGGCCTGCTCTCCAGCGTTCTCGCCCGCGAAGTGATGGTCAGCACCCTGGGCACGCTGTACGGCGCCGACCCCAGCACCCATGCGCTTAATCTACAGGCTGCTCTCCATCACGACCTGAACCTCGCCGGCGCGCTGGCGCTCATGATCTTCTTCGCCTTCGCCATGCAGTGCACTTCGACCATGGCGGTGGTGCGGCGCGAAACCAATAGCTGGAAATGGCCCGCGGTGCAGTTCCTCTACATGCTCGCCCTGGCCTACGGCGCTGCCTTCGCAGTGAACCACATCGTGCTTGCCCTGATGCGCTAAACGCGCCATGCGCGCGACCGTAGCGCCGCCATTCATCCACAGCAGCGCGTCCACTCGCCGACAGTAGCGCCGGACTCCTGGCCCACACCCCGCTCTGCCAGCGGTACGCGTCCCATCCCCCGCAAGTCTCTGCTCTATGTTCCTCATCAAAACCAGCGTCTGAACCGGCCCTCTGCAAGGACAACACCGCACAAAACCTGTGGCATCCCACCTGCGAAACGCGCCGCAAGCCGCGCAGAGCTTTTGGGAGGACGAAAAATCATGAATGCGAGGAATCGCATCTGGAGAAAGAGCATGGCTGGGACCGCAGGGCTGCTGGTGGCGGCTGCGGCGTTTGTCGCCGCGCAGGACACCAATTCCACCGCAGCAGCGGGGGCGCAGCAGGGCGTGCAGGCGCAGCCGGCGGGCAACTACGACCATACGCCGCTGTATCGCGTGCAGGTCGTAGGCCGCGACATCCCTGCCATCAACTACTTTCAGCGCACCAAAAAGACGAAAATCGGCTTTGAGGGAACCGCGCTGCTGCCGCAGATGAAGGGCGACGCGACCATTCGGCCGCTGGGCGGACGCATCGAGATTCAGGCCAGCTTTGCCCATCTGCCGCCCGCCAACAGTCTCGGTCCCGAATACATGACATACGTCCTCTGGGCCATCACCCCCGAGGGGCGCGCGGTCAACCTGGGCGAGGTGCTGCCTGACAAGAAGAATCAGAACCAGCTCACCGTGACCACCGATCTGCAAGCCTTCGGACTCGTGCTGACGGCCGAGCCCTACTACGCGGTGACGGTGCCCAGCAACATGGTGGTGGCGCAGAATGAAGTGCTGCACAAGACCGAGGGCCAGGTGGAGGCGGTGAACGTCCATTACTCGCTGCTGCCGCGCGGCGCCTACGCGGTAACTGCCGGGCGCCACGAGGTGCTGCATCCGGTGAGGACCAACCTGCGTTCTCCCCTGGAACTGTACGAGGCCGACAATGCGATTGAGATCGCCGAAGCGGGCGGAGCCGACCAATATGCTCCCGGCGCCATCGCCCAGGCCAAGGCGGCCCTGCAAAAGGCCAACGACTACAACCAGCACAAGCACCGCAAGCGCACCATCACCTACGCGCGCGAAGCCGTGCAGTCTGCCCAGGATGCGCGCTTGATCACCATTCGTAAACTCAAGCAGGCCGACGAACAGGCCGCGCAGCAGAAACAGCTCAAGGCGCAGGAGATGGCGCGGGAAGCCCGCCAGAGCGCGGAAGAACAAGCCTATGCGCGCCAGCAGGCCGAACGAGCGGCAGCCCAGGCGCAACAGCAGGCGCAGGCAGCACAACAACAGCAACAACAGGCCGAGCAGGCCGCGGCGCAAGCCCGCCAGGAACAACAACAGGCCGAAGCCCAGACCGCGGCGGCACGCCGCGCGCAGCAGCAGGCCGAGCAGAGCGCCCAGCAGCTGGCCCAGCAGGCACAGCAGGCCCGCGAACGGCTGCGCCAGCAGTTGAGCCAAGTCCTCCAGACCCGCGAAACCGCGCGCGGCTTGATCATGAACATGTCGGACGTGCTCTTCGGATTCGACAAGTACAACCTGAAGCCCGACGCCAAGCAGAAGCTGGCGAAGATCTCCGGCATTCTGCTCGCTTATCCCGACCTGAAGGTGCAGGTGGAGGGCTACACCGACAACATCGGCGCGCCGCAGTACAACCAGACCCTCTCGGAAAAGCGCGCCGACACCGTCCGCAACTTCCTGGTCACGCAGGATGTGCCTTCGCAGAATGTGACCGCGCAAGGTTACGGAGAGTCGCATCCGGTCGCGGACAACGACACGGCAACCGGACGCGCGCAGAACCGCCGCGTGGAACTGGTGGTGTCAGGCGCGGCCATCGGGATCCAACCCAGCGCTCCCGGTGAGCAAGGCGCAGCCGCCGGGCCCGCAACCCAGCCCGGCACTCCCTCCACGGCCCGCCAGACCCAACCCGTGAACCAGACCGAACCCGTAAATCAGGCCGGCGCCCCAACTCCGCAGTAGCGGCTTGATAGCGCCTGCCTTGGGTAGCACGCCAGCCTCGGGCAGCGTCAGCCGAGGGTAGCGCCGCCTCAGGGTAGCGCCGGCCTCTAGGCCGGCTGTCGTGTGGGCCTCCTGGCCCACACCAGACTCGCACCAACAGCAACGCCCGTCCTTTACGGACGGGCGTTGCTGTTTCACGCTGCGCTCACAGCTTGTGCCAGTTCATCTGCACGCGCACCGGTATCTCGTTCTTGATCGGCACGCCCAGAAACGAGGGCCGCTCAATCTTGAAATCCGAGCAAGTCAACGGAATCGTTCCCGTAATCTGCACCTCCGTTCCCTTCTGCGTGCGCTGAAACGGCACCTGCTGGTAATGCGCCGCCTGCCCGGCAAACTGCACCTGGAGATTGGCGTGGATGGTGCTCCCATCCAGCTCCGACTCAGGAAACTGCGCGCGCACCACGATCATCGGGAACTCGGCGCCCTTGGTCGCCTCAATCATGTGCAGGTCGCGATTGCTGTCGCCGGAACTGAAGGTCTTGACTGGCACCGCAATGAGGAAATTACACTGCCCGGCCTGGCAGATTCCCTTGCCCTTGGCGGCATTGCTGGTTCCCTCCACCTGGTGCATGGGGTGGGACATGTGATAGGTGAGCGCGGACCAGTCAAGCGCCCATTGCGAACTGCCAGTCTGCGCGGTGATGGAGAGCGCGCCACAAGTCAGCGCGCCCAAAAGGACAGCAAGAAACGCTCTGCGCTTCATTTTTTCTCCCAGAATTTGAGGTGAATCGGCCAGGAAACCGCGATGATCGACGCCCCGTACGACAGAGCGGTAATCGCCGCCACCGCGCCGTGCGCCGCTGCAATGCCGTGCGGCTTTTCGCCGTCCTGCTCCTGCTTAAAGGCCATGGCGCCCAGGATGGGCGTGAGGATCATGCCCGGGCCATGCACAAACGCCAGCGCCTCGTGCACGCGAATGGCGCCCCGCTTGTGGGTTCCGGGGATGCGCGGCGCGAAGATGGCAAAGTAGGCCGTAGAAAAGTAGAGCCCGGCGGTGGTGCTGCCCAGCGCGGCGTGCAGGTCGATGTTGGCCTGCGTCGGCATCTTGATGATCTGGCCGTTGCGGCCCTTGACCTTGGCCATCGGCCCGGTGATGAGATCGGCCACCATCGGGATCGCTGTAATCAACCCAAGACGCTGGTGAATCTTCAGCATCTCGGTGCGCTTGTCGAGCCGCGCCTGAAGGGCAGGATTGGCCTGCATCTGCTGTTGCGTGATACCCAGATCGCCCAGCGAAGGCTCCTGCGGCGCCGCCGAGGGAGCATTGGGCAACGGCTGTTGATTGGTCTTGGCCGGAGGACTGCTCTGGCTGCTCGCGGCGCTGGTTTGCGCAGCGGGCACGCCCGGAGCATTCGAATCCGAAACCCCGGCCTGGCCCAGCGCAAAAGTGGGAGAAGCGAGAAGGAGTGCGAAACAGGCTGTGCGAAATGAGAGCCTCGCCCATGGCATTTCCATGCAGTAACTCTCCTGGCTGTTGGCGTGCGGGGATGATAGCGGCAGCTAAGTTCCTGCTGCGATTGCCTGCTTGGATGAAGATCGGGTCCGGCCGGAGCAAGTCTTCCCGCTGTAAGCATATACGCAAGAACCCGCCCATCCCAAGCACCCTGGCAGCGCTGGGACAGGAAGAAAAAGTCAACTTGCATGCAAAAATCTGCATCTTATTCCATAGCCGGACAGCGGGGAGAGAACATCCCCCCGGCGCAGATTAAAATTACGGTGCCGAGGCGGCTTGATACAGGAAGACCGCCGTACATTGCGAGGCTCGGGCCGGGTTCTACAAACTCCCCACTGCAAAGGATCGCGAATTCAATGGCGACTCTAACCGGAGGCCAGAACATTCTGCTGGTGGACGACGAGGTCCAGGTTGCTCAGACCCTGGAGATGATCTTTCTCTCGCGCGGCTACAAGGTGCGCATCGCCCACTCGGCCGAGGAGGCCATCGATGCCATCGCCGACTGGGAGCCGGAACTAGCGATTGTGGACGTGATGCTGCCGCACATGAACGGCATCGAGCTGAGCGAAGTGTTGCGCGCCAATCATCCCAACTGCCAGGTAGTGCTGATGTCCGGCCACCCCGCGACCGGCGATCTG
>JAJZCY010000001.1 GCA_021828835.1 Acidobacteriota bacterium | reverse complement strand
CCGTCCCTACGGGACTTCTCCGGATTGTTGATGCTTTCCCCACGCTGAAGCGCGGGGCTAACGAGCTATGCGCCTACGGCGCGAGGGTGGTAACGGACTCACTGCGACAGGCCACTCGTGCACTCGTCGCCCGTGGTCCGCATCCGCCGGCAGAGCGACACAGCCTGCCATTGAGTGCGGTGGTCTCCCGGGTCTCAAAATCGAGATCCGGGGCACCCAAAGGCGGCGGCTCAGTCAGAATCCTCGGAGAACCGGGCCACCGGCCCGATCTTTGAGGAGCTGTCCGTGTCGGCGAGTAACTCGGCGATGATGCGTAAACGGCGAGCAAGGCCTGGATGACGCATTGTTCTGGGCGGGTTCAGTTCAGTGGTTCCCACCCAAGCCGCAAAGAGCGCGGCTTGGATGGGGCACCCCTCGTCTGTGGCTGGACAGCTTGGGTGGGCCGGCCGTGTGCCCCAGCCACTGGACTTTGAGCCGCCTTCTCCCTGGAGCGATCGGCAGCACCGACAGCGGCATCAGGTTCTGCGGAGCCCTCGCATCAGGTTTTTACCTGACAACAACTTTTGTTCATCTGGACAAACCTACCGGCTCGGCGCATCCTATGTTTTAGAACGGGAGGAACGATGGGCGAACCGCTGGAGATCAAGAGCGAGGAAGTGCAGAAAACCCAGGCGGATCCCGAGACGGCTGAGCGGGTTATCGAGGAAAAGCGGATTGGCGAGCGCATCCGCCGGCTCCGGCTCAAGAAGTCGATGGGGCTCGTGGAACTGGGCAAGCACACGGGGCTGTCCGCAAGTTTTCTGTCCCAACTGGAAACCGGCCGCGTGGTTCCCACGCTGCGTAACCTGGCGCGCATCGCCATGGTCTTTTCGAAAGACCTTTCTTATTTCTTCGATTCCGAGCCGGCCCCGATCTTCCGGGTGCACCGGCGCGCCGAACGGGTGCGCATGCCGCAGACCGGCGTGGACCCGCCGACCTACTACTTCGAAAGCCTGGGCTACATGGTTCCCGACCGGCACATGGACCCGTACTACGCGGAGTTCGTGCCGCTCGAGAACAGCACGGAACCGAAGGCGCATATCCATCCCGGCTTCGAGTTCCTGTACGTGCTGCACGGCGAGCTTTCGCTGCGTCACGCCGAGCAGGAAAGCATTCTGGAAGCGGGCGACTCGGCCTACTTCGATGCCGGCACGCCGCACTCCTACCAGTGCGTAGGGCGCAAGCCCGCGGGAGCGATCATCGTCACCATGCACCAGACGCTCACGGCCCAGCCGCAGCCGCTGCGCGCCACCGGGCAGCGCTCGCTGGCCGTAGTTCCCCGCCCCGGCGATGGGGAAGGGCGGCAGAGCAACTCGTTCTAGTCGTAATCCCCGCAAGACGTGGTTTTCCAGGTCTCCGGATGCGGGGACCTGGGACGCCACAGATCCTCCCCTTTCCACTGAAATCTCGGAAGCCGGCCAGCTACTCGTCGTCGGCGGCGTTGTCCGGAAAGGTCGGATAGGGCTGCGGCTCGGCGCTGGTGGGCATCGCCGCCAGGGTCTTCAGATCCTTCTGCACCTGGGCCCAGCGCTTGGGATTGAGTTTGGTGTGAATCGGCGCGTTGGGATCGCTGTAGTAGGCCTCGATGTTGCGCACGATGCCCGGTGGGACGGGGTGATGTGGATGCCGGGCGAGATGGCGCAGCAGTTCGGCGTAGGTCTTGTCGGTGAGCGGATAGCCGCCGGGCTGCACCACGTGGCCGGTGTCCAGATCGCGGTTGGGCAGCGGATGCCGGGGATCGATTTTGCCCTGTAGCCGCTCGCGGCGGGTGTCCACGGGGAGCGGCGCAGCGGGGGCAACCTTCCGATTCGGCGGATCCGCGCCGGGGCGCGGCGGCGTAAAGCGATGCAGGCTCACACGCAGCGCGTGCAGCGAGAGCACCAGGCTGTGCATGTAATCGGCCTCGGTCTGCTCGGTGGGGCCCTTGATGTTGACCAGCGCCAGCGGACCGACTTTGGGCAGGATGAAGATCAAGACGGCCAGCACGTGGGTTTCAAAGCCGGGCTTGTGGCGGTAGGCGCTCCAGTGGTCTTGCGCGGCCACCCGCGCGACTTCCTTCTCAATGATGCGGGTATCGGGCGTGTCGGGATCGGGCGGCTCATCGTGGCGATGCAGCAGGGTCACCGCGAACGCAATATGGGGAATGAACGTGCGCACGGCATAGCGATAGGCGCGCACCTTGATGAAGTGCTCGTGAATGCCGACGAAGTCGCTGATGCCATAGGTCTGATAGAACGCCAGCGCAAGCTGATGCACCGGCACCTTGAAGCCCGCGCGGCGCTCGAAGCGCAGCGGCGCCAGGCGCTGATGCGCGAGCTGGTCGATGTCGAAGGCGAACTCAACCTGCACGTGCTGGTGCTCGCCTTCCGCGTAGTTGACCACCGGGCCATACCGCTCCTTCAGCATAGGAAACGCGAGCGGAACGGCGATGTTGGTGGCCTCGGGATGTCCGATGGAGTCGCCGATGTAATGGGAGAGCGCGCCCACGGCGAAGGCCAGCTCATCGGGGGTCTTGGCATCGCGAAACAGATTGACGACGAAATCGCCGGAGCGCACGTAGTGGGTCAGGTTGGAGAAGAAGCGGTCGCCCCTGGGGTAATAGCCGATGTCTTGAATTACGCAGCCGCCGTAGGCGTAGGCGCGCGCCTCGCGCAACTGGGCCGCCGTGAGGTGCGGATAGCGTGCGAGCAGCAGGGGAACGATGGAGTCCCGCCAGGTGAGATCGATGAGCTCTTCGTGGGTGAGCACCGCGTAGGCGCAAGCCCAGCGGCTGCCGATCAGAAACAGGAGCACCAGAGAGAGAGTACGAATTCTACGAAAAGACATCCGGGCCTTACCCGAGGGGTTGGATGCGAGAAGCAGAGGCGGAACGGGCATAGCCCGACGGAATTTAGATCTTCTCCGTCCCCGGCTGCTGGCGGCGGAGCGTAAACAGCGTGATCTCCGGCGGGCAGTCGAAGCGCACCGGAACGCCGACCGTGCCCAGTCCGCGATTGACGTAAAGCTGCGCTTTGCCGAGCTTGAACCAGCCGTGGACGTACTTGCGGCCGAGCGGGGGCAGATGGAACGGCTTCATGAACGGAATCCGGATCTGGCCGCCGTGGGTATGGCCGCTGAGGATGAGATCGACAGCCTGACCGGCGGGATGGCGCAGAACCGTATCCGAGTAATCGGGCTCGTGGCAGAGCAGGATCAGCGGCTCGTTGGGCCGATTGCGAATCGAGGGGGGAATCGCCTTGTCGGGGTCGGGCGATCCCATCACGGCGTCGTCCAGGCCGGCGAGCCACACGCGGGCGCCGCCGCGCTGGATGGGTAAATAGCTGTTTTGCAGGACGGTGATGCCGTTGTCTCGAAGCGCCTCGCCCACCAGGGGCAGGCCGACCATGGCGTCATGGTTGCCGAAGATGGCATAGCGGCGGCGGCACTTGAGCCCGGTGAGGATGTTGGCGCACTGCCAGGCGGAGCCCTCGGCAAACTTCAGAGTCTCCAGTTGATGGCTGACAAAATCGCCGGTGAGGAAGACGGCATCGGGATTGAGGGCATTGATGCGGTCGACCGCTTCGCGAACGAAGAAGGGCTCGGTGAACTCGTCGATGTGAATGTCGCTGAGCTGGGCGACGCGATAGCCCTCGAACTCCGGCGGCAGGCCGGGAAGGTAGACATCGCTGTGGACGATCTGCAGCCAGTGACGATCGATGACGCAACCGTAGAGCGCCAGCCCGTAGACAGAAGTAACGCTGGCCTTGAAAAACTGGCGGCGGGTTAAAGTGGATCGTCTCGATGGCGGGGAAGAAACCATCAGGTCGGCGATGGCGGTGCCTCCTTCGTGGGCCCGGGCACACCCGCAGCGTCAACGCCGGGGTCTTGCGGGAACTGGATTGATGAGCCAGGGGAGCCGTTGCACACGTACAGCGCTCCCGTCTGTAGCGGGGTCATTGGACAGCTCATCAGCTTGACCCTTGCTACCCATATCCGATGCGCCCGGCGCGAAACCTTGTTGCATCGGGGAATGCTAGGACGCCACGGCGGCGAAGTAGGCGGCGACCTCGGGCCAGCTATTGACGCGCACAAACTCCGTTTCTGGGAGGTTGTGGGGAGCGGTGAAGAGCAGGCCCTGGCCCTTGAACTGGCGCAGATTACGGGGCTGATCGTCGATGAGGTAGTCGGCCAGCAGGATGGATTTGTCGCCGCAGAAGACATAGTGCGAGGGCGGGATGAAGGAAAAGTGCCGTTGCAGCCAGCGGTACTTGGGCCCCAGCGAGTTGGGCACCACCATGGCCTGCGAGGCGATGAAGATCTCGAAGCGCGCGGAGAGGCTGCGGAGCACGTCCTGGGCTCCGGCGATCAGCGGCAGGTCTTCGAAGAAATCCTCGGCATCGATAAAGGCGCGGAGCTGCTGCTGGCGCTCCACCGGGGTGTACTGCCACAGGCCCTTGCCGGCCAGGTCCTCGGGGGTGATGGCCTCGTCGAAGGCCTGGTTGTAGCGGCGCAGGTGCTCGGCCAGGGTATCGGCCATCACCTCATCCATATCCACACAGATGCGCTGCACGGGGGCTGCTGCTCCTCAGAAAAGGTCTCTCGAAAAGGGTAACAGGAGAGCAATCGCGAGACGCGAAGCGTTGCGACAAGCAGCCACAGAGGCGGAGGAAATCACGGAAAGCCGCTGTTCAGCGAATCACCTTGAGCGCGCCGCGGAAGAGGCCGTCGAAGTCGGCCGCCAGGGCTTCCTCTTTGGCCAGTGCCTGTTCGATGGCCTTCTCGGCCGCGGGACGCTGGTAGCCGAGATTGACGAGCGCGGAGAGCACGTCGTCGACGGCCGCGCCTTTGGGCCCGGCGTGCACGGGCGCTACCGCGAAGTCGTCGAGCTTGTCTTTGAGCTCGACCACCAGGCGCTCGGCGAGCTTTTTGCCGACGCCGGGGATGCGCGTGAGCTGCGCATGATCCTGCCCGCGGATGGCCTGCACCGCGCGCTCCGGATCGAGACCGCTGAGGATCTTGATGGCCAGCCTGGGGCCGACGGCGCTGACGGTGATGAGCCGCTCGAAGAGGCGCTTCTCGTCGCTCTGGAGGAAGCCGTAGAGGGCGATCTGGTCGTCGCTCACCTGGGTATGGATGTGCAGCGCGGTCTCGATGCCCACGGCGGGCAGGGCCGTAAAGGTGGGCACGGAGATGGCCACGTCGTAGCCGACGCCGCCGCACTCGACGATGGCCTGGCCGGGCTGCTTGAAGATGAGCTTGCCGCGCAGGTGAGCGATCATTGCGCTTATTGTAATCGGGCGGCTGGGAGCTGCCGGAGCTGGGGAGAGGACGCCCGGGGCCGGGGGCTGCAGCGTGAGCCAGATCACATTTTTCGAGATGCGATTTGCGTTCTTTTTCGCGTAGGTGTGAGAAACAAACGGGTTATAAGGACGGGGCACAGCCCTGAGTGGATGGGTGCCGGCTTTGGGACCGATGAGCGGGCCACCTGCTGGCGGACATCGGATTTCTTCCTTTCAGCAGAGGCAGTAGCGGCAGAGGCAGCCCCCCCCCGGCCCCCCCCACGGGGGCTGCCCAAAGTCCGAAAGTCCCTTGTTTTCCGTGAGATGGGCGGTGGACTTCCGCGCCAAGTCTATTGTTCGGAAGACTTTAAGATCGGACGGTCCTGCGACGGGGCAGCCAGGGCCGGGCGGATGCAATGCGCAGCTCTGCCGGAGACTGGATTGCGCGATCAGGATAGAGCGACTGGGGGAAATTGCCTGCAACGGGGAGGCGCGGGGAAGGCGCTGAATTTGCGGAGGATAGTGGGGATGTGTGGAGGGAGGGGTTGACGGACGGGGTGGGGGCAGTTTGGGCGGGGATGGGGTGGTGAGGGGGCTTAGGGGGCCGGATCGCGAGTCGATGAGTGCCTCAGCGATGATGCGCTCACCGAGTTTCCCCTTTGAGAGCCTCCAACATCTTTGTGGCTATGCCTGGATCGATCTTGAGAAGGTGAGGAAATCGTTCCAAAGCCCGCCGCGCGAAGTCTAGTTCACTCAGCTCTCTATGACCATCCTTGGTGTAACTAAATTCATAATGCCGCACCCAAGAGCTTCGATCCATCGGCGGCGCCAGCCTAACCTTATAATGATGCATTCCATAAAGCACCACGAGCGCTGCAAGCCCATGCTGAGGTTCATGGAACAGGATCACTCCGTGCTGGTCAGTAAAGTCAAATGAGTTCTCGGTTGGAACTCTTTCTACGAACCGAGCGTCAATAGCCAACTGGTCAGGGGTATCACCATCGATCACTGGCAGACGGACGTCACCCAAGATATATTCACGAATGGGATCTAACGTGTCGCGCAGGACGAATTCTGGGCCCAGCAGGAGTGCCGTTGTCTCAAGAGCGATCTTCGCCACACCCCGGTACTCTTCATTTGGCTTCATCACCATTTTGATGAGAACACTTGGGGTAGCCTGCTTGACCACTTCTCCGGCGTCTGGCTTTTCGAGCGTCGTTTTCACATCCGGCCAGTTCTTTTCGATAACCGCAAGAAGTTTGCTGGCCTCTTCCGAAGAGGCCGCGTCGACAACGGCGGCATCGCTCCTGTGCATCATGAAGCGGGGAGCAATAGTATCAGGTGTGATCCTTTGATGAACGTCCGCCAAACTTCCTTTTCTGATTTGATCGTCTATATATCGAACTAGTTTTTGGATACCTTGTCGGTCGGGGCAACTGATGCTCAACTGGTTCCCGCGAAGGAAGATTTGCGGCCGGACCTCCACAGTCATCTGGTTGCCGATCCGGACACCCAAATCGAACCCTCTTTGATCTCGCATGGTGGCAATCGTTCCCAACTGGGTTCCAAACGCAGCCGTAGGTGTCATGCCGACCTTCGAAAGCGCGACGGGCGAGTTCTCTGCAAGCGATTGATCGACCGATGACAGTTTTCCGTTGCAATCCTTGCAGACGCACTTGATCGTGCAGTTCCCGCCTAGTGAAAACGGGGCGACATGCTCTTTCGAAAAGCCATGATTCTTGCAGTAGATGCAAATAGTTGAATCGATTCCAATCATTGACTGTCAGTGTAGACCAATGAAGTAATCTCCGCAGTCCATATCCAATCAAGCAAGAGATGTTGCCAACAGGCCGAGTCACTTGTCGAGCCTCAGTTTTGTTGGCCTTGCTGGATTACGGCTGTGCCGGGGAGAGAGTCGTGGTCTCCCAGGTCCCCAGAAGCGGGGGACCTGGGGCACCCGCGGGCCTGGAGGAAAGAAAAAGGGGCAGGTGGCCTGCTCAAGTCCTTCACGCTTCATACTGGCATGATCGTCCGTGGCCCATTCAAAACGCGTTCTTTGCGTTTTGAGTGGGAGGCACGAGACTCCATCGCCCGCTCATCGCAAAAACGCGAGGAACGGGACACAGCCCTGAGTGGCAGGTGGCCTGCTCAAGTCCTTCATACTTCATACTGGCATGATCGTCCGTGGCCCATTCAAAACGCGTTCTTTGCGTTTTGAGTGGGAGGCACGAGGCTCCATCGCCCGCTCATCGCAAAAACGCGAGGAACGGGACACAGCCCTGAGCGGATGGGTGCCGGCTTTGGGACCGATGACTGGGCCACCTGCCCCCCCCAGTTGTGGGCCTATCGAGATTGCAAACACTTAGGGTGCGCCACCCGCCCAAAAGCTAGGTGCGCCATCCGCCCACCTGACAGAGGTTCGTGGTCTCCCACCCATTCACGATGAAACTGTGAATGGATGGGGCACTCGGCGTTTTCGGCTAATTCATGGCCGGGCCACCTGCCTGGATTACGGCTGTGCCGGGGAGAGAGTCGTGGTCTCCCAGGTCCCCAGAAGCGGGGGACCTGGGGCACCCAGAGGTGGTGGTTGGGGGCGCATCCTCAGACCCGGGCCACCCGCCTTTGGGACCGATGAGCGGGCCACCTGCCCCGAGAGGTTGGAGCTTTCCCAGGTCTCAGAATCGAGACCTGGGGCACCCAGAGGTGGTGGTTGGGCGGGCGGTTGCGGCACGGCTGAAGCCGTGCCCTGACACAGAACTTTTTGTGCGTGCGCTTTCGACAGGCTCTGGGGCGCTTGCGCGCCAGTAGAGCGTTGGTCTCCCAGGTCTCAACATCGATCCCTGACGCCTGCTCTCTGTTCCCCGCTCACACGATCTCGAACTTGTCGCCGATCTTGAGCTGGTGGTAGCGCCTTTGCAGGTTCTGGGAGAGGTTCATCTTCAGCTCTTCCGGGTAGCCGCGCGTCCAGAACGCGATATCGTCCCGCACCTGGTAGGTGCCGAAGTGCTGGGGAAAGATGTAAGACGGCTGCAACTGGTTGATGAGAATCATGGAGCGGTCGGTGTACATGTTGTGGATGGTGGGCGAGACGAACAGCACATCGATGTTCTTGAGGTTCAGGTGCTCTTCGGTGAGCACCGAGTCGCCAGGCTCGAGGAAGCGCTTGCCTCCGATCGTGAAGACGTAACCGCAGTTGTGCGCGATGCTGTCGACAAAGTCAGGTTCGCGCGTCAGCACCGTGAACTCCTGATTGCCGTGAATGGCATGGATGGGCTCCACGTGAATGCCCTTGATGTCGAAGGGCTGCAAAGGCTCGGGAACGACGATCCGCTCCTTGGGGATGTTCAGCGAGGCCACCTCTCGAACGCAGGTTTGCGGCAGGACGAAGGTGGTGCGGGTTCCCTGGGCGAGTCCCTGGATGGTGGGCACATTGCAATGATCGCCGTGCTGGTGGGTGACAAACTCGACGTCCAGAATGCCGGCCAACTGCTGCGGGGATAACGGCGGAGGATGGATCTTGGGATACTCGCGGCTGTCGGCCTCGAGGTCGAGGTCGGAGGCGAACAGCAGGTCGCCCGACTTGATCAGCCAGCCGGAATTGCCCATCCACCAGACGGCGGTGCCCTGGCGGTGGTCCTGGATCTCTTGGAGAAGGATCTCGCTCGATCGAGTCTCGGGTGCTCCCTGGCCGCTGGCCAGGGCAGGGGAATCGCTGCCACTCAAAAGCCCGGCAACGGGCAGTGTTGCCAGACTCATCTTTACAAAGCCTCTTCTGGTTGGACTCATCCGGAACGCTCCACTTGCATTCCGAGGATTCTAATTCGCGCAGGCAGATGGTGTGCGCAAATTCTGCTGTGGGGCAGTGGCGGGCGGGCGGCGAGGACGCCGCCCCTACAGCCGGTCTGGAGACCGGCGCTACGGATTCAGTTGAGGGCGCTGGCGAGGGGCAGCACGAAAAGCGAGAGGCACGCAAAAAGGGCTGCTCGCTGGAGCAGCCCTTTCCGTTGTGTTCTTGCTGTTGCGGCGAAGCCGCGTCTGCCCCACCGCAGGGGTTTAGGCGGGCGAAGGCGAGCCTTCGGGGAAGGGCGGTCCGCCGCGGCCCTCGGGCTTGAGGACCTGCTGCGGAGTGCCGCCCCCCTGGTCGCTGGGCGAGGCGAGGACGGAGCGCAGCGGAGGCAGCTCTTTGCCTTCGATGAGCAGGCGTACTTCTTCGGCGTCGATGGTTTCGCGCTCCAGCAGGGCCGCGGCCATGCGGTGCATGGCGTCCTGGTGGGTGCTGAGGATGCCGTGGGCCGACTGGTAGGCCTCGTCGATGAGGCGGCGAACCTCCTGATCGATCTGGCGGGCCGTTTCTTCGCTGAAGTCGCGGTGCTGGGCGATCTCGCGGCCCAGGAAGATCTGCTCTTCCTTCTTGCCGAAGGTAAGCGGACCGAGGCGGCTCATGCCGTACTCGCAGACCATGCGGCGGGCAAGCTCGGTGGCGGTCTCGATGTCGCTGCCGGCGCCGGTGGACATCTGGTTGAGGAAGATCTCCTCGGCGACGCGGCCGCCGTAGGCGGTGGCCAGTCGGGTCTCCAGGTACTCGCGGGTGTAGTTGTGGCGGTCGTCGGGCAGATAGACGGTGACGCCCAGGGCCATGCCGCGCGGGATGATGGTGACCTTGTGAATGGGGTCGGAGTGCTGGCGCAGCACCGAGACCAGCGCGTGCCCGGCCTCGTGATAGGCGGTGACGCGCTTTTCCTCGTCGGTGAGCAGCATGGACTTGCGCTCAGCGCCCATCAGCACCTTGTCCTTGGCCAGCTCGCAGTCGTACATGGTGACCTGCTTGCGGTTGGCGCGGGCGGCATTCAGGGCGGCCTCGTTGACCAGGTTGGCCAGATCGGCGCCGCTGAAGCCGGGTGTGCCGCGGGCGAGGACGTTGAGGTTCACGTCGTCGGCGACAGGCACTTTCTTGATGTGGACGCGCAGCACCTCTTCGCGGCCGCGGACGTCGGGCAGGCCGACCACCACGCGGCGGTCGAAACGGCCGGGGCGCAGCAGCGCGGGATCGAGGACGTCGGGGCGATTGGTGGCGGCGACGAGAATGACACCGTCGTTGGACTCGAAGCCGTCCATCTCAACGAGCAACTGGTTGAGGGTCTGCTCGCGCTCGTCGTGACCGCCGCCCAGGCCGGCGCCGCGATGGCGGCCGACGGCGTCGATCTCATCGATGAAGATGATGCAGGGAGCATTCTTCTTGCCCTGTTCGAACAGGTCGCGGACGCGGCTGGCGCCCACGCCGACGAACATCTCCACGAAGTCCGAGCCGGAGATGGAGAAGAACGGGACGTTAGCCTCGCCGGCCACGGCGCGGGCCAGCAGGGTCTTGCCGGTTCCCGGAGGGCCGACCAGCAGCACGCCCTTGGGAATGCGGCCGCCGAGCTTCTGGAACTTCTGCGGCTCGCGCAGGTACTCGATGATCTCCTTCAGCTCTTCCTTGGCCTCATCCACGCCGGCCACGTCCTTGAAGGTGACCTTTTTCTGCTGCATGGAGAGCAGGCGCGCGCGGCTCTTGCCGAAGGACAGGGCCTTGTTGCCGCCCGACTGCATCTGGCGGAGCATGAAGAACCAGATAGCGCCCAGCAGCACGAAGGGGCCGATGTTAAAGAGCAGGGGCAGCAGGATATTGTTCTGCGGCTGCTTGATGGAGAAGTTGACCTTGGCATCGAGCAGGGCCTTTTCCAGGTCCTCGTAGTTGCTGGGAATCGTGGTGTGGAACTCTTCCTTGGGCGAGCTCTTGAGATGGCCCTTGAGCTCGTCGCCCTGAATCACGGCATCCTGCACCTGGCCGGCCTGGACCTTGTTGTAGAGCTCGGAGTAGGTATACTCCTGCTCTTTGCCCATGCTGGCGCCTCTTTGCACCACGCCCCAAAGGAGCATGAGGCAGATGAGGATAAAGACCCAGAACATGATCGTTTTTACGCTTGAATTCACCAGGACTCCTCTTTCCCGGGGAGGGAGAAACTCAAGACCTCCACCACCGCATGCTTCCATCCATTAGACGCCGGGCTGCTGCGACAAGTTACAGAATCGTGCAGGGGCGTCAAAGCGGCTACACGAATGGCGTGCCGCCCGGACGAGCAGTATCTCAAATTGTACTCCCAAGCCGGCCTGAACCGCGGTAGACGCGGCGCGGGACCGGCCCGGCCGCCGCGCACAAAACTCGCCGGGAAGTGCCGGATGGGGAACAGGTTAAGCGAGGTCCTCCAACAACTCGACCTGCACGGTGAGCCCTGCTTCGGGTTCCAGCTCCACACCTTTCATCCAGACAATGCGGCCGTCGAGTTCGAGAACCGGCCAAACCGCGCGCGCCGACCCGGTGACCCGCAGCCGCTCCAGGATCTCCTTGACCTTGCGGGGAGCGCTGGAGTGGCGAAGCCGGACCCTGTCGCCAGGAGTCCAGGTGCGGAGCACCGCGGTACGAGCTGCGTGGTTCGTCTGAAGATTGGACTCGGCTAGGAGGCCGGAGGTAGCGAGGCGGAGGCGCAGGCTGAAGGCGGGAGCGTCGATCTGGCCGGGGACGGGGATGCGGTACTCCGGAACTTCGAAGACGGGCGCCGGAGCAGCCGGTTCGAGGCGCAGCTCGCGGGGGGTCCGCTCGGCGTGCAGGCCGGCGAGTTCGCAACGCTGGCCGGAGCGGCCGCTGAGCGCCAGGGCGCGCAGGCTCTCGGTGGCGGGAAAATCGGGAGCGGCGCCGAGCAGGCCGGCGGCATGGCGCAACAGGCGGCGCTGCAACGCGGGGGCGAGGGCGGCAAAGCGGGATACATCGAGAGCCAGGCCGGAGGCGGAGGCGCGGCCGCCGCCGCGCACCGGTCTTCCGCTCAGGATCAACTGCGGGGCGACGCGGGCCTGCTCGGCCTGCCACCAGGCCTCCTCGTCGCGGGCCAGCGCGGCCATCTGGACCAGGTGCTCCCGCAGGCGCGGGTTCCACTGCTCGAGCTGGGGCAGCAGTTCGTGGCGGATGCGGTTGCGGGTGAAGGTGAGGTGGCGGTTGGTGGAGTCCTCGCACCAGGGCTGGTGGAGGGAGTGCAGGTAGGCCTCGACCTGGGCGCGGGTGGCGCCAAGCAAAGGACGTACGACCATGCCTTCGGAAAATTCGAGTTGGGGTGAGATGCCGGAGAGGCCCTCGGTCCAGGCGCCGCGCAGGAACTTGGCGAGAACGGTCTCGGCCTGATCGTCGAGGGTATGCGCCGTGGCCACCACTGCGGGGGGCGGAGCTTTGGACAAGAGCGTGCGAAACCAGGAATAGCGCACGCGGCGCGCGGCCTCTTCCAGGGTCTCGGCGGCCTTGCCGGCTGCTGGATTGGCCTGGGCTTCGGCGGGGATATCGATGCGGTGTTCGTGAAACGGAAGATCGAGGCGCGCAGCCAGGTCGCGGCAGAAGGCGAGGTCGGCGTCGGCTTCTTCGCCGCGCAGGCCGTGGTGCAGATGAGCGGCGCAAAGCACGAGGCCGAGTTCCGCCCGGCGCTCGTGGAGGGCGCGCAGCAGGGCGACGGAGTCGGCTCCGCCGGAGAGACCTACGGTGAGGCGCATGCCGGGCTTGAGCAGCGTGAGGTCCAGCGGCAGTGCGGCAGCGGGCTTGGAACGTGGAGGCACGAGAGGATGATAGAAGGTTCAGCTTCCAGCTCCTAGATGAGGTTGTTCCGCCCATTCGCGAGCTGGCCGCATGGCCCATCTGTCTCCGCAAACGCCAGCGGCTCGAAGCTGGGAGCTGGAAGCTGTCGCCGCAGTGCTATACTCGCCGAGTTATGCGAGTTTTTGCGATTCTTCCGGCCGCGGGCCTGGGCACGCGGATGGCCGGACCCCAGCCCAAGCAGTTTTTGGAGTTGGACGGAGCCCCGATCCTGATCCACTCCCTGCGCGCCTTTGCCGGGGCGCCCCGCGTCAGCGAGATCTACGTAGCGGTGCGCAAGCCGGAGATCGCCCGCGTGGAAGCGCAGGTGGCCGAGCACGGTTTTGGCAGCCGCGTGCATGTGGTGGAAGGCGGCGAGAAGCGGCAGGAGTCGGTGGCTCATGCGCTTGCCAAGCTGCCGGCCGACCCCGACGATCTTGTGCTGGTGCACGACGCGGTGCGGCCGCTGATCGACACGGCCACCATCGAGCGCACCATTGATGCGGTGGCTGAACACGGGGCGGCGATTGTGGGGCTGCCCGCGGTGGACACCATCAAGCAGGTGGAGCGCACGGCCCACGGCGCCATCATCACGGCGACGATTCCCCGCGAGTTCATTGTGCAGGCGCAGACGCCGCAGGGCTTTCGGGTGGGTTTGCTGCGCAGCGCCTTCGCCGATGCGGAGGCGGATGGGTTTATCGGCACCGACGAGGCGTCGCTGGTGGAGCGGGCCGGGCAGCCGGTGCACGTGGTGCCCGGATCTCCGGTTAATCTGAAGATTACGCAGCCCGGGGATCTGGAGCTGGCGGAGTTCTTTCTGAAGCAGCGGGCGAAGTAAGAACAGAGAGAACAGAGAACAGGGAACAGAGATCGGGCAGCAGACGGCTGAACTGTCGATCTCCTATCCGCACATTGGCACGGAGAGCATGGATACACGGATCGGCTTTGGCTACGACTCGCACGCGTTCAAGCCCGGAGTGCCGCTGCGCATTGGCGGCATGGCGCTGGAGCATCCCGAGGGGCTGGCGGGGCACTCGGACGGCGATGTGCTGCTGCATGCGGTGACGGACGCGCTGCTGGGCGCGGTGGCGGCAGGCGACATCGGCAGCTTTTTCCCGCCGGGCGACCCGCGCTGGAAGGACGCCGATTCGGCCATCTTTCTGAATACCGCTCTCGAGGAGCTTCAGCACGCCGGCTATGGCATCGCCAATGTGGATGTGACGCTGATCCTGGCCAAGCCCAAGATCGCGCCGATTGCGCCGGAGATGCGCGCGCACCTTGCCGATCTGCTCCAGGTGGAGATTGGCCAGGTGAGCATCAAGGCCAAGACTCCCGAGGGGCTCAACCTGGATCATGTGGCGCAGTGCCACGCGGTGGCGCTGGTGACGCGCATCCGCGAAGAGGAAGAGCTGAAGAGCATGGAGGCGGTGATCGAGAGCCAGCGCCAGCTCGAGGACGTGGTGGACGACCTGCTGGCCTCGGTGCACGGCGTGCCGCGGCGCAAAATCACCCCCGTCTACGATACCGAGGACATTACGTAAGATCGGCAACGGGGACCGGGGCGGAAAACCGAGAACGAGCAAGCAGGCGACGATACGACCGCAGGATCATCGTGCAATCACGTTCCTGCACCCCGGCAGAAAGCCCAGTAACCGATCCTTGGGTGTCAAGGCCAGGGAGGGACTTGGCCTGAAGTCGGCAGTTGGGAGCCGGCCCGCCGAGCACCGGTCGATTTTGCATTACGCCAGTCGATCCGCTGCTAATCGTTCGACCTTCTCCTTCAGGCAGCGTGCTTCTGTGGCAACGAATTCTCGTATCTTGCCCGCAAACACGAATGAAGCGGCGGCGGGGAGCAGCCCTTTGGAGAAGAACGAGAGTTCGACCTCTCTCAACGCGCCTTTCGGGCGTAGAGCATGGGTGGCAAACAGGCCGCCACCTGCCATCTTCTGAACCCACGTAAAGCTCTCATACGGAACGCAAGCAGTGACTTCGTATTCTGCTGGCTTCAGCCCCGGCTGCGACACGCGATAGCGGGCGCCCACGCGGAGGCCGTTTCCGGTGAGCGGCGTGATGTCCAGGATCGTGGATGTCCATTCCTTCCATCGAGAAACATCAGCAAGAACGTGCCAGATGGTCTCCGCAGGTGCTGGCGTTAAGAATGTCTCGACGGTTTGCATCTCTTGGCCTCTCCATCACGAGTATCGCCGAAGAGACGGGAGGAGGGTGGGGAGTCGAACGCTGGCCCTCTTGGCGCGATCGCCTGCGGCGAGCAGCCAGTTAGCCCGGTTTCCGGGAGAGGTGCTCCAGTCGTGGGTGCCCCCGGTCCCTCGCAATTCACGAGCAGATCTCCTGAGTGCGATGCCGCAGTATCGAACCGGCGGTGGTCAGCGCAGGTCTGCCGTAAGGGCGATCGCTCGGCGCGGTGGATTCGGGGTTGCGACTCTTCGCTTGCTCTTCGCCTCGCCCGGCGCGGTAAGCTCAGAAGAGCAGTATGAGCCGGCCTTCCCACCCTTCGGAACCCTTGGATCCCTTTGCCGCGTTTCACCCGGTGACGGCGGCGTGGTTTCGCGCCGTCTTTGACGCCCCCACCGCTCCGCAGCGCATGGGCTGGCCGGTGATCGCGCGCGGGGAGAATGCGCTGATCCTGGCGCCGACCGGGACGGGCAAGACGCTGACCGCGTTTCTGTGGTGCCTGAACCGGCTGATGCTGCACAACAGCGAACAAGGGAACAAGAGAACGAGGGAACAAGAAGCCAGGGACAAAGGGACAAAGGGACACAGGGACAAAGAGAGCAAGGGCTGCCGCATCGTCTACGTCTCGCCGCTGAAGGCGCTGGCGGTGGACGTGGAGCGGAACCTGCGCTCGCCGCTGGCGGGGATCGCCAACATGGCGCGGCGCATGGGGGTGCCGTTTCACGAGCCGGAGATCGCGGTGCGCACCGGGGACACGCCGCAGCGTGAGCGGGCGCGCTTTGCCCGGCAGCCGGCGGAGATTCTGATCACCACGCCGGAGTCGCTCTACCTGATCCTGACTTCGCAGGCGGCGGAGGCGCTGCGCACCGTGGATACCGTCATCATCGACGAAATCCATGCGCTGGTGCCTACCAAGCGCGGTGCGCATCTTTCTCTGACGCTGGAGCGGCTCCAGGCACTCACGGGGAAGCCGCTGCAACGCATCGGGCTCTCGGCCACGCAGCGGCCGCTCGAAGAGGTGGCGCGGTTCCTGGGCGGGGTGGAAGTACAGGGAACAAGGGAACGAGAGAACGAGGGAACGAGAGAACAGGGATCAGGGGTCAGGGATCAGGGATCGGATGCGCCCGATCTGGTGGCGTTGCTCGACGAGAAACTGAGCGATGGGCCGGATGCTTCAATGGCCGCTCATTCCATTGCTTCCCCGGTTCCTGATTCTTCGGTTCCAGTTCAATCGGCGGAGGCGCTGCGTTACCGGCCCGTGACCATCGTCAATGCCTCGGCGCGCAAGCAGCTCAAGCTGCACATCGAGGTGCCGGTGGAGGACATGGCGCGGCTGGGCGAACTGGAGGAGATTCCGTCGGGACCGGCCTCGCAAGCGCCCAAGCGCGTCTCCATCTGGAATGCGATTCATCCGCGGCTGCTGGAGATCATTCGCGCGCGCAACTCGACGATTCTCTTCGTGAATTCGCGGCAGATCGCGGAGCGGTTGGCGGGCGCTCTCAACGAACTGGCCGGTGAGCCGATTGCGCGGGCACACCACGGCTCGCTGGCGGCGGCGCAGCGGGCGGTCATCGAGGAGCAGTTGAAGGCCGGGCAGATTCGCGCGCTGTGCGCCACTTCCACGCTGGAGCTGGGCATCGATATGGGCGCGGTGGACCTGGTGATTCAGATCGAGTCGCCGCCTTCTGTGGCCAGCGGCATGCAGCGCATCGGCCGCGCGGGGCACAGTGTAGACGCGGTGAGCGAGGGGATTTTGTTTCCGAAGTACCGCGCCGATCTGGTGGCCTGCGCGGCGGTGACGCGCGCCATGCACGAGGGCCACATCGAGTCGACGCGTTACCCGCGCAATCCGCTGGACGTGTTGGCGCAGCAGCTGGTGGCGATTGTCGCCGCGGCAGGGGGCAAGGCAACGTGGGAACGGGGGAACAAGAAGACAGCGCCTAAGGACAATAGACCAGAGACGAGAGATCGCGCATCCACGGCTGTGGTTTCCCAGGTCCCCAAACGCGGGGGACCTGGGGCACCCGGCTTCTATAACTCCGCTAACAGCGCTGAGTTCGCTCCTGCTGAAGTCTCAGTCGATTACCTGTTCGATCTGGTGCGCGGGGCGGCGCCGTTTGGCGGGTTGATGCGTTCGGCCTTCGAAGGCGTGCTCGATCTGTTGAGCGGCCGATATCCCTCGGATGAGTTTGGGGAGCTGCGGCCGCGGCTGACCTGGGACCGCATTCGCAACGTGGTCACGGCGCGCGAGGGCGCGGCGCGGCTGGCGATCCTGAATGCGGGCACGATTCCCGACCGCGGCCTCTATGGCGTTTTTCTCGCCTACACCGAGGGCAAGACGGTGCGGGTGGGCGAGCTCGACGAGGAGATGGTCTTCGAGTCGCACCCGGGCGAGACGTTTATTCTCGGCGCTTCCACGTGGCGGATCGTGGAGATCACGCACGATCGCGTGACGGTGACGCCGGCGCCGGGCGAGCCCGGCAAGATGCCGTTCTGGAAGGGCGACGGGCCGGGCCGGCCGCTCGAGTTCGGCCGTCGCATCGGCGCGATGGTGCGCGAGCTGCGCGCGTTGCCCGCGCCGGCGGCGCTCACGCGCCTGGTGGCGGAGCACGATCTCGATCCCGGCGCGGCGGAGAATCTGCTGCGTTTTCTGGCCGACCAGGCCGAAGCCACCGGGCAGATTCCCGACGATCGCACCATCGTGATTGAAAGAACGCGCGACGAGCTCGGCGACTGGCGCGTCTGCGTGCTGACGCCCTTTGGCAGCCGCATTCACATTCCCTGGGCGATGGCGGTGAGCGCGCGCATCCGCGCCGCGGGCGGTCCGGAGGTGGAGGCGCTGTGGGGCGACGACGGTTTTGTGCTGCGCTTTCCGGATACGGACGAACCGCCGGACTCCGACTGGATCCTCGTCGAGTCGGCGGAAGCGATGCAACTGGTGCTGCGCCAGCTTGGCTCGACGGCGCTGTTCGCTGGCCGCTTTCGCGAGGCGGCCGGACGGGCGCTGCTGCTGCCGCGCCGCCGCGCCGATCAGCGCTCGCCGCTGTGGCAGCTGCGCAAAAAATCCTACGACCTGCTCAGCGTGGCCTCGCGGTATCCGTCGTTTCCGCTGCTGCTGGAGGCGTACCGCGAGTGTTTGCGCGACGTCTTCGACATGTCTTCCCTGATTGAGATCCTTAAGGAGATAGAAGAGCGGAAGCTCCGGGTGCACGTGGTGGATACGCGCAAACCCTCGCCGTTCGCTTCATCGCTGCTGTTCAGCTACGTGGCGAATTTTGTGTATGACGGCGACGCGCCGCTGGCCGAACGGCGCGCGCAGGCGCTGACCATCGACCAGGAGCAGTTGCGCGAGCTGCTGGGCGAGGCGGACCTGCGCGAACTGCTCGACCCGAACGCGATTGCCGAGGTGGAAGAGGCGGCGCAGTCCCTGGCGGACAATCTGCGTGCGCGCTCGGCGGATGGTGTGCACGATCTGCTGCTGAAGCTGGGCGATCTGTCCCAGGCCGAGCTGGCGCGCCGGGTGGTGGATGCGGCGGTGCTGGAGTCGCTGCCGCGGTTGATCCGCGCGCGCCGCGTGCTGGAGCTGCGGGTTGCCGGGGAAAAGCGCTACGTTGCGGCCGAGGATGCGGCGCGGTATCGCGATGCGCTGGGGATTCCGTTGCCGCCGGGCCTGGCGGTGGCGCTGCTAGAGCCGGTGGCGCACCCGGTGCTGGAACTGGTGCGGCGCTATGCGCGGACGCACGGGCCGTTTACCGTGCGCGAGGCCGCGGAGCGCTTCGGGCTGGATAGCGAGGCCGTTGAGAACGTGCTGCAACTGCTGGCGCGCGAGGGGCGGGTGCTGGAAGGCGGATTTCTGCCCGGTGGCATCCACCGCGAGTGGTGCGATGCGGAGATTCTGCGCCAGATCCGGCGCAAGTCGCTGGCGCGGCTGCGGCGCGAAGTCGAGCCGGTGGAGCAGCACACGCTGGCGCGCTTTCTCACGCACTGGCAGGGAATCCTGACGCCGCGGCGCGGGGGGCCGGCGCATCTGGATGCGCTGCTGGATGCGATTGACAATTTGCAGGGAGCGCCGCTGCCCGCGTCGTTGCTGGAGAGCGCGATTTTGCCGGCGCGGATTGCGGACTACGCGCCTGCGGGACTGGACACGCTGATTGCCGCGGGCGAGGTGGCGTGGGCGGGCGTGGAGCCGATTGGCGAACGCGATGGGCGTATTGCGCTGTTTCTCGCCGACAAGCTGCCGCTGCTGGCGCAGAGGCGGCCGCAGACAGAGCCGCTGAGCGAGCGCGAAGAGAAGATTCTGGATGTGCTGAGATCGAATGGGGCGAACTTCTTCGACCCGCTGCATCAGGCGGTGGGCGGCGGCTACCCGGGCGAGACGATTGAGGCGTTGTGGAGCTTGGTGTGGCGCGGGCTGGTCAGCAACGATTCGCTGCACGCGCTGCGCGCCTACATTGCGCGGCCGGAGAGCGCGCGCACGCCTCGACGTGCGCAGACGGGGATGGTGTTTCGCTCGCGGCGAACGACCCCGCCCAATGCGCAGGGCCGTTGGTCGGCATTGCATGCAGCGGACTCTCGATCGACAACCGAGGCCAGTCATGCGCTGGCGATGCAGCTTCTGAGCCGGTACGGCGTGCTGCTGCGCGAGATGGTGGCGGCGGAGAATGTGCCTGGCGGCTTCAGTGCCGTGTACGATGTGCTGAAGGCGCTGGAAGAGAGCGGGCGGATTCGGCGCGGGTACTTTGTGGCGGGCCTGGGCGCCACGCAGTTTGCGCTGCCTGCGGCGGTGGATCTGCTGCGGCAGTTGCGCACCGCACCCTCGGCGGAGAAGCCGGAGTTTGTATCGCTGGCGGCGAGCGATCCCGCGAATCCGTATGGGTCGGTGTTGCGCTGGCCCGATCTGCCGGTGGCCGAGGAGGATGTGGAGTCCGCGCCGCGGGTGCTGACGCGCGCCGCCTACGCGGAGGTGGTTCTGCGCAACGGGCAGTTAGTGGCGTGGCTCAGGCGCGGCAATCCGCATGTGCTGGTATTTTTGCCGGCCGAGGAGCCGGAGCGGTCGCAGGTGGCCGCGGGACTGGCGCACTTCCTGTGCAGCCGCGGGCAGGAGCGCATGCGCGCGCATCCGCATGAGGGCGTGCTGATCACGACGGTGAACGGCCAGCCGGTGGCGGCGAATTGCATGGCGCGCTTTCTGATGGATGCGGGATTTCATCCTGGGCCGCTGGGCATGCAGTTGCGGCGGATTCCGCTGCCGATGGGGCACTCGCGCGATGCGCACGCGGGAGATGTGCAGTGATGGACCTGACTCTCATCCAAGACCAAGGAAAAAATGCCTGAAGGCGATACCATCTTTCGAACCGCCAGGACGCTGGACCGCGCTCTGGGTGGTAAGCCGGTCACGGTGTTCCGCTCCACGTATCCAAACCTGACGCGCTTCCATGACGATGCGGCGATCACGGGGCGCGTGGTGGAGAGCGTGGAGGCGCGTGGCAAGTGGCTGCTCATCCACTTCTCCGGCGGCGCCACGCTGGCCACGCACATGCTGATGAACGGAAGCTGGCACCTCTACCGGCACGGCGAGCGCTGGTTCAAGTCGCGCCTGGACATGCGCATCCTGATTGAAAACAGCGAGTATGTGGCGGTGGGCTTCAAGGTGCCGGTGGCGGAGATGCATACGGCGGAGTCGCTGGCACGGCATGCGCGCATTCCGGCGAAGGAGACGGATGTGCTGCGCGGGGAGTTCGATGCGCAGGAGGTGACGCGCCGGTTGGTGGCGCGCGCAGGCGAGGCGATCGCGGATGTGCTGCTGGATCAGCGGGTGCTGGCGGGCGTGGGCAACGAGTTCAAATCGGAGATCTGCTTCGTCACCGGCATTCATCCCTTCTGTCCGGTGGCATCGCTGAGCGCAGAGCAGGTGCAGGCGGTGATCGCCGCGGCGCGCAAACTGGTGGGGGCCAATGTGCTGTGGGACTCCGGCGACCGCAGGGTCACCTACATGGGCCGCGGGCGGCGGACGACACACAGCTCCGATCCGGCAGAAAGCGTGTGGGTCTATGGACGTGCCGGCCAGCCCTGCCGCCGCTGCGGCGAGGCAATCCGGCGGCGCATGCAGGGCGAGGCTGCGCGGGTGACTTTCTGGTGCCCAGGTTGCCAGCGGATGCCGGACGGGTCGGATGTGGATGGGTGAGGAGACGGATGGTGCTCTCCCAGGTCTCAGAATCGAGACCTGGGGCATCCGGCGTGATGCGGCTCACATTTCAGAAAAAAGCAACTTTGACCCCATTCGATCGTCGCGTATGCTTCGCGCAAATCAGCTTTCACAAGTCCACGCGCTCGGAATCGGCCGCTCTGCCCGGCGGCGGGAAAACCAACTGCCGGAGGGAGTGGGATTGAAGAAGGGCGAAGGGCGCTGCTTTCCCACCCAAGCCGCAAACGGCGCGGCTTGGGCACTCTAAGTCATGCGACCATGAAACGATGAATTTGACCGGGCCACCTGCCCGATGCCCGATGGGCGTGATGTGGATGGGTGAGACGGTGAGGGTCTGGAGACCCTCACTCCTGCCGGTCAGGAGACCGGCGCTACCTTAGTTTCCGCTCTTGCTGCCCAGCCCGAACATGCGCTCGAAGAGGTTGGGGCGCTTGTTCTGGTGGTCGCAGTAGTCGGTGGGAGCGGTGCCGTCGAGGAACGCGGCTTCGTAGGCATCGGGGCAGGCGTTGTCGCTGAGCAGGTTGGTCACCTTGTCGATGCTGTCGATCTGGACGCCATCGGGAGCGGTGAAGTCCTTGGTGTCGGAGTAGGCCGGCAGCGCGGTGGCGGCCTTCATGAAGCTGGCCCAGATGGGCGCCGCGGCATGAGCGCCTTCGATCTTGATATCGGTGTAGTCGTCGTTGCCCACCCAGACCACGCAGATGAGGTTGGAGGTAAAGCCCGCGAACCAGGCGTCGTGATCGGTGCCGGTCTTGCCGGCCGCAGGAGCGCTGAAACCCATGTTGCGCACCACCGCGCCGGTGCCGCAGTAATCCCTTCCGCCCATCTCGCAGGGGTCGCCCCCGTTGCCGCGCAGCACATCTTCCATCATGCTGGTGGTCAGGAAGGCTACGCGGGGATCCAGCACGGTTTTGGATTGGGGCGCGTAGTCGGCCACGATGTCGCCGGTCGGGGTACGGACGCTGGCCAGCATCCACGGCTCGAGATGCACCCCGCCATTGGAGAAGACTGTATAGGCGCCCGCCACCTGCAAGGGCGTGGCGTCGTAGGAGCCGATGGCCACCGAGGGCGTTCCCCGCGCGTTCACGATTCCGGCCGCGCGGCCCAGCGCCGCCACCCGATCGAAGCCGACCATGGCGCCGAGGCTGATGGTGGCATTGTTATCGGAGCGCATCAGGGCCAGGCGGGCGCTGATGTCGCCGTAGTATTCGTTCTTGTAATTGCGCGGCGTGTAGACCTGGTTATCGCCCACATCGTACGAGGTCTGCGTATCGTTGAGCATGGTGAGGGGCGAGAAGAGCTTGGTCTGGCCGGGCAGCAGGGTGCCTTCAATCGCGGTCTGGAATGCGGCGGCGTAGACGAATGGCTTGTAGGTGGATCCGGTGGGCCGCTGCGCCACGGCATGGTCCAGTTGCGACGCTCCGTAGTTGCGGCCGCCAACCAGGGCCAGCACCTGGCCGGTGTGGGGGTTCAGCGCCACCAGCGCCACCTGGGGATAGACGTAGGGGCGGCCCAGCTTGCGGTCGCGCGCATGCAATCTGTCCACTTCCTGATCGATGGAATGCATGCTGGCGGCAACCGCCTCGGTGGCCACGCGCTGCAGGTCTGGATCGAGCGAGGTGTAGATGCGCAGGCCTTCGCGGTTGAAGTCGCGGTCGCCCAGCTTCTGGATCAACTGGTCATGGACCAGGTCCACGAAGTAGGGGGCCTCGCTGGCGTCGACGCTGCCGGGGGCCAGGTGCAGCGGTTCCAGCTTGGCGGCTTCCGCCTGCTCTTTGGTGATGGCGCCGGTCTCCACCATGGAGTCGAGCACCAGGTTGCGGCGGTCGATGGCGCGCTGGGGATGGCGGAAGGGGTTGAGGCGGTTGGGGCTCTGGATCATGCCCGCCAGCAGAGCGCACTCCGGCAGGCTGAGCTGGCGCACGTCCTTGCCGAAGTAGGCCTGCGCGGCCTCGCCAAAGCCGTCGATCGAGAAGCTGCCCCGCTGTCCCAGGTTGATCTCGTTGGCGTACATCTGGAAGATCTGCTGCTTGGTGAAGCGGTGCTCCAGCTGGAAGGTGATGGCGATCTCGATGATCTTGCGCTTGATGCGGCGGGCGGGGGTGAGAAAGAAACCGCGCGCCAACTGCATGGTGAGGGTGGAACCGCCCTCGATCCAGCGATGTCCGGGCTCGAGGTCGTTGATGGCGGCGCCGAACATCCGGTGCAGGTCCACACCGTTGTGCTCAAAGAAGCGGCGGTCTTCGATGGCGACGACGGCGTTGACGAGGTTGTGCGGGATCTCGTCGTAGGTGACGAGGCGGCGCTTGATGCGGTGGGTGCCGGCGCTGAGGCCGGTGATAAGAAGCGGCTCCAGCTCATAGCTGGAGAGCTGCTGGCCTTTCGCATCGATGATGGAATCGACCACGCCGCCGCTTTCATGAATGGTGGCGGCATCGGGCGCGTGGTAGGACTGCGGGCCCGGGCTGACGGTGATGGACTGGCCGTGAAGGGTGTAGGTGCCAAGCGGCGAGGGCTGCACCGCTCCGGTGGTGGTGTAGCCGGCCTGGCTTAGCTCGCTGGCGATCAGCTTGATGGGCAGCTTCTGGCCGGGGCGCACCTCGCGGGGCGCGGCGTAGATCTTGGCGGTGTCGGCGAACAAGGGCTGGCTGAGCCGCTTGTCCACAACGCTCTTATAGGCGAAGTAGTAGTAGGTGAAGACCGAAACGCCGGCCAGCACGCACAAAGCGAAGGCGGAGGCGGCGACCAGCAGCGCTACCTTCAGTGCGGAATGATGCCCTGTGGGCCGTGCAAATTTGATCTTCACTACCATGAAAAAACAGCTCCCAGCTATCAGCCTCTAGCTGCTAGCGTTCTTGCCGATCGTCGCGTTCTCGACTTCTCTCATCCATTCGCTTGGGCTTCTGATGCACTCCCCGGCTAGGAGCTGGTGGCTAGAAGCTGCTCTTCGGCAATCTGGTGTTTCAATGCAGCCGTTACATTGGCGATGGCGAGGTCGGTGCTGGACGCGGTGGCGCGCGTGACCAGCTCCACCTGACCGGAGGCGGCCTTTTTGCCTACGTTGATGCGGTAGGGAATGCCCACAAGATCGGCGTCTTTGAATTTGACGCCGGCACGCTCGTCTCTGTCATCCAGCAGCACGTCAAGCCCTGCCGATTCAAGCTCGGCGGCGATCTGCTCGCCGGTGGCGCGCAGGGCTTCGTCGGCCACGTTGGTGATGGTGACCACGACCTGAAAGGGGGCAATGGAGGCCGGCAGCCAGAAACCGTTGGCGTCATTGGAGCTCTCGATGGCCGAGGTCAGGATGCGCTCGATGCCGATGCCGTAGCTGCCCATAATGGGCGTGACTTCCTTGCCGTTGGGGTCGAGCACGCGCGCGCCCATGGACTGCGAGTACTTGTAGCCGAGCTTGAAGATGTGGCCGATCTCGACCGCTTTGCCGACCACCAGCTTGCCCGCGCAGCCCGGCTTGGGGCACAACTCGCCCTCATTCACCGTGCGGATATCGGCGGAGAGTGTCCATTTGAAGTCGACGTCTGGCGTAACGTTCTCGTAGTGCTTGTCGAGTTCGTTTGCTCCGCAAACCATATTCTTGCGGCCTTCGAGCGATTTGTCGATGACGACGATTATCTCTCCGTCCGTAAAGGCAGGGGTCTCTGAACCCGGATTCACAACCTTCATGGGTTTCAGGTCAACGGGCCCCAAATAACCGGCTGGGCCATGCAGGTATTTCTTCAGCTCTTCTTCGGTCATCGGACGCAGTTCTCTGCCATAGACGGTTTTGAGTAACTTTGTCTCGTTGACGGAGTGATCGCCGCGTAAGAACGCCGCAACCGGTCTCCAATCCGGTTCCGTGCGGCCCAATCCAACATTGGCAAGCATAGGGCCAGGGCCAAATCCTCGTAGCACCATATACGCTACGCACTTGATATCATTGGCCGGGCTCATATTTAGGTAGGCCGCGATATCGACAATGGCAGCCTTTCCAGGAGTATCGATCTTCTTTCGCGCGTTGGCGGTTGGTTCACGTTCCGTGACCGGTTCGAGGCGCGAGGTTGCCTTTTCAACGTTGGCCGCGTAGCCGCAGGCGGGGCAGCTTGCGATGAGGTCCTCGCCGGCGTCGGTGTAGACCATGAACTCCTGCGACTGGGAGCCGCCCATGGAGCCGGAGTCGGCCTCGACGGCGACGAACTTGAGGCCGCAGCGGCGAAAGATGGTGCGGTAGACCTGGTCGTGCAGGTCGAAGCTCTTGTCAAGGCCGGCCTGGTCGAGGTCGAAGGAGTAGCTGTCCTTCATGGTGAACTGGCGGACGCGCAGCAGGCCCGACTTGGGGCGAGGCTCGTCGCGGAACTTGGTCTGGATCTGATACCAGATCTGCGGCAACTGCTTGTAGCTGCGCAGCTCGTTGCGGGCGATGGTGGTCATGATCTCTTCGTGGGTCATGCCCAGGCAGAGCTCGGCGCCCTTGCGGTCCTTGAGGCGGAACATGTTGTCGCCCATGCCGGTCCAGCGGCCGGACTCCACCCACGGCTCTTTGGGCAGGATGCCGGGCAGGTAGAACTCCTGGCCGATGGTGTCCATCTCCTGGCGCACGATGGCGATGATCTTGTTGAGCGAGCGCTGGCCGAGGAAGAGGTAGTTGTAGATGCCGGCGCCGAGCTGGCGGATGTAGCCGGCGCGGAGCAGGAACTTGTGGCTGGCGACTTCGGCGTCGGCCGGGGCCTCGCGGAGGGTGGGCACAAAGAGCTTGGACCAACGATGCATAAAGGAGTGCGCAAACTTTCCCATTCGCCGTTTTGGTGCCCGGCGAATGACGAGCAAATTGGGGCAGGTTCTATTTTAAATGTTGGGCGGAATCGAAGCGCGGCTCAGGCCACTTCTCGGCAAACCCGCAAAGGCATTCGACTGGCGGGAATCCTGCGAAGGGCCGCAGCCTTATCGCGCACCAGCCATTTTTCGGCATGTAGGGGTGGAATATTCGGGCGAATCGCGCCGGAGCCTCTCGGCTGCGGCGCTGGATGGTTGACGGAGGTCATCCACGGCCGCAAATCCCTCATCAAATTCGGGACGCCAAAGCGATCCCGCCCCGGATATCCCCTCTTCAGTGAAACTGCCCATTTCCATATCCTGGATTCGCGCGGATGGGGTCGCACAACTTGGTATTCCCCAGCCGACGATCATGCGCGAACCACGTTTCTTGGCTCAGCTCGAAAATTTACCTGTGTCCCTATTCCACCGCGGCCCCGCGAGCCACTGCACGAGCAACGTGAACGGCACCGCCGCCGCCAGATCGGGCCAATAGTGTTCTCCCGTGGCCAGCGCCACAAACGCCGTAAGCAGCAAAAACGCAAGACAAACCGCTCGCCACCCTCGCTGCCGGGCATTCAACCATAGGAGCGCTGCCCAGGTCAGGTGCAGCGAGGGAAAGCAATTGCGATAGGCGTGAGGCTGGGTTACATGCGCCTGCCCCACTGCCGGCACCAGAACGAAGCACAGCGACCCCAGAACCGGTGCGATGCACAGCGCCCACAGAAGACGTCTTCGTTCCCCCCCTGCGGAGAGCCGAATTCCCAGCGCCACCGCCAGGGGCAAAGCATAATAGATCGCTTCGACGGCAATCGTCCGCCAGGTCTGCGTCATGGCCCACCTGTGCAGCGCCGTGCTCACGCCGTGGTCGAGTCTGAGTAGCTCCGCATCGTAGGTGTACGGCGTGATCTGCGCAATCAGGCCATTCGCCGTATCCGCCAGGAGCGCAACTATCGGCAGCAACAGAGCGACGCGCAGGTTTTGCTGAGCGGTCTGCTCGCCACCAAGCGAATCCCGGGCCAGCGCGACGACACTGCCCCACCCGAGAGCCAGGAGACCGGCGATCGACCACGGAATGTGCAGCCAGATTTCGAGCCCGAAGGCGGGCAGCGCCGCGCCGGCCGAAAGCAGAACACTGGATCTCTCGAAGCCCGCCAGCAGCAGTGTGGCCCCAAAGGCTACGTCTACGAACCGCAGCGCGAAAACGCTGGCCATCCGCGCCGTTGCCGCATCGGCAACCAGAACCAGCATCCAGGCGCATCCCAGCAGCACATCTCCCTCGGGGAAAAAGGAGATGTTTCGGCATGCATCGTACTCGGGCCCATTTTGCGGAGGCATTGAATTGGTCTCAGATCAGCTCCACGCCCCACAGGTCGTGCAGGTGGACTACGCCTTCGACGCGCTGTTCGGCATCGACGACGACCAGCGACGTGATCTTGCGCTCTTCGAGGATGGCCAACGCTTTGGCGGCCAGCTCACTCGCAGGGATGGTGCGCGGCTTGGGGTTCATGGCTTCGCCGGCGGTCTTGCTCAGGGCCGCGCCGCCTTCGCGCTCCAGTAATCTCCGCAGGTCGCCATCGCTGATTACGCCGCGCAAGTGGCCGTCCTGCTGCACGGTGGTCATGCCCAGCTTCTTCGACGACATCGTGAAGATCACGTCCGTCATCGGTGTCGCGGGCGTAACCACGGGAATGTCTTCGCCCGCGTGCATCAGGTCACGGACACGGGCGAGCTGTTTGCCCAGCTTGCCGCCGGGATGCAGTTCGGCAAAATCCTCGGCGCGGAAGCCCTTGCGCAGGCTCACGGCGATGGCGAGGGCGTCCCCCAGGGCCAGCATGGTGGTTGTCGAAGCGGTGGGCGCCAGATTCAGGCCGCACGCTTCGCGTTTCACCGAGCAGTCGAGGGCCACGTCGCTGGCCTGAGCGAGCGTGGAGCCGCTGTTGCAGCAGAAGCTGATGAGCGCGTCGCCTTTGCGCTTGAGCGTGGCCAGCAGGCGCAGAATCTCCTCTGTCTCGCCGCTGGCCGAGAGCGCCACCACCACGTCGCCGGGCATCAGCACGCCCAAGTCGCCATGGACGGCCTCCGCCGGGTGCAGGAAGAGCGCCGGCGAGCCGGTGGAGCTGAGGGTGGCGGCGATCTTCTGGGCGATGATGCCGCTTTTGCCCATGCCGGTGACCACCACGCGGCCGTTGGAGCTGCCGCAGCGCAGGATCATGTCCACGGCGCGATCGAAATCGGCAGCCATCGTGCACTCGAGCCGCGCGGCAAGCGCCTCCAGGGCGGCGGCTTCGGTGCGCACCAGTTCCGCCGGACAGAGGCTGGCCGGGAGGGCTGCGGGATCTTTGCAGTTGGGCTGGCTCATCGGTCTCTGATGGTAAAGGAAAGACAGGGAATGAGGGAAACGAGGGAACTAGGGAACAAGGGAATGAGAGAACGAGGGAACGAGGGAACGAGGGAACAGGGCGGCTTCCGCAACTCTTGGTGCGCCGGTTCCTTGTTCCCCGCTTCCGGGGTCCCTACAATATGTGTATGAGTACCTTCCCCGTTCGCCGCAATACGATGGTTCTCGGTTTTGTGTTTTTGATTCTGGCTGCCTTCCTGTGGGCCGGGTGGGCCAACTGGGAGTACCGCAGGCAGCAGGCGGAGCGGCGAGCCGCGGCCCAGGCCCTGCAGGGCATGCTGGTGCCGGATGGCGGCGGAGCACTCGGTTACGCGTCGCCGCTCCAGAACAAGCCGGCTCCTGCATTTACGCTGACCGATCTGAATGGCAAGAAGGTTTCGCTGGCTGATTACCGCGGCAAGGCGGTTCTGATCAACTTCTGGGCGACGTGGTGCGGACCCTGCAAGATGGAGACGCCCTGGCTCGTCGATTTGCAAAAGAAGTATGCCGCGCAGGGATTTCAGGTGCTGGGCATCGACAGCGAAGGCGACGGCGCCAAGCCGGGCAGCGACACGTGGAAGCAGGATGAAGCCCAGGTAAGAAAGTTTGCCGCGCAGATGAAGATTCCGTATCCGGTGCTGCTGGGTGGCGATACCCTCTCAAAGCCGTACGGGGGAGTGGACGATCTGCCCACATCCTTTTACGTAAATCGCAAAGGCGTGGTGGTGGCGGCGCAGGTGGGCATCGACTCCGAGAGCGCCATGGAAGCCAACGTCAAGAAGGCGATGGCGGAGTAGCGGGTAGCTGTAGTTTTGCTGGGGCAGGATACGAGGCCCAGGCACTGAAGACTCGATCAAGGAAGTTCAGAGATGAAGAAGCTCACGGGAATCGTCGTAGTGGCATTGGCTTTCGCGGCCCTTGGTGCGCGGGGGCAGTTCATCGCGAAGACCGGCCAGGGTCCTGCGGCGGCGCAGACGGAGGCGGTTCAGTACCTGTTCCCCGAGCAGGTGACGCTCGCAGCGGGCAAAACGTCCACGGTGGATTTGCACTTCCGCGTGGCGCCGGGGTTGCACATTCAGTCGCATAAGCCGGGCAGCGAGTTTTATATTCCTACGGTCTTCTCGATTCCCGCCGGCGCGGGCGTGAAGCTGGTGGCGGCTACGTATCCGCTGGGCGCCGACGTGCGGCTGCCCTCGGATCCAAAAACGCCGCTCAATGTCTACACGGGAGACTTCGTGATCCGGGCGCGGCTGCTGGCCAGCCGGGGCAATCACCTGGTGCGCGCCAAGCTGCGCTACCAGGCCTGCGACAACACCCAGTGCATGCCGCCCAAGACGGTGCCGGTGGCCGTGGACGTCATCGGCAAGTAGTTCTGCCTCGCTCAGGACGAGCAGGCTGGTTGCGGGAACGCGCCGAGCGCCGCGGATCTTCGAGCTGCTGTTTTTTAACGGCGCTTGTGCCGCGCGGGGTGGTGTAGCTTCTTCGCTGCCCGCTTCTCCCCTTCATGCCGTATCTCAATGGGCGCCATGTCCGGGCCGATGCGCTTGACCTGCGTGTCGATCAGTTCGTACTCGATCGTCCGCGGGTTGACGGGGCGCGCCACGCCGGTCTCCGGATCGACTTTCACATTGTCATTGTAGCCCAGCAGGAAGCTGAAGGCCGGCACCTCACTGCCTTTGGGACCGGGCGCGGTGAAGATCTTTACCGGGAGGAAGCCCTGGATGGGGTGCAGGCGGAAGCCGGTCTCGTAGCGATGGTGATTGCGGCTCCAGGTGAAGATACGCACCTGGTTGAAGTCGAAGGGCAGACCGGACTGGGGCGGCGCCATGACGGTCAGGTATTCCGGCACTTCGTGGTTGGGCGCGTCGGACTGGGGGTCGTTGATGGTAGCGATCTTCCAGGCGCCCACAAAGTCCTGGCCCTCGCCGTACTCGGCGATGGCATCGGGCACGTCGATGTAGAGGCGGCTGGCGAGCATCCAGCCGGTGTTGCCTTTGGCATCGCGCGCCAGCCACCAGTCTTCCATGGGGGGCGGCGGAGGCTGCTGCGGGCCTGATGCCTGGCCCTTTGCGGAAGCGCCCTGGGGCGCAGCCTCGGCCAGCCGCGCGAGCGAGGCGGGGGCCTGCCCGGACTTGGGGACGGACGCGCGGATCAGCAGCGTGACTTTGCTGTTGGCGGGCAGCAGGTAGAAGTGGTCGGTATCGCGCCCCGGGGACACGTGCATGTAGAGCTGGTCGTCCAGCACCGCGGTGGCAGTGACCGGGTCGTTCCTGTTGTCCGTTGCAAGCTTCTGGAAGGCATCGTAGGTTTTCTGGTCGATGACCAGGTGATCCTCAATCCAGCCGGTTTTGCCGTCGGGCGTGCGGACGCGCAGAAAGCGGCGGCCATGTTCGAGAACCGTCAGGGTCTGCCCGTTGAGCACCTCGGCGGTGCGGTTGGAGACCGCCGCGACGCGATCGCGCAGATAGGTGCGGCGCACGCAGACGTACACCTTCTCCGGAGGCGCGGCAAGGCGCCTGCATCCCGTCGCGAAGAAGGCGAGCACGCTGAGGGCAAGCAGCAGAGAGACGGGGAGCAGGGTACTGCGGGACCGCGACACCGCGCGAGAGGAGGCTGGAAGGCAACTGAACACGGGAGGCAATTTCACCTTGAGAATAGCACCTGGGGATTCAGGATTCACTTCGGAGATCGCCCGCCTGCTTCAGCGGAACGTCTCCGTTTTGTTTTTTTGAACTGCCGGTCTGACGGTTGGACGCAGCACCGGTCCCATGGTTTCAGAAGTGCCCGCGCACGCTGAGCGATGCTACGGAGCGGCCACGATGGCGAGTGGCGAAGCGGCTGCGGGGGAGACGAACTGCGAATCCAGCTTGCCCGGGGTGGTGGTGCTGAAGGTGAATACGTCGAAGTGCGGATTGCTGACTCCGCCGGCGTCGAAGACAAATTGGCTGCTGTTGTCTTCGGCCAGTGAAAGCGGCTGGGTGCCGGTGGCTACGCTGCTGCCGGTGGCGGCGACGGTGTAGGTGGAGCCGGAGGCAGAGATGGAGAAAGAGGTGATGTTGCCTGCCGTGCCGACGCCCTGGCCGTTGGCTACATAAACGAAAGCGCCGGCCGGATCGGGCAGGATGGCGTTGGGGGCGAGGCCGCCGCTGGCGATGGGCGATCCGCTGGCCTGCTTGAGCGTGCCGCCCAGGGAACTGTAGTAGTAGGCGAGCAGACCGCCGCCGCTGCCGGATGGGCCGCCGGCGACTTGGCCAATGTAGAACAGCCGCCCCTTGGGATCGACGGCGACGGAGAGGGATGAACCGCCGGCGTTTGCTACGGGGATCAGCGTGGCGTTTCCGAACGGGCTTACCCCGGCGCCTGCGGTGGCGAAAAACGGAACCACCATGACTCCGCCGCCGCCCAGCGGGACAAAGATGTTCTTGTTATCCGGGGAGATGGCCAGCCTGCTCTGGACAGCCGCGGTGGTATTGGCCATGGCGTAGCTGGTGGTCACCTCTATCCCGGCCGCGGCGCCGGTGTACGCGTTCAGCGGAAGGGCGGCCATGGTGATGCCGCCGGTGACCTGTTGGGCTTCGATCAGCCAGTTGCCCGTGGAGTCGATCTGGATTCCCAGGGCATTGTCATCCTGCGTGAGCTGGGTTGCCGCGCCGAGCACGCTGTTCACGATGGGATAGGCGAAGACGCCCAGAGTGGTGCTGACGTAGAGAAAACCGCCATTGGGGGAAATGGCCATGGAGTACGGCGCATTGGTCAGCAGCCAGGGGCTGCCGGAGATGCCATTGAGCTTGCCGGAGACGATGGTGCCGCCCGCCACCTGGGGCGCGGCTCCACTGCTGAGGATGTAGAACGCGCCGCTGGAGGCGGTGGTGCAGTTGGTGGTGCAGCCGCCGGTTCCGGAGCCGGAGGTGCCGGGAGCATCCCAGAAGCCGGAGCAGCCAGCCAGGAACGGAATCACTGCCAGCAACCAACGCGCGTGCCAACCCAATCTCATGCAGCCCCCTTGTTCTCTGATTGCAGTTTAGACGCCCGGCGCACCGGAATCGCATCCGGCAAACAGAAGAAGGGGGCGGCGAGCTTTCCGCAAACTGCAAATTGCGCTGTACCTGTGCTGGAGACGCAGCAGGGACGAAAAGCGCTCAGAGGAAGGGATTTAGGAGGAGCAGGCAAGGCGCCGAGGAAGCGAACCGGGAGCGCCGCCGCCGACCGTCACCGCCGCGGATTCGGGAGCGGCGGTGCGGCCTGCGCTGAGCGGGCTTACTGGCTCTGTTGCTCGGTGTGCTGGTAGGGCTTGGGATCGTCCTTTTTGAGCCGGTCCAGGATGTGCGACGGCTCGATCACCGCTTCGCCGTACTTGTTGCCGGAGTCATAGACGTTGGTGAGGACCTCGTTTTTGCCATAGCGGTTGAAGACCAGTTCGGAATGGCGGGGCGTCTGGCTGTCGGTGCAGGCGCGCACCAGAAACTCCACATTTACGGTGTTCTGCATGTTGCTGATGCTCATGACGCGATGGTCCGTTCCGTGCACCATGCGAAAGTCATACTCGCCGGGTGGAAGAGTGGTGTTGCCGACGATGAAAGGATGCGTCAGACGTGCCTGAACCGTGCTGTTGATGATGGCGTGGGCTGCCGGGGCGGTGAGCACCAAGAACAACAGCGCGGCCGCAGCCAAGGCAAAGAGTGGGAAACGATGCATTGAGAAAACCTCCTCGTCTCTTGCGATGCCGGGGAGGAAGATGCCCGTTGCCGAGAGTGGGCGCGCCGTTTCGGTCTTGTGGAAAGGAGAGAGGTTACACCTCGGCAGCTTGCTAGGAAACGGGCAGCAGGCGGGTGGAGAAGTCGTAGGCGGGCAGCACGCCGGCCTCGGCTGCCATGCGATAGAAGCCGCGCATGCCTTCCAGACATTCTTCGTCCAGGACGTAGTGAATATTGCTGGAAAGGTATTCGTGGATGGTGCTCTCCGGAATGGGCAGGCGGCCGGCCCACTCGTGCGCGAGGGTGTCGATGTTCTGGAGGCCGTGGTCGCGGGAGCGGATGAAATCTTTGGCAATGCTCTCATCCAAAGGGCTGCCGTGCGCAGCACCCCAGACCGCGGAGACGAAGGGCAGCCCGGTGAGTGTGTGCCACTCGTGGGCGATGTCGTGATAGACCAGCTCTTCTCCGGTGCGTTCGAAGCGGTTGGAGCGCTCTTCGAGAGCGAGCAGGGCCGGGTCGCCGATGACGATGGCGGCGTCGGCGCGGGCCAGCATCTGGTCGAGATCGGCGGCCAGCGGCAGGAAGGGGACATCGGGATTGCCCCACAGGCGGAAGAGCAGGCGGGCGTAGGTGACGGTGGTGCGGCTGGCGGTGTCGGCGGCGACGGAGCGGATGGCGGTCAGTGGCTGCGATGCCCGGTGCACCAGCAGCAGCGAGCGTACGCGGTCTTTGGAGGCGATAGTGCAGCCGGGCACGATGCGCAGTTGCGGGTTGGCTGCGAGCGCGGCAATGGGGATGAGACCGAGGTCGGCCTGACCCGAGGCCAGCCGCGCGGCGCACTCGGAGGGCAGCATGCGGTCGATGCGGTAGCGGCGGGCGAGCTCGCGATCGAGGGGCGGGTGCTCGAAATCCCACATAAGGGGCGCGGGATTAAGAAAGTTGATCGCCGCAAGGCGCAGGCGCTGATCGTGCGGGTCGTTCACAGCCTCTAGCGTATCAAGCCTGCCCGGATCGTGAAGGCGAGCGAGCCGCGCGCTTGACAGTGCGCGCGCCGAGGAATAACGTGAGCGCAACTTTCTTTGCAACTACAGTCTTGCAGGTCAGGGCGGGCGTGTGCGTCCGCGCAGGCCCGCGGCGGGTGGAGCGCGATGGTAGTGGAGGCGTCGAGGGTGGAAGCGGCGCGCGCGCCGGAAATCGGCGAAGAGCGTCTGGCATGGCTGGCGCTGGCGCTGACACCGGGATTGGGACCGAAGCGCATTGTGGATGCAGTGCAGCAGGTGGGAGCCGCCGCGCGGCTGCTGGCGCTGCCCCTGACCGAGCTGGAAGCGCTGAACTTTCCCAGCGGCGCCGGGCAGTTCGTCTTTGAAGGCCGAGCGCGGCAGGCGGCCGAAGCGGAGTGGCAGCGCGTTACCGCGCAGGGTGCCACGATCGTGAGCTTCAGGTGCCCGGAATATCCGGAGCGGCTGAAAGAAATCTATGATCCGCCGCCGGTACTGTGGGTGCAGGGGAACGCCGGGCTGCTGGCGCGACCGGCGATCGCGGTGGTGGGAACGCGCCACCCCACGCCCTACGGCACGGGCATCGCGGAACTGTTGGCGCGCGATCTTGCCGCGCGGCGGTTGCTGATTGTGAGCGGCATGGCGCGAGGCATTGACACGTGCGCACACAAGGGCGCGCTGGCGGCGCGCATGCCCACGGTGGCGGTGTGGGGCACGGGCATCGACGTGGTCTATCCCAAGGAGAACAAGAAGCTGGCCGGAGAGATCCTGGCGACTGGAGGCGCGATCGTCAGCGAGGTGCCGATGGGGACGTTTCCGGCACCGCAGAACTTTCCCCGGCGCAACCGTATCCTGAGCGGGCTCTCGATTGCGGTGCTGGTGGTGGAGGCGGCGGAGAACTCCGGCACGCGAGTGACGGCGCGCTGCGCCGCCGAGCAGAACCGCGATCTATTTGCGGTGCCGGGGAATGTCACCAGCAAGGGCTCGTGGACGCCGAACACGCTGATCAAGCAGGGCGCCAAGCTGGTGGCGACGTGGGAGGACGTGTGGGAGGAGCTGCCCTCGCAGGTGCGTTTTGAGCTGGAGGCCGAAGCGCCGTCTGCATCCAAATCGGAGGCCCAGGCATCCTTATTGCCTGATCCTGTGCTGCGACCGGAAGAGGCCTTGGTACTGGAGGCTTTGCGAAGCGACGACAGCCGGCAGCTCGATGAACTGCTCGAGCTTCTGGAGACGCAGCTCACCTCATCGGAAGTTTTCACCGCGCTCTTTGAACTGGAAATTGCGGGCCGGATACGTGCCTTGCCGGGAAAGCACTACGTGCGCACGATGTGAGACTGGGGGCGGGCGGAGCCGCTTTGTGGCCGACGTTTTCACTTTCATCCTCTGAAATCGCGCCGAAGGGTGGTTGAAGCGTTGCTTCCGCTGAATCATCAATATCTTGCAGGGGGTTTGCGGCGGGGCAGGAGAGGGCGGAACGCCGCAGTCGAGAGACCTAGGGCACCGACGCGAGTGGAAAGGATGTGGTATTCCATGTTACGGTGCAACCTTTACGGGAAAAATTCTAGATCGCGGTAAATCGGGCCCGGATTTGCGACCGAAAGCGTGCACGCGTGTCCAATGGACTGCCAGCCTGGCGGATGGAAAATGAATCCCCGCAGCCAGGCGGCGGCATCAGAGAGGAAACTGGTTTTTAAAGCAATGGCAACGAGCAAATCATTGGTGATCGTCGAGTCCCCCGCCAAAGCCAAGACGATCGAGAAGTATCTGGGCAAGGGGTTTGAGGTGCGCGCCTCGGTCGGGCACATCATGGATCTGCCCAAAAACGATATCGGCGTGGAGCTGAAGAAGCGCACGTTCGAACCGCAGCTCATCGTCTCTCCGGGCAAAGAAAAGGTGGTGGAGCAGCTCAAGAAGCTGGCCGCCAAGTCCGACGAGATCTACCTGGCGCCTGACCCGGACCGCGAAGGCGAGGCCATCGCCTATCATCTGGCGCTGCAACTCGGAACCAACGCCAAGGAAAAGAAAAAGATCCGCCGTGTGACCTTCAACGAGATCACCAAGAAGGCGGTTCAGGACGCGTTTCAGCACGCCCGCGACATCGATCAGAACCTGGTGGATGCGCAGCAGACGCGGCGGGTGCTCGATCGCCTGGTGGGCTACCAAATCTCGCCGCTGCTGTGGGACAAGGTGCGCCGGGGGCTTTCTGCGGGACGCGTGCAGACGGTGGCGCTGCGGCTGATTGTGGAGCGCGAGCGCGAGATCCGCGCGTTTCAGCCGGTGGAGTACTGGACCCTTGAAGCGCTGCTTCATCCGGAGCGGCAGGGCGACAAGAAGTTCAAGGCGAAGTTCATCGGCATCGGCGGCGAGCCGGCCCGCGTGCCCACCGGCAAGGACAAAGACGGCAAAGACACGTTCGTTGCCAACGCGCTGCCCGGCAAAGCGGCCATGGACGAGGTGGTGGCGGCGCTTCAGGACGCGGACTGGCGGCTGACGGGCGTGCAGGCGCGCGAGCAGCAGCGGCGTCCCCTGGCGCCCTTCATCACCAGCCAATTGCAGCGCGATGCGGCCAACAAGCTGGGCTTCAATGTGCGGCGCACCATGGGCGTGGCGCAGCGGCTGTATGAAGGCATCGATCTGGGCTCCGAAGGCACCACCGGTCTCATCACTTATATGCGTACCGATTCTCCGCGCGTGGCGCCGGAAGCCAAAGTGGCGGCGCGGGAGTGGATCGCAAAGAACCTGGGCGAGAAGTACCTGCCCAAGGAGCCCAACAGCTACAAGGGCAAGAAGGACGCGCAGGATGCGCACGAGGCGATCCGCCCCACCGACGCCGCGCGCACGCCCGAGATGATGGCGAAGTTCCTGAGCGATGAGCAGCTCAAGCTGTACACGCTGATCTGGAAGCGCTTTGTAGCTTCGCAAATGGTCCCGGCTATCTTCGACGTGACCACCGCCAATATCGAGGCGAAATCAAAGAAGAACGGCAAGAGCTATGACTTCCGCGTGAGCGGCTCGGTGATGCGCTTCGACGGCTTCCTGAAGGTGTACGAAGTCTCCGAAGAGAAGAAGGACGACGAGGACGAGAGCGCCAACAAGCTTCCCAATCTCGACGGGGTAAAGACGCTGGCGATGGACGAGCTCACGCCGGAGGAGCACTTCACGCAGCCGCCTCCGCGCTATAACGAGGCCTCGCTGGTGAAGGAGCTGGAGGAGCGCGGCATCGGTCGGCCTTCGACCTACGCTTCGATCATCAACACCATCCAGGACCGCGAGTACGTGGTGAAGCACGGCGGTTCGCGCGGCCGCTTCTATCCCACCGAGATCGGCGTGGTGGTCTGCGACCTCATGGTGAAGAACTTCCCGTACATCTTCGACACCCGCTACACGGCGCGGCTCGAAGAGGAGCTGGACGACATCGAAGAGGGCAAGGAGAAGTGGACGACTCTTCTCAACGGCTTCTACAACTACTTTGAAGACGAGTTGAAGGTTGCCGAGAAGAAGATGGAAAACATCAAGCGCCTGGAGCAGGTGACCGACGAGAAGTGCGAGCTGTGCGGCTCGCCGCTGGTGTTGAAGTGGGGCAAGTTCGGCACCTTCTTCGCCTGCTCGGCCTACAACAAGAAGGACCCGACGAGCTGCACCTTCACCAAGGAGAACATCGCCGCCAAGCCGGACCTGAACACGCCCGAGGCGCAGGAGGCCGGCGACACGGAGGAGTACTGCGAGAACTGCGGCAAGGTGATGGTGATGCGGCGCGGGCTGTTCGGGCCGTTCATGGCCTGCCCGGACTACAACGCCGATCCTCCCTGCAAGACCTTCCGGAAGCTCAGCCAGAAGCAGCAGCAGAAGCCGCCGGAGCCCACCGGCGAAGCCTGCCCGGAGTGCGGCAAGCCGCTGGTGCTGCGGCAGGGAGCGTACGGCGAGTTCGTCTCCTGCTCGGGCTATCCGAAGTGCAAGTACATCAAGCAGAACCTGATCGAAGGCATGAAGTGCCCCAAGTGCGGCGAGGGTAACATCGCCGAACGCAAGGCGCGGCGCGGGAATGTCTTCTGGGGCTGCACCAACTATCCCAAGTGCGACTTCACGTCGAACCTGAAACCGGTGCCGAAGCCTTGCCCGGAGTGCAAGAGCCCGTACCTGGTGGAGAAGGTGCTGAAGAGCGGCATCTACCTCGAATGCCCGAACAAGAAGAAGGCGGCCGAGGAAGAGACAGCTCCGAAGAAGCGCGGCAAGAAGGCAGCAGCCGCGGCCGAGGAGCAGCCCGCGGTGGTGTGCAGCTACTCCAAGCGCATCGGCGACGCGCCGCCTCCGCCCACCGCGGAGACGCACGGGCCGGTCGCTGAGAAGAAGGAACTGCAACCGGCGTAAGCCGGATGGAGGGCCCGCGCGCATGCTCTGCGCGCGGGCCGTTTTCGTTTGGGCGAAGAGCGTGCGGCCAGATCACGCGAGGTTTGCCGCCCCTCGCCGATCGCAAGTTGTCCTCCTGAGCGAAGCCGCATCTCAGGCGGAGCGAAGGATCTGTGATTGCCTTTGAGGATTCAACCCGGTCGAGACTTCCGCATTGGCGACGACACCAGGGGACGGGCCTTAGTTGCTCCCTGTTAGCGGCGCTTTGAGGGTCGTGGTTCCCACCCATCGAGCAAAATACGCTCGATGGATGGGGCACTCGCATGTTCGGCTGGGAAATAGGGGGGAAGAGCGGGCCACCTGCCCTCAACCTAAATTGCCAGCGGCACCAGGCCGGACGCGGTGATCTGCGCGTCGTGGGTCAGCAGGCGTAGGCCTTCGACCAGGGCGGTGGCACCGATGAGCTTATCCTGCGGGTCCTTTGGGTAAGAATCCGGGAACTGAACCGAACGAGCTGCGATCTCCGCTGTGATGGGGAGAACTTCCACGTAGGAAGCGCATTTTTTCACAAAGGATTCGACGCTTACATCGATGGCGATTCTCTTGTTCTCCGCCAGCCACGCGATTTCCCACAAGCTGATGGCTGAAAGGGCAAGCGGACCGGATTTGCGGGCCGCGCGGATCGCCTTCCTGGCCTTCGACGAGAGTCTTTCTGGATCGATCAGAAGCCAGATCAGGATATGGGTGTCGAGCAGGATCATGCCACTTCCCAATCGCTGGCCGGAACCGTGATCTCAACATCGCCTGTGATTCTGGCAATGCCAGACAGAGCTCCGAAGATCTCATCTTCCGATTCCGTCGCAGGGACGACCTTGACGACAGGTTTGCCATGTTTCGTAATCACAACCGGATGACCACTCTGCGACACGTGATCCATCACGGCGAGACATTGGGCTTTGAATTGCGCGGCTGCCATTTTCCGCATGACAGGTTTTCCTCTTCGGTGACCAGAATAGGATGACCACTTTCGAAAGTCAACTGGCGTTGCTCCCGGTGGAGCGGCAATTCTGACGGTTGGAAAAAATCTCTCCCATACAATCGTGTGAGTCCTAGGCCAGCATGGCTCCTATCCGCTCAGCTCGTTGGCGCACGGCGGCGGAGAGGCGAGCTTCCGGCTGCTGCGCGGCCAGCCCGATCCACAGCTTGCCCGCGATCTTCGCCCCCAGCAGCCCGGCCGTCAGGCGCAGGGCACGAGGCGCGCCGGTCGCCAAGGGGATGAAGAATGCCGGCATGGCCGCCGTGGCAATCAGCACCGCGCGGCGGGGGCGGCGCTTGCTGCGGGTTTTCGGCGCATTCTGCCCCCACGGCCAGTAGCCGAAGCCCACCAGCCGCTCCATGAATCGCCTGAACAGCGCAGTGGTATTAAAGCAGTTCACCGGCGACCCCAGGATGAGAGCATCGGCGTCCTCAGCGGCAGTCAGGATCGTCTCCAGATCGTCCTGCTGCACGCAGTGGCCGCGCGCCTCGCCTGGAGCCTGCATGCAGGTGCGGCAATTGGTGCAGAACTCGATGTGCTGTTCGCGGAGGTGGAAGACTTGGGTCTCGGCCCCGCGGGCACGGGCGGCCTCCAGCATGAGGGCGGCGGCCGTTTCAAGATTGCCGTCCTGACGGTAGCTGCCCAGGATCGCGACGATTTTTCTGCCCATACGGACCTGCCCTTCCGGCTGCGGCAGCAGCGTAGCAACAAGTGCGGAGGGCCCGCTGTGACGGAGACTACGGCCTCGGTGGAGCGCGCCTCCTGCTATGCTTGAAATCGTGATTTCCGGCCCCTCCTCCAAACAGATTCTCGCGTTCGCTCTGGCGCTTCCACTGGCCCTGACCGCTTGCCACAAGGGCGAGCAGGCTGTCGAAGGCGTGGCCCATAACGCGGTCAACGCCGAGCACAAGGCGCAGGCCAACGCCAGCCAGCTCGACCAGGACCGCGCTCAGCTTGCCCAGATTCCCTTGCCGACCAAAGGCATGTACGCCAACGTGCACAGTCCCTCGCAATGGACCAATCCGTTCATCGTGGTTGGGCCCGACTACGTGACGCTGCGGATCCTGTTCGCCGATGTGAACACCAGTTCGGTAGCCAAGGGCACGCTACTGCGGCCGCAGTCGGCGCGGCGGCAGGAGATGCAGGTGCGCGTCTCCGACCTGGCCCGGGCGGTCTCCGCGATTCCCGCTGGGGCATGGCCCTACGGACGGGTCGTCGCGGTGCAGGAGTCGCAGGACGCGCCGGCAAAGGACCGGCGGCTGGTGCGCCAGAACGTGGAGGCGGTGATGCGGCAGCTCAACGATCTGGGCGTAGTGGTTGAAGAGTGGCCGGGCGAGTAGCCTCCGGAAGTTGAAAACTGCGGGGCGGAGTTCCAGGTCACCTCAGCTCGATTCATTCCCCCGGCCGCGCCCGATGTGCAGGCGGTACGCTACCATTCCTTGGTGAGTACATCGCAGCTTCCCATCGTCTCGAACGCTGTGCCGCTGGAGCACGAGCGCTTTGCAGCTCATCGCGAGTTGGAGGCGCGCCTCCGGCGCGACCTGCGCGGCGACGTCAAGTTTGATCTGGGTTCGCGCGCTCTCTACGCCGCCGATGCCTCCAACTACCGCCAGCTTCCCATCGGCGTGGTGTTTCCGCGCGATGCCGCGGACGTGGAAGCGGCCATCGCCGCCTGCCGCGCCACAGGAGCGGCGGTGCTGCCGCGCGGCGCGGGCACCAGCCTGGCCGGGCAATGCGTGAACGTGGCGGTGGTCTTCGATTATTCCCGCTACATGAATGCGCTGGTGGGATTGGAGCCGGAGCGCAAGCTGGCGCACGTGCAGCCGGGCATTGTGCTCGACCGCCTGCGCGAAGCCGCCGAGGTGCACCACCTGACCTATGCGCCCGATCCGGCGACCCACTCGCGCTGCACGCTGGGCGGCATCCTCGGCAATAACAGTTGCGGGGTGCACGGCCTGCTGGGGGGCAAGGCCGTGGACAACGTCGAGTCGCTCGACGTGGTGCTCTACGACGGCACGCGCCTGACGGTGGGGCCGACCTCGCCCGAAGAACTGGAAGCCGCGATTCGCGGCGGCGGCCGCAAAGGCGAGATCTATGCGGGACTGAAGCGGCTGCGCGACAGCTACAGCGAGCTGGTGCGGCAGAAGTTTCCGCGCATTCCGCGGCGCGTCTCCGGCTACAACCTGGACGAGCTGCTGCCGGAGAGCAGCTTCAACGTGGCGCGCGCGCTGGTGGGCTCGGAGGGCACTTGCGTCAACATCGTGGGCGCGACGCTGAACCTGACCAATAGCCCGCAGTGCCGCGTGCTGGTGGTGCTGGGTTTCGACGACCCGTTTGCCGCCGCCGACGCGGTGCCGCTGGCGCTGGAGCACAAGCCCATCGGGCTGGAGGGCTTCGATCAACTGCTGGTGGACTTCATGCGCCGCAAGGGGCTGGCGCTGCGGCACCTGGAGCAGTTGCCGCAGGGGCGCGGCTTCCTGCTGGTGGAGATGGGCGCGAACTCGGACGAGGAAGTGCGCGAGAAGGCCGAGGCCGTGGCTCGCGCGTCGCAGTCATGGCCCGTGCCGCCCAACGCGCATGTGTGCACGCCGGAAGAGGCCGCGGCGGTGTGGCATGTTCGGGAGTCGGCGCTGGGCGCGGTGGTCTTCGTGCCCGGCGAGGCGGACCGCTTCGAGGGCTGGGAGGACGCGGCGGTGCCGCCGGCCCAACTGGGCAACTATCTGCGCCGCATCACCGCACTCATGAAGGAGTACGGCTACAGCAGTCCGCTCTACGGCCACTACGGCCAGGGCTGCGTGCATACCCGCATCAACTTTGATTTCCGCACCGCCGAGGGCATTCGTAAATTCCGCGAGTTTCTGGAGCGGGCGGCCGATGTGGTGGTGGAGTTCGGCGGCTCGTTCAGCGGCGAGCACGGCGATGGGCAGGCGCGCGCCGCGCTGCTGCCCAAGATGTACGGGCCGGAACTGGTGGAGGCCTTCCGCGAGTTCAAGATGCTGTGGGATCCCGACAACCGCATGAATCCCGGTAAGCTGTCGGATGCGGTGCGCGTCTACGATCCGGCGGAGAACCTGCGCTACGGCGATGAGGCGGCCGCGATCGCGCACGAGCCGGAGAAGCACTTTGTGTTTGCGGCGGATGGAGGGTCATTTGAGCGCGCCGCCGAGCGCTGCGTGGGCGTGGGCGCCTGCCGCAGCACCAAGGGCGGCGTGATGTGCCCCAGCTACCGCGGCACCGGAGAAGAGCAGCACTCCACGCGCGGCCGGGCGCGCCTGCTGTGGGAGATGATGGCCGGGGCGCTGCGCGAGGAAGGCTTCCAGAGCGAGGCCGTGCACGAGGCGCTGGACCTGTGCCTGAGCTGCAAGGCCTGCAAGAGCGAGTGCCCGGTGCAGGTGGACATGGCGCAGTACAAGGCGGAGTTCCTGGCGCAGCACTACAAGGGACGCCGCCACCCCATCCAGCACTACATCTTCGGCTTTGCCGACAAGATGGCGCGGATGGGCGCGATCACGCCGGTGCTGACCAACGCCATCCTCTCCGGGCCGCTGACCAGCCCGCTGATCAAGCGCATTGCAGGAATCGCCGGGGAGCGGCAGATGCCGCGCCTGGCAGGCAAGAGCTTTCAGGCGCTGCGCGGCAGGAGAAAGACGCCGGCGGTGAAGTCCGACGCCACCCAGGTGGTGCTGTGGGCCGACACCTGGAACAACTACTACCACCCGCAGACGCTGTCCGCGGCGGAGTCCGTCTTGACCGAAGCCGGTTTCGCTGTTCAGGTGCCGCAGGGGCACATCTGCTGCGGACGGCCGCTCTACGATTTCGGTTTCCTCGCGGAAGCGAGAACCTATCTGGCAAACGTGCTGGAGCGCATGGCGCCGCAGATCGATGCCGGGCTGCCATTCCTCTTTCTGGAGCCGAGCTGCGCCAGCGTCTTCAAAGACGAACTGCCGGAGATGTTCCCCAACGATCCGAGGGCCAAGCGGCTGCGCGGGCTGGTTTGGCTGCTGGCCGACTGGCTGGCCGAGAAGGCGCCGGAGTTCACGGCCGGCCGCCTAAAAGGGCAGAATGTGCTGGTGCACGGCCACTGCCATCACAAGGCGGTGTTTGGCGGGCCGGTCAGTGAGATCGCGCTGCTGCGCAAGGCGGGCGCAAACGTGGAGGCGATCCAGGCCGGCTGCTGCGGCATGGCGGGGCCGTTCGGCTTTGAGGCCAGCAAGTACGAAGTGTCGAAGCGCATCGCCCGCGATGGTCTGCTGCCGGCGGTAGAGGCGGCAGCGTCTGAAACGGTGATCGTGGCCGACGGCTTCAGTTGCCGGGAGCAGATTGCGCAACTGGGCGGGCGCGAAGCGGTGCACTTTGCCGAGGCGCTGGCGCGTGGCAGCAAGCAGTAAAGAAAGGGGTGCCGGCGCGCAGGAGGTGCGGAACGGGTGGCGGCATCCACAGGCCGGTTGCAACTCGACTGCGGCGGGGTGCGTCCAAGCGAGGGGAGGCTGCCGCACAACCCACTCCCCCGTGTGTCCGCGGCGGCCTCCGGTAAGGCCAGCATTCTTAAGGGATTTGCGGTAAACTGATTGCGTTTGAGAAGCGCATGGCAGACTTCAGCTCCGCGAAAGGAGAGGTTCGATCATGGCAGATGAGAGCAAGTCCAATGGTTTGGCGTGGTTTCTGGCTGGTTTAGGTGTGGGCGCCCTGGTGGGCATTCTGTATGCGCCGAAGAGCGGCCGCGAAACCAGGGAGGACCTGGTGACAGGCGCCCGCGAGAGCTCGGAGTATATCCGCAACAAGTCCCGCCAGGCGGCGGATACTGTGAGCCAGTTTGTCGACAAGAGCAAGGAGCAGGTGGGACAGTTTGTCGACAAGAGCAAGGAACAGGTGGGCGATTACGTGGATCGTGGCCGCGAGGTCATCGATCGGGGACGCGCCCAGTGGGAAGAGTTCGTGGAACGCGGCAAGAATCTGGTTTCGGAGCAGGGCAATCGGGCCAGCGCCGCGGTTGAGGCCGGGCGTCAGGCCTACAAGGCTTCGACCGGCACCACGGGTCCCGCGACCGAAACTACGGAATACTAACCAGCCCCGCCACTTGCATCTCGGCCCGGCTTTAGCCTCGGCGTCACCCGGGGTTGTGCACGCAGTCTGAGCCGTTCCCCGTCGCCGTTTCGTAAATCCCTGTCCGCCGCGTATCCTATCCGGAGCGCGGCGGCGACTGAGCCGAAGGATCCTAGTTGGCTCGGGCGCCGGTGTGCCCAGTCGGGCAGTCAGCCTCCTCCGGCAAAGATCACCGGAAAGCGTGCGAGGCCCCGCGCGAGGGAGAACCATGGATACGAATGTACAACTCACGATTCTCGCCTTGGTTGCGGTGGGGGCGCTTGCGCTCGTGCTGCAAACCATCTTTCTGATCGTCCTGGCCGGCGCGCTGCGCAAAGGGATGCGCTCGCTGCGCGACGAACTGGGGGAATACCGCTCGTCGATTGTGCCGGTGATCTCGTCCATTGAATCGGTCGCGACCAGGACGCGCGACCTGGCGGACCGCCTGGCCCCGAAGATTGAGGACGCAGCGGACGAGCTGGTGGAGATCACCCGCTCGCTGCGCATCCAAACCGCCGATATTCAGAAGGCCGCCGACGATATCATCGCCCGCACCCAGCGCCAGGCCAGCCGCGTGGACGGCATGCTGACCACGGTGTTTGACGGCGTGGAGCGCGCCGGGACGTTTGTGGCGGAGACGGTGCAGAAGCCGATGCGCCAGCTCTCCGGCGTGATGGCGTCGGTGAAGGCGGTGGTCGATACCCTGCGCTCGCCCGATGTGCCCCACCGCCCGCATCCGGCGCCGCGGTATCCAGCCGGCGACGATCTGCGCTGAGGCCGGGTTCGGCCAGAGCTAGAGCGGCGAGGGTGAGCCCTCGCCGTTCGTGTCTTCCGAGGGAATTTAGAAGATCCAGCCGCCGCCGACAACCTCGTCGCCGTCGTAGAAAACAGCCGATTGTCCTGGTGTGACGGCGCGCTGCGGCTCGTCGAAGGTGGCGGTGACGGCATCCGGGCCCTCGGGCTCCAGCGTGGCCCACGCTGGCTCGTGGCGGTGGCGGATTTTGGCCTTCACGCGCATGGGCGCGGAGAGCGCCGGGATGCTGATCCAGTTCAAGCGATGTGCGCGCAGCGTTTGCGTAGCCAGTTCCTCGTCCGCGCCCACGGTCACGCGCCGGGTCGCCGGATCGATGTTGAGCACATAGAGCGGCGAAGGCGAAGCCACGCCCAGGCCCTTGCGCTGCCCCACGGTGAAGTTGAAGATGCCCTCGTGACGCCCCATCAAGGAGCCATTGGAGGCCACCAGTTCGCCGGCCGTCTCCGGCACTGCTTCGCCCTGCTCCTCGAGATAGGCGGTGAGGAAGCGCTTGTAATCGCCGCCCGGGATGAAGCAGATCTCCTGCGAGTCAGGCTTTTCGGCGAGCCGCAAACCGTGCTCGCGCGCGGCCGAACGCACATCGGGCTTGGTCAGGTGACCGAGCGGAAACAGCGTGTGCGCAAGCTGCTCCTGGGTCAGCCCGAACAGGAAGTAGGTCTGGTCCTTGGCGAGATCGGCGGGACGCTTCAGAATCCAGCGGCCGCGGTTGGCGTCGTACTTGTTGACCGCATAGTGCCCGGTGGCGATGCGCTCGGCGCCGATGGAGCGCGCCGTCTTGAGAAGCTGATCGAACTTGAGGTGGTTGTTGCAGAGCGAGCAGGGAATCGGCGTGCGCCCGGCCAGGTACTCGTCCACGAACGGCCGCACCACGTCGCGCTCGAAGCGCTCCTCCTGGTTGACCACGTAGTAGGGAATGCCGAGCAGCTCGGCCACGCGGCGCGCGTCGTACACGTCATCGAGCGAGCAGCAGCGGCCGGCCTTGGGCGCCTCGGGAATGCCATGCTTGCCGGCCAGGCGCGTCTGATCCCAGAGCTGGAGCGTGAGCCCGACGACGGGGTGGCCCGCCCGGGCGAGGATCGCCGCTACGGTCGAGGAGTCAACCCCTCCGGACATGGCGACGGCGATGGTGGTGTTCTCATTCATGCAATCGGTTTCAGCTCTCATCCGCCCGCTTTCCGTTCCGGCCGGAACGGAATAGAAGAGGATGGCTCTCTGTTTATGCCGGGGCCAGCGTTCGCAGTCTTTCTACCGCTTCCGGAACCACGCCCAGGACGTAGTCCACGTCTTCTTCGCTGGCGGTGCGCAGCAGGCTGAAGCGCAGGCTGGCTAGGGCGGCGTGCTTGTCCAGTCCCATGGCCATGAGCACCTTGCTGGGCTCAGTGGAGCCGGAGTGACAGGCCGAGCCGCCGCTTACCGCAACGCCCTTGAGGTCGAGCGCGATGATCAGTGCCTCGCCCTCCACCTGGTCAAAGCGGATGTTGGTGGTATTGGCGGTGCGCGGCGCGCCGGCGCCGTTCACGCCGGTGCCGGGGATGCGGAGAACTCCTGCTTCCAGGCGGTCGCGCAGCGCAGCAACCCGTTCCACGTCTCCGTCGTTCATGCTTTGCATTGCCACTTCGGTTGCCTTGCCCAGGCCCACGATGCCGGGCACGTTCTCGGTGCCGGCGCGACGGCGGCGCTCGTGAACACCGCCCACCATCATGGGATCGATGGGGGTGCCGCGGCGGATGTAGAGGGCTCCCACGCCCTTGGGCCCGTAGAGCTTGTGGGCGCTGATGGAGAGCAGATGACAACCGAAGCGGTCGACGTCAAACGGAACTTTGCCCGCGCCCTGGACTGCGTCGATGTGGAAGAACGCGCCGGCTTCGGCGGCGATGCTGCCGATCTGTTCCACCGGTTGGAGCACGCCGGTCTCATTGTTGGCCAGCATGACGCTGATGAGGCGCGTATTCGGCTTGAGCGCGGCGCGGATCGCCTCCGGATCGATGAGGCTGTCGGGCTGCGGCGCAATGTAAGTGACCTCGATGCCCCGCTTGGCCACGCGCTCGGCGGCGCGCAGCACCGCGGAGTGCTCAATGGCGGTGGTGATGAAGTGGTCGCCGGGACGCAGCACGCCGAAGATGGCGGTGTTGTCGCCCTCGGTGCCGCCGGAGTTGAACACCACCTCGGCCTCGCGGCAGTTGAAGAACTCGGCGAGGATCTCGCGGGCGCGATTGACGGCGGTGCGCGCCTGCTGGCCCTGGAAGTGGATCGACGAGGCGTTCCCGAAGTGCTCGATCCAGTAGGGGCGCATGGCCTCCAGCACCTCGGGCAACAGAGGCGTGGTGGCATTGGCGTCCATGTATACACGGCGCATGCGGGAGGGTCCTCCTTCTTTATTCTATGCTGAGTCCGAATTTGGCCCCGATTCGTCCTATACTTCAGGTGCTTCAGAAAGGGTAAGGCCGTGCGCCGCGCCTGCGCTTTTCGATTCTCCCCTGTCTGTGTGTTCTGCTAGGCTGTTGACGCCGGACCGAGCGCCCTCGGCTCAGACATCTTCTCTCGGTCATCCCACAGATTCCATGGAGGTTCCCGTATGAGTATCTCGTTTCGTTCTATTCTGAGCGTTGCCGCCGCCCTGGCCCTTTACGGCTGCATCGCCGTCCCCCAGGCCAAGGCACAGGCCGCTTCCGCGACCGCCCAGCCGATCGTCCAGATGGCCACGCACATTGAAGACAACTTCATCGCCCTGGCCAAGGCCATTCCCGCCGACAAGTACGATTTTGCGCCCAGCAAGGCCACCTTCAGCGCCGGCTCCCCGGCAGAGTTCGCGACGGTTCGCACGGTTGCGCAGCAACTGACGCACGTTGCCGGGATGCCTTACCGCATGCTTGCTTCCTCCGGCGTCAAGCCGGATCACGAGGTGGATTTCAAGGCGCTCAACGCCATGACCTCCAAGGATGACATCGTGAAGGCGCTGCAAGCCTCGTTCGACTACCAGAACAAGGTGCTTGCCACGCTTACACCGGAGAAGGCCTTCGCGCCCACGGGCATGCACAACATGAGCATGATCTCGATGCTGCTGATGATGTTCAACGACTACGGCGATCACTACGGCCAACTGGTGGAGTACGGCCGCATGAACGGCATCATTCCGCCTTCCACCGCGCGCCAGATGCAGATGCATCACGGCGCCGGCTCCAAGATGTAGAGCGGTGGTTTGCGCTCCATCGGTTAGCATGATGCCTGGGTGCCCCGGGTCTCGACTGCGAGACCCGGGGCGATGCCAACAGCGCCGCTGGTTTGCCAGAAGCGGCGCAGGGAAGGTTTGCGATTCAGAACCCTCGCATCCTGATTGTGGGCAGCGGCGGCCAGCTTGGGCGCGAACTGCAGCGCAGCTTCGCCGGAGTGGGCGCCGTCCTGGCCGCCGATCGCGCGGCCTGCGATCTTGCCACTCCCGACTCCATTCGAACGCTGATCCGCGACGCCCATCCTACGGTGATTCTGAATGCCGCGGCCTACACGGCCGTGGATCGCGCCGAGACCGAGCGCGAGCTGGCCTACGCCATCAATTGCACCGCCCCGGGGGTGATGGCCGAAGAGGCGTGCCGCTGCGATGCGCTGCTGGTGCACTACTCCACCGACTACGTGTTTGATGGCAGCAAGGCCGGTCCGTGGACGGAGGAGGACCCCACCGGGCCGCTCAACGTGTACGGGGCTTCCAAGCTGGCGGGCGAGCAGGCGGTGCAGGCGGCGGGAGGCAGGCACCTGATCTTCCGCACCAGCTGGGTCTACGGGCCGCACGGCAAAAACTTTCTATTTACGATGCTGCGCCTGGGCGCGGAGCGGGAAAAGCTCTCGATCGTGGACGACCAGATCGGCGCGCCCACCACATCCATCGAACTGGCGGATGCCACGCGGCGCATCGTGGAAGGCATTGCCGCCGGCTGTTTTGGCGCGGCCGAAGATTGGGAAGGCGTTTATCACATGACCTGCGCGGGGCAGACCTCGTGGTGCGGCTTTGCGCGCGCCATCTTTGCGCGCGCCGCGGCGCGGCTCGGCACAAACGTTCCCGAGCTGGTCCCGATTGCCACCGCGGGTTATCCCACTCCGGCCAGGCGGCCGCGCAACTCGGTGCTATCGAACGCAAAGCTCGCCGAGCGGTTCGGGGTGCGGCTTGCCGGGTGGGAGCAGGCGCTGGACGCGGTCTTCGAACAGCTTCCCCGCTGAATCTTTTCCGCCGGTATGGGCTCTACTCGGTGATCTGGCTGGCCAGGGCGGCGCGATCCGTGATCGTCAGCGTCGAGCCTTCGAAGCGGACCAGGTGGCGGCGCTTGAAGTTTGCCAGGGTGCGCGTGACGGTCTCCCGCGAGGCGCCGATGAACTCCCCGATCTCCTCGTGAGTCAAGGTGAATCGAATGCCGCCGCCGGCGCTCGCAGGGCCGTTCTCGCTCCATTCCAGCAGGAGGCGGGCAAGCTTTTCCGGCGCGGAATGGGAAAGAGCCACGGTGCGCAGTTGCCCGCAGGCGACCGACAGCTTGCGGCTCAGTTCCTCGACCAGGGGCAGGTAAGCGTCAGGATGCCGCGCCAGGAACGCGAGCAGAGGCTCGCGGCCGAGGTAAGCCAGGCGGGCAGGATACAGCGCTTCCGCGGTTGCGTTGTAGCGCGACTCGGAGAGCACGGAGGAGAGCCCGAGCAGCTCTCCCTGACGTACGATTCGCAGGTTGAGGCGCTTGCCGTCCGCCGAACCGATCGACACGCGCACATCGCCGCTCAACACGATGTAGATGCCGCGGGCGGCCTCTCCTTCAGTGAAGATCGCCATTCCCGGTGGATAGGAAGAAACGTGCAGCAGCGCCTCGAGGTCGGCCCGGGCGGCGGGAGAGAGTCTCTCCAGGAGCCGCACGGGCTTCAGAAACGGGCTTCTGCATTCGTCTTTCTGTTCAAGATGCGGTTGCATTGCGACCTCCACCGGATCGCGCTTTAAGCGGCGGACGCTTCAAGCGCAATCGCGCGGGGAAAGAGGATGTTGTTTTCGAGATGGATGTGCTGATGCAGATCCTGCTCGAACTCCAGCAGCCCGGCATAGAAGGCGCGGTAGGTGGGGCAGGCGCCCTCGGGCGGCTCGTAGTTGCCGCTGAGCTTGCGAATCTGGCCCATGAGATCGCCGGCCAGATCGTGCTCCTGGGTCATCATGGCGATGGGGTGGGAGACCGAGCCGAAGCAATTGCGCGGCTGGGGGCCGTTTCCGGTCATGTATTGCTCGAGCTTGCTGATGTAGGGAAAGAGCACGACCTCCTCCTTGCCCAGGTGGGAGATCAGTTCTTCGCCCAATTCCGACAGCTTCACCTGGATGGCAGGCAGCTCCTGCCGCGTATCGCCGTGGCGGCGCACCACCTTGGCGGCGAGCTCGTAGAGACGCGGCAGCTCGCGGCGGATGTAGGCGTGGTGGGTCTCGGTGATGTGGGTGGCCAGGCTGGCAAGGGACTCGAGCGACCAGTCCGGGCCTTCGGGCACCAGAAGTCCGGCGGCGCCGTCCAGCGAAGCCAGCACTTCGTCGAGGTTCAGGTTGCGGTTGGCGCAGGCCTGGGCCAGCGGCATACGGCCGCCGCAGCAGTAGTCGATTCCGTACTTTTCAAAGACGCGCACACTGGCGGGATTTTCAAGGGCGATGTCACGAACGGTCTGGGTTGTCGCGGTCATTTCGACCTCCTTCACTCACGACCTTACCGGGAGCGAAAATCCGTGACAGCGACTTTGGTCACTCGGTCCTTTTTCCGTTCGCCGGGCTCGAGTCCCCGCCCACCCCGGAAGAGGGTCCATCGGCGGAACTTATCGACGCAATTGAAAAGATCACTGATCCGGGCGCTTGCGACGCTCCTATACTGAACCAACCGATCGAACGCAGAACCCCGAAAGGAGGTAGCCGTCATGTCCGACGAAGCCAAATGCCCGTTTTCGAGCGGGATGATCAGTTACACCACTGCAGGAGCCAAGGGCAACCGCGACTGGTGGCCCAAACAGCTGAACCTGGGCATCTTGCACCAGCGCTCTTCGCTCTCCAATCCGATGGGCGAGGCGTTCAACTACGCCAGAGAGTTCCAGAGCCTCGATCTCAATGCGGTCGTCAAAGACCTGCACGCGCTGATGACCGACTCGCAATCCTGGTGGCCCGCTGACTTCGGTCACTACGGCCCGTTCTTCATCCGCATGGCCTGGCATTCCGCGGGCACCTATCGCATCCACGATGGCCGCGGCGGCGCTGGCCGTGGATCGCAGCGTTTCGCTCCGCTCAATAGCTGGCCCGACAACGTCAACCTCGACAAGGCTCGGCGCCTGCTCTGGCCGGTCAAGCAGAAGTACGGCCGCAAGATCTCCTGGGCCGACCTGATGATCCTGGCCGGCAACGTGGCGCTGGAGTCGATGGGCTTCAAGACCTTCGGCTTCGGCGGCGGCCGCGAGGACATCTGGGAGCCGGAGCAGGATGTCGACTGGGGCCCTGAGACCGCATGGCTTGGCGACCAACGCTATAGCGGCGACCGTGAACTGGCCAACCCGCTTGCGGCGGTGCAGATGGGCCTCATCTACGTGAACCCGGAGGGTCCCAACGGCAACCCCGACCCGCTGGCCGCGGCGCGGGATATCCGCGAGACCTTTGCGCGCATGGCCATGAACGATGAGGAGACCGTCGCCCTCATTGCCGGCGGTCACACATTCGGGAAGACCCACGGCGCAGCCCCTGCCAGCCACGTTGGACCAGAGCCAGAGGCCGCACCGATCGAGGAGATGGGTCTGGGCTGGAGGAGCGGCTTCGCTACCGGCATGGGCAGAGACGCCATCGGTAGCGGCCTGGAAGTTACCTGGACCAAAACTCCAACCCAGTGGAGCAACAACTTTTTTGAGAATCTCTTCGGTTACGAATGGGAGCTGACCAAGAGCCCCGCCGGCGCTCATCAGTGGAAGCCGAAGGGCGACGCCGGTGCAGATACTGTTCCCGACGCCCATGACTCGTCGAAGCGGCACCAGCCCGCCATGTTGACCACCGATCTCTCGCTGCGCTTCGATCCCGCCTACGAGAAGATCTCGCGCCGCTTCCTCGAGCATCCCGACGAGTTCGCCGACGCCTTTGCCCGCGCCTGGTTCAAGCTCACCCACCGGGATATGGGGCCGCGCGCGCGTTACCTCGGGCCGCTGGTGCCCAGGGAAGAATTGATCTGGCAAGATCCGATCCCTGCCCTCGATCATGAGCTCGTTGACGACAAGGACATCGAATCTCTGAAGGTCGAGATTCTCGCCTCGGGGTTGTCCATTCCCGAGCTGGTCAGGACTGCCTGGGCCTCGGCGGCGACCTTCCGCGGCAGCGACAAGCGCGGCGGCGCCAATGGTGCGCGCATCCATCTGGCTCCGCAGAAGGACTGGGAGGTGAACCAACCCGCGGAACTTGCCCGCGTTCTCTCCCGGCTCGAGACGATTCAGCAGGACTTCAATGCGGCGCAGAAGGGGGGAAAAAGAATCTCGCTTGCCGATCTGATTGTGCTGGCTGGTTGCGCGGCGATCGAGGCGGCGGCGAAGAAGGCTGGCCATGAGGTGAAGGTCTCTTTCGCGCCAGGCCGCATGGACGCTTCCGCGGAGCAGACCGACATCGTGTCGTTTGCCGTGCTGGAGCCAAAGGCCGATGGATTCCGCAACTACATCCGCAAGGGGCTCGAACCTTATGCCGCCGAGTTGCTGCTCGATAGAGCACAACTGCTCACCCTTACGGCTCCGGAGATGACGGTGCTGATTGGCGGCATGCGCGCTTTGGGCGCCAACTGGGGCTCATCCCAGCTTGGTGTTTTCACCCAGCGGCCCGGGACGTTGACCAACGATTTCTTTGTGAACCTGCTCGACATGAACACGAAGTGGCAGAAGTCGGAGAAGACCAAAGGAGTTCTCGAAGGCCGCGACCGCCAGACCGGCGTGCTCAAGTGGACGGCTACGGTTGTCGATCTCGTCTTCGGATCCAATTCGCAGTTGCGCGCCCTGGCTGAGGTTTATGGCAGCAGGGATGCCGAGCAGATGTTTGTCAGCGAGTTCGCCGCCGTGTGGAGCAAGGTGATGAACCTCGACCGCTTCGACCTCAGCCTGAGCCGGGAAGAAAAGGCTGAAGCGGTGCTGGCTTAACCTGTCGGATCACGAAGGCCCCAGGTCCCCGTTTTAGGGGACCTGGGAAACACTAACCGCCGATCACGCGAAGGCGTCTGGAAACACGCCGGTCACAAGCCACGAATATTTTCCAATATTCGTGGACGCAAGCTGCGCCGCGCCGGCCGCGCGCAGAACTTCCACGGCGTCCCCGGGTGCGAGGCGGTGTTCTAGGGGAGGGCCGTACTCCGGTTCCACGTCGGGCCGCCAGTCGAGAATCGCGACACGGCCGCCGGCGCGAAGAATGCGCTGCGCCTCTTTCACGACTGCCACCCGATCGTCGAACTCATGCCATACGTTGGCCATGAAGACCAGGTCGCAACTGCCTGCGGGGAGACCGGTGGCATCGGCTTCAGCGCGAATCAGCTCGATTCTGTCGGCAGCTCCATCGGCCAGCTTGGCTCCGAGCAGCGACAGCATCTCGGCCTGCGCGTCGACTGCGTAGACCTTTCCTCCAGGGCGCGCGGCCCTGGCGATCGGCAACGCAAAATAGCCGGTGCCGGCGCCGATGTCCGCAATCACCTCGCCGGGCTTTACGTTCAGCGCCGCAACGACCTCGGCCGGGGGCAACCACTGCAGCCGATCGGGGTTTTCCAGCTTGCCTGCCATTGCTGCATTGAAGCGTCTCTCGTGAGCCATCGTCGGAAGTGACCTCCTGCGGTCGTGGAATCCAAAAACTCGCGCGCTTGCGTCCGCGCGTTTTCATGGGAATAGATACCCGGAGAAGAATTTTCGTTACAGGAAGCGCGGCCTAAAATCCGCGGTCTGCCGCGCGCCACTGGCGGGCCAGGTCTTCGGCGGCGTGGGCCCAGGCAGGGAATTCAAAGGGGAAGCCGGCCTCGAGCAGCTTGCCGGGAACCACACGGCGGCTCTTCAGGATCAGCTCCGTCTCTTTGCGCAAAAGAAACATGCTCAGCTCCAGCAGCGGCGCGGGCGCGGGCAGGCCGTTGGGCATGTTCCAGGCCTGGCGCAGCGCGGCCATGAATTCGCGGTTGGGCAGGGGATGGGGCGAGGCCATGTTGACCGGGCCTTCGATCTCTTCATGGTCGATGAGGAAACGAATGGCGCGGGCGTAATCGCGCTCGTGCATCCAGGCGACGTATTGCTCGCCGCTGCCCTGCGTGCCGCCCAGGCCCACGCGCGCCAGCCGCGAGAGCACGGCGAAGACGGTGCCGGGCTGCGGGCTCATCACCAGCGAGGTGCGCAGCGCGATCTTGCGCGTGCGCGGCGTGGCTGTGGCGAAGAAGACCCGCTCCCACTCGCGCACCAAGTGCACGATAAAGCCCCACTTCTCCGGTGCGCGCCGGCGCCAGATGCCTTCGCCGATCTGTTCGTTGCCGCCGATCTCGCCGGTGGCTTCGTCCATATCGCGGTCGAGAGCATGGCGGTAGATGGTTGCGGCCGAGGCGTTCATCCACACGCGCGGCGGCTGGGCAAGATTGGCTATAACGTTGTGCAGCAGTTGTGTGGGGCCGATGCGCGAATCATAGAGCTGGCGGCGATGCTCGGCGGTGTAGCGGCAGTCGATACTGCGGCCGCTGAGATTGATGCAGACATCGGCGCCTTCAAGCGTCTCGACCCAGGGGCCGGGATGCGCGCCGTCCCAGTGCACGGTGGGCCAGGAGGCAGTGTAGGGCGCGCGGGTGAGCACGGTGACGTGATGCCCCTGCTCCTGAAAGTGCCAGGCCAGCATGGAGCCCACGCTGCCGCTGCCGCCCGCCAGCACAATGCGCAGCCTGTGCCGCCCGTGTGGGAAATTCGATGCCATGCTTTCAGCCTATCGCGCCCACGCTGCCAGGCGGCCCAGAGATTGCTTCTGATGGATGGGAGCGCACAAGCGCGCCGTAGGTATGCACGCCCTCAACGCGGTGGATACACCAGCCGCGGGCGGCGGCGCGCCTGGATGGCGAAGGCGATCAGAGCGATGACCAGGAGGGCAAAGAACAGCGGGACCAGCAGCACCCACTCGGGAATCACCATGCGGTCGCCGACGATGCGGGTGGAGAGGGTGCTGTCTACATTGCTGAACAGGGCGGTAAGGAGATCG
>JAJZCY010000149.1 GCA_021828835.1 Acidobacteriota bacterium | reverse complement strand
ACTTCAGCGAGAAGCAGAAGGGCTCCTCGGCGATGCCGCACAAGAAGAATCCGATCACCTCAGAGCAGATCAGCGGTCTGGCCCGCGTGCTCCGTGGCAATGCCCAGGCGGCGTTTGAAGACATTGCCCTGTGGCACGAGCGCGATATCTCGCACTCTTCCGTCGAGCGCGTGATCTTCCCGGATTCGACGATTCTGGTCGACTACCTGCTGGCCAAGACGACCGACCTGATCGACCGCTTGTTGGTCTATCCCGAGCGCATGAAGAAGAACCTGGAATCGACCGGCGGACTGATCTTCAGCGGCCAGTTGCTACTCGACCTGGCGGAGGCCGGCATGCTGCGCGAAGACGGTTACCGCCTCGTCCAGTCCCACGCCATGCGGGCTTGGAAAGAGGATCTGAACTTCCGCGAAGAGGTGGGCAAGGACGAGAAGATCACGAACTTGCTAAGCGCCGAAAAACTGGCAAAGACCTTCGATTACACCCGCCAGTTGGGCAATGTGGATGCGATCTTCAAACGGGTGCTGGGAGAGTAAAGAATCCGCGCCGTAGGCGCAAGGTTCGTTAGCCCCCCGCTTCAGCGTGGGGAACCGATGACGGTTATAGAATGGGAGTCCCGTAGGGACGGTGGCCCATAGCACCGGGTGCTCCAGGTCTCGGTTTTGAGACCTGGGAGGCCGCAAAACTCAACCTCCGCAACACCGCGGTCGCAGATTCAGGAGTTGAAAGCTGAACCTCACTCTCGCCATCACCGGTGCCTCGGGCGCGATCCTCGCCCGCGAAGCTCTCCGCGCTCTCGAAGCCGACGAGCGCGTCTCGCGCGTCCATTTCGTCGCCAGCGAAAACTCGCTGCGCGTGCTGGCCGAGGAGCTGGGCGTCTCCGGCCGCAACGACCTCGTTGAGAAACTGCTGTCGTCCAAAACCCAAAAAATCGTGCAGCACAGTGATGCAGACATCGGCGCCTCGATTGCCAGCGGCAGTCATCCCTCTGACGGCATGATCGTGCTGCCCTGCTCCATGGGATCACTTGCCTCCATCGCCAACGGTCTGGCCGACTCGCTCATTGCCCGCGCCGCCGACGTCACGCTCAAGGAGCGCCGCCCGCTCATCCTGTGCGTGCGCGAGACGCCCTTTAACCGCATTCACCTGCGCAACATGACGCTGGCCGCGGAGGCCGGCGCCACCATCTTCCCCTGCATGCCGGCGTTCTACCAGCCCGACGCCGATCTGGCCGCGATGAGCAGACAGTTTGTCGCGCGCGTGTTGGCGCACATCGGACTGCCGCAGCCGGGGGCGTACGTGTGGAAGCCGGAAGAGTGAGAAGAGCAGGGAACAAGGGACCGAGGGAACAGGGGGCAAAGGGAACAGGGGCAAAGGGAACAAGACCCGATGCGAAGGTCATTCTTTCCTTGACACCCCCGCATCCGTCCCTCGATACTGCCGTTAATGCCGAACGCAAGGGAATACGGAAGGGCGGCCATGGCCATGTGTATGTGTATGCACGTGGGGTCCGTCCGTCCGGCTCTTGAGCGGCTGATGCGATAAGCGCAACCGATCCCAAGCCGAGCGGCCCGGTCCCGAAGCGGACGCGGGCCGTTTGTATTTGGTGTGCGGTCTGGCCGTCTCCCCGGTTCGGGTCAAGTGCATAGACGGGAAAAGATGTTCCTCGGGGGCTAAAGCCCCGATGATTTTGTACGTTGCGGCACGGCTGAAGCCGTGCCCTTACAAAACGCAGGTCTAATCGAATTTGTTTCAAAACGAAGATCCAATCGAATTTCGAGGAGCTCATGATGTCCGATTCGAAGCCGCAGCACCAGCTTGCCACGCTCGCCGTTCATGCCGGGCAGGTTCCCGACCCCACCACCGGCTCGCGTGCCGTCCCCATCTACCAGACGACCTCGTACCTGTTCAACGATGCGGACCATGCTGCGCGGCTGTTCGCGTTGCAGGAGTTCGGCAACATCTACACGCGCATCATGAATCCGACGACGGACGTGTTGGAAAAGCGCGTAGCGGCGCTCGAGGGTGGGGCGGCGGCGCTGGCCACGGCCTCGGGCCAGGCGGCCGAGACGCTGGCCATCACCACGCTGGCGGCGGCGGGTGACGAGATCGTCTCCACCACCTCGCTGTACGGCGGCACCTACAATCTGTTCCACTACACGCTGCCGCGGCTGGGCATCAAGGTGCGTTTTGTGGACGCGGATGATTTTGACGGCATCCGCGCGGCCATCAACGAGAAGACCCGCGCCCTCTATACCGAGACGCTCGGCAATCCCAAGCTCGACATTGCCGATCTTGAGACGCTGGCCAAGATCGCGCACGAGAACAAGCTGCCGCTGATCGTGGACAACACCGTGGCCTCGCCGGCGCTGGTGCGGCCCATCGAGTGGGGGGCGGACATCGTGATCAACTCCGCCACCAAATTCCTGGGTGGCCACGGCACCGCCATCGGCGGCGTGATTGTGGACGCCGGCAAGTTCGACTGGGCCGCCTCCGGACGCTTCAGCGAGTTCACGGAGCCCGATCCCAGCTATCACGGCCTGTCCTACACCAAGGCCTTCGGGCCGCTGGCGTTCATTCTGAAGGCGCGCGTGCAGGGTTTGCGCGACACCGGCGCGGCGCTCGCGCCGTTCAATGCCTTCCTGCTGCTCCAGGGCATCGAGACGGTGCATCTGCGCATGGAGCGCCACTCGCAGAACGCGTTGGCCGTCGCGAAACACCTCGCCAGCCACCCCGGCGTGGCGTGGGTGAACTATCCGGGCCTGGAATCGAGCCACTACTTCAAGCGCGCGCAGAAGTACATGCCCAAGGGCCAGAGCGCGATGGTCACCTTCGGCATCAAGGGGGGGTATGAGGCCGGTAAGAAGCTGATCAACGAGCTCAAGCTGTTCTCGCTGCTGGCCAACATTGGAGACGCCAAATCGCTGGTGATCCACCCCGCTTCGACGACCCACCAGCAGCTTTCAGCCGAGGAGCAGGCCAGCACCGGTGTGACCCCCGAATTGGTCCGGCTCTCGGTAGGCATTGAAGATGTTCGCGACCTGATCGCCGATCTCGACCAGGCCATCAAGGCGGTTGGGGCACAATAGAGAAGGTACCTTCCAGCCTCTGGCTTCTATTCCCCTGGCTTGGCCCCGATCGGGAAACCTCCCATGCAGGTCCCGAGACAGGAACGCCAGACGGCGAAAGCTAGGAGCTAGAGGCTGGAAGCCAGAGGCTAGCAGCTTGAGTCAAATGACTGAATCCATCAAGTCCAGCGCCAGCGGGTCTTCGCCGGGCGCGAAGGTTCTGGCGCCCACCTATGAGGGCGACTTTGTGCTCGACGGCGAGCTGCCGCTGGAGTGCGGATGTACCCTGGTGTCGCCCACGCTCCACTATGCGGTGTACGGGCGCCTGAACGCCGCGCGGGACAATGCCGTCCTCGTCTGTCACGCGCTCTCCGGCTCGGCCCTGGTCGGCTCCTGGTGGCCTGAGGTCTTCGCTCCCGGCGCGGTGCTCTCGCTGGAGCAGGACTTCGTCATCTGCATCAACATGCTGGGCTCCTGCTACGGTTCCACGGGACCGGGCAGCGTCAATCCTGAAACGGGCCAGCCCTACGGCCCGGATTTCCCGCTCATCTCCATCCGCGACAACGTGCGTGCCCAGGCCAGGCTGCTGGACTCGCTCGGCGTGCGCCGCCTGCGCCTCGTGCTGGGCGGCTCCATCGGCGGCATGCAGGCGCTGGAGTGGGCCATTCAGTTTCCCGAGCGCGTCCAGCGCGGACTGGTGATTGGCGTGGCTCCGCTCGGCGCAATGGGGCTAGCCCTGAATCATCTCCAGCGGCAGGCGATCCAGCACGATCCCGAATGGTACGGCGGCCGCTATCTGCCGCAGAAACCGCCACGGCGCGGCCTCTCGCTGGCCCGGCAGATCGCCATGCTGAGCTACAAGTCCGCCCCCCTGTTCGAGGAACGCTACGGCCGCAATCCTGACCGCAGTGGCGAGGATCCGTGGCAGGCCGATGGGCAGGGAAGCGGCTTGATCGGCGGCCGGTTCGATATTGCCGGCTACCTCGATCACCAGGGTGCCCGCTTCATCGATCGCTTTGACGCCAACTCTTATCTGGCGATTCTGCGCACCATGGACACCTGGGATCCGCTGCGCGGATACGCTTCGCCGCAGGAGGCCTTCGGGCGCATTCGCGCGCGGCTGAAGTTCATCGGCATCAGCACCGACTGGCTCTTTCCCGCCGAGGATGTGCGCCGCTTCGCAGAGACACTGCGCGCTTCCGGCGCCGATGCCGAGTACCGCGAAATGATCAGCGCACATGGGCATGATGCCTTCCTGGCCGAACAGGCGGAATTGGTCCGGCTTTTGCAGTAAACCTCAGGAAAAACAACCACAGAGGAAAATTTTGCGTCTTTTCCCGCAGATGCCGGGTGGCCTCCTGACGACTTTGCTTGTCAGGGTTAACCCGGGTTTCTATAATCCTTTGCAATGCCTCAGAGGAGGCTTAGTATTGTTTGCCCGGCTCACCCGCCCTTGCGGTCAGTTCGTTATTCCGCAGTTGTCGGCGTGTGATTTATGATTTACCTCCAGTTTGGCGTTTCCCAGGAGCACAGAATGAAGAAGCTAGTCCTTGCATCTGCGATGGCTCTGGCCAGCGTTGCCCTGATTGCCTCTCCCGCGTTGCGGGCGCAGGACAATTCGGGCCAGATCACCATCTCCGATCCGGCTGAATTCAACGCGTATCAAAACGCGGTCACCCAGACCCAGCCTGCAGCCAAGGCCGCGGCTCTGGAAGCATTTCTGCAGAAATATCCGCAGAGCGTGGTCAAGAAAGCGGTTTTGCAGGAACTCATCGGGACCTATCAGCAGCTCAATCAGCCCGACAAGGCGCTCAGCGCGGCCAGCCGGCTGCTGCAACTTGAGCCTGAGAACATGCAGGCCATCTTCATCTCGGTCTATCTTAAGAAGAACGAGTGCCAGCAGAGCATCGATCCGAACACGGGAGAGAGCAAGAATCCGCAGACCTGCAACGACGCGGCGACTCTGGCCAACAAGGGCCTGACCGCTCCCAAGCCGAGCGGGCTGGCCGACGCAGACTGGAAGAAGATCACCGATGCGGCCTATCCCATCTTCCACTCGGCCATCGCACTCGATGACGCGGTGGTGAAGAAGGACTACGCCGACGCCATCAAGCAGTACACCTCGGAGCTGATGCTCTATTCACCGCAGCAGACCCAGGCCGGTCCTGGTCTGGTGGATACGCTGAATCTGGCGGAGGCCTACTCCAAGGAAGGTCCGACGCGCGATGAGGTCAAGGCCTGCTGGTTCTATGCCCGGGCCTGGAACTTCGCTCCGCCGGCCTACAAGTCGCAGATCGAGCCCAAGCTCGAGTACTGGTACAAGCGCTATCACGGCAATCTGGACGGCATCAATGATGTGAAGACGCAGTCGGCGCAGACGCTGTTTCCGCCGTCTACCTTCACCATCAAGCCCGCCCCGACCCCGCCCGAGATCGTGCACAACGTGATCACCAGCACCCCCGACCTCACCAAGCTGAACCTGGAAGACAAGGAGTTCATCCTGGCCAACGGCAACCCGGCTGACGCCCAGAAGCTGTGGAGCGTTCTGCAGGGGCAGATGACGCCGGTTCCGGGCATCGTGATCAGCGACCCCGCCACCGCGCTGAAGGTCACCGTGACTACGGCGGCCGGCAAGCCCAAGGATTACGTGGTGAAGCTGAACACGCCTGGGCCGTGCAGCGCCGTGCCGCCTGCGCCCACCTCCGACCTGCGCCTGAAGGAAGCCAAGGATTACCTGCAGGCCAACGGGGTGGCTGCCGACGTGAGCGCCATTACCGATCTCGATCGTGCCCACAGGATCAAGATCGAGCCCGCAGTCACGGTGATCAACGTGGCTGTGACCCAGGACGCCAAGGACTCCAAGACGGCTGACTTCGTGGTCAACCTGAAGGAACCGCTGAGCTGCAAGGACGCTCCGGCGGAGGGCACGGTCGCTGCGACCCTGCCGGCCCTGGAGATCGACGGCACCTACAGCACCTACACGACCACGCCAGCCAAGCCGGGCGTTGCCGCAAAGGCGCAGATCGTGCTCAACGAGGGATTCGTGCAGCAGCCGAAGAAGGCTCCGGAGCATCATCGTCCGGTGCGCCGCACCACCCACCGCGCTCGTTAACCATCACCGGAGTACCGGCGCAGGAAACCGCGCCGGTACATTTTCTGGGGAGCCAAACAAGGGCAGCCGCATAGGCTGCCCTTCTTGTTGTTGGGATTTGTATTGGGTTGCGGCGCGCCTGCGCTGCTACTCGCCGAGCATGATGCGCTGGATGCGGCTGGCCCGCCCGGTGGCCGGGTCGCACTCCACCAGCGCCGCGCACAGCTTCGGATTGCCCTTGGCCGCCTCGAACTTGCCCGGCATGCCGGTGAGGAAGCGGTGCAGCACCATATCCTTTTCCACGCCGATGACGCTGTCGTAGGGGCCGCTCATGCCGACGTCGGTCTGGTAGGCGGTGCCGTTGGGCAGGATGCGCTCGTCGGCCGTAGGCACATGCGTGTGCGTGCCCAGCACCGCTGTCACGCGCCCGTCCAGATACCAGCCCATGGCCACCTTCTCGCTGGTGGCCTCGGCATGGAAGTCAAGCACGATCACCTTGGCCTTGACCCCAGCCAGCAGCGCCTCCGCGCCCTGGAAGGGGTCGTTGGTCGAGCCCATGAAGACGCGCCCTTGCAGATTGAGCACGGCATAGGGAACGCCGCTTGCGGTGGTTCCTTCGTATACTCCGTAGCCGGGCAGATTGGGCGCGAAGTTGGCGGGGCGCAGCACGCGGCGCGGGCGGTCGTGGCTGTCGGGTGGGACCGACTTCAGGTACTCGGCCAGTTCCTTCTTGTCCCAGACATGGTTGCCGGTGGTGAGCACGTCCGCGCCCCAGTCAAAAACCTCCTCGGCGATCTGCGGGGTCACGCCGAAGCCGCCTGCGGCGTTCTCCACATTCACCACCGTCAGCTCCACGCTGTGGGTTGAGCGCAGGTGGCCGATGTGCTCGCGGACGATGCGCCGCCCCGCGCTCCCGAAGATATCGCCGACGAAAAGAATATTCAAAAACAGCTCCTAGCTTCTAGCTTCCAGCTCCTAGCTGGGTGGGAGATCACGAACCCAGACTAACCACCGGCCGGGTGCCCCAGATCCCCCGCATTTGGGGGCCTGGGAGACCACGAATCTTACGCGGCTGGGTGCGCTAGGTCGATGATTCCGCCTGCTCGCTCCCTTGCTCCCTTGCTCCCTCGCTCCCTGTCTTCCTCATCAGCGGAAACAGAATCACGTCGCGAATCGACCTCGACCCGGTCAGCAGCATCACCAGCCGGTCGATGCCGATGCCTTCGCCGCCGGTGGGCGGCAGGCCGTAGGCCAGGGCGCGGACGTAGTCCTCATCCATCTGGTGGGCTTCCTCATCGCCGCGGGCGCGCTCTTCGAGTTGCTGCCGGAAGCGCTTCTCCTGCTCCACCGGATCGTTGAGCTCGCTGAAGGCGTTGCCCAACTCGAACCCGCCGGCGTAGACCTCGAAGCGCTCCACGAAATCCGGATTGTCCGGATATTGCTTGGAGAGCGGCGAGACGGCGGTGGGGAATTCGTAGATGATGGTGGGCTGGACGAGGTGCTCTTCGGCAACCGCTTCGAAGATGCTGGCAATCGTTTTGCCGGCGGGCTCGCCCGGCTTGTAATCTACATGCCGGCCGATGCTGCGCAACTCCGCAACCCATTCTTCCAGCTTGCCGGGTGTGCCAAACTCAGCGAGAACAGGCCGCGTCTTCGTCGCGCCCTCCGGCCAGAATTTCACGATCGCTTGGCGCATGGTCAGCCGCTCGAACTTGCCCAGGTCAATCTCCACGTCGTTGAAGACTGTCTTCGTGGTGCCGTTCACCTCCATGGCCACGAACCGGAAGAGTTCCTCGGTCAGGTCCATCATGTCCTGGAAGTTGGCGTAGGCCTGGTAGAACTCCAGCATGGTGAACTCGGGGTTGTGCTGGGTGCTGATGCCCTCGTTGCGGAAGTTGCGATTGATCTCGTAGACGCGGTCGAGGCCGCCCACCACCAGGCGCTTCAGATACAGCTCCGGCGCGATGCGCAGGTAGAGGTCCATATCCAGGGTGTTGTGGTGGGTGATGAAGGGCCGCGCCGCCGCTCCGCCGGCGATGGGCTGCATCATCGGCGTCTCCACTTCGAGATAGCCGCGGCTGTCAAAGAACGCTCGCAGGGCGCGCAGTGCTTTGGCGCGCTTGACGAAGACTTCGCGGCTGTCCAGATTGGTGAACAGGTCCACGTAGCGCTGGCGATAGCGGATCTCCACGTCCGAGAGGCCGTGATACTTCTCTGGCAGCGCGAGCATAGCCTTGGAGAGGAAGGTCAGCTTCTCCACGTGCACGGTCAGCTCGCCGGTGCGGGTGCGGAACAGATAGCCGGAGACGCCGATGTGGTCGCCCAGGTCAAGCAGCTTGTAGAGCGCGAAACCCTGCTCGCCCACGGCGTCGAGGCGGACGTAGATCTGGAGGCGAGACGCTTCCTGCTGGAGGGTGGCGAAGCCGGCCTTGCCCTGGGCGCGGATGGCCATGATGCGCCCGGCGATGGAGACCTGCGGCTTGGCGGCTTCCAGCGCCTCGCCAGCCGTTTCGTCCCAGTCGGCGCGTACCTGCGCGATGGTGTGGGTGAAGGCGAACTGGTTAGGGTAAGCGGCCTGGCCCAGCTTCTCGATTTCCTGCAGCTTGCTGCGGCGCAGATCGAAGAGATTGCGCTCAAATTCGGAGTCGAACACAGTGTTTTCCTTTGGGAGCGACCAGCGAAGGTCCAATCGTCAGTATAGCGGGCGAAGCAGCTCGCAACTCGCGGTTTGCCGCCCGCAGGCGCGGGGCAGGCAGGCAGCCATGCCGCTCAGGCGAAGCTGGCGGCTACCTCCTTCAGACGATTGGCCGGTCCTCTTCGCGCGGGGATGCGCGGATCGTGTATAACCACCATGAATGCCCTTCCACCCGCCCATTCCGAACCCTCGCCAGCCCTCCAAGGGCGGAGGACTGGTCAGCGCCATCGTGCAGGCAGAGAAGATGATGCAGATCGCCCTGATCCTGCCCTGTTCGGCTTTTGTGGGATGGCTGCTGGGGGGCTGGCTGGGCCTGCACTTCCATGTTCCCTGGCTGGGGCTGGTGGGCCTCGTCTTCGGCGGGGTCTCAGGCCTCGTCTACGTGGTCCGGCTGGCCATGCAGGCGGCCAGAGCGCCAGAGGAAGGCGACGGCAAGAGGGAAACAAAGGAATGATGGCGACTGAACAGGAACGTCCCCTGGCGGGGCTCACGGATGCCGGACTGGAAGCGCTGCTGCGGCGGGCGATCCGCATCACCCTGGTTTTGGGCTTGCTGGCTGCCCTGATTCTGTGGAAGGCCTCGGGGTGGCGGAACGCAGCCATGCTGGCCACCGGCGCGGCCATTTCCGCCGCCAGCATCTTCGAGTGGCAGCGGCTGATCCGGATCATCAACGCCAAACTCGACCGCCAGCAGTTGCCCCGCGGCGCGGGTCTGGCGCTGGCGTTTTTCCTCCTCCGTCTGCTGGTCTTTGCCGGGGTCATTTATGGTAGCCTTAAGTGTTTCCAGGGTTCCGTGGTGGCATTGCTCTGTGGCCTCGGACTGGCAGTTCTGGCCATGGTTTGGCAGGCGTTGAGCCTTCTTCGCAATTGAATTTTGCGCATCCTCCGGGATGGATTCCTGGCCCTCGCCCGCCGCCTGAACCCTCGAATCAACCGCAACGGGAAAGACTTTGGTGGCCATGCAGGAACTTGGAATCACGCACTTCTTCAACTCCATCTTCGGGCCCATCTTTGCGCGCCTGATGCTGCTGGTGGGCGTCCATCCGCTGCACCCCAACCGCCCCATCAACGACACCTTTGCCCTCGAGATGCTGGTCTTCTTCGGGCTGGTGGCGTTCTTTATCGCGGTCCGGCTGTCGCTCTCGGTGGAGCACCCCAATGGTTTTCAGCACGTGGCCGAGATGGTGCACGAGTTCGTCGGCGACATGGGCGACCAGGTCATCGGCCACGGGCATGAGCGCTTCCAGGCCTTCGTCACCTGCGTTCTGCTCTTTGTGCTGCTGAATAATGTTATCGGCCTGCTGGTGGGCCTGATCCCGGGCGTCGTAACGCCTACCGCCCAGCCGGTGGTGCCGCTGGGCATCGCGGTGCTCACGTTCCTCTACTACAACCTGCACGGCGTGCGGGTGAACGGGCCGGGCTACATCAAGCACTTCCTGGGGCCGTTGCCCTGGCTGGCGCCGCTGATGTTCCTCATC
>JAJZCY010000148.1 GCA_021828835.1 Acidobacteriota bacterium | reverse complement strand
CAGATCATCAAGCAGGCCATCGCGCGCAACCTCAACGATCCGGCGTTATCGGCGGCGCCAGTCATTCCTACCGATCGCGTGAATCTGAACCCGATTCCCGAAGAGAGCGAATCTGTCGAACAGCTCGTGAAAGATGCCTTCCAGCAGCGTCCGGAACTGGAAGAGGCCGAGCTCACGGTGCGCAACGACGAGATCACGCTGAAGGGCGCCCGCAACGCTTTGCTGCCTACCCTCGATGCATACGCCTACTATGGCGCGAACATCGTTGGCGGACCCCCAAACCCCAATTGCAATTTCTTCGGTCAGCCTTGCGTGGCCGGGGGATCGGTAAGCCCGGTGCCTCGCGGCTACGGCGGGGTGCTGTCCGACCTGGTGAACAGCACCGCGCCTGACAAGGGCGTGGGCTTCAATCTGAACATTCCCATCCGCAACCGCTACGCGCAGTCGGTGCAGGCGCGCTCGTTGATGGAGTACCGCCAGGCGGAGCTTCGTCTCGAACAGCTCTACACCCAGATCCGGATGCAGGTGGTCAACGCCAAGTACGCGCTCACCAACGACCGCGCCGCCGTGCAGGCTGCTTTGGCCGCCCGCGATTACAACCAGCAGAGTCTCGATGCCGAGGTCAAGAAGCTGCACCTGGGGGCGTCCACTACCGCGAATGTTCTACAGCAGCAGCGCAATCTGGCCCAGGCGGAGGCCAACCTCATCGACGCCAACGCCGACTACGCCAAGGACCGCGCCAGCCTCTATCAGATTGTTGCCTCTACGCTGGAGCACTACGGCATCAACCTCGAGGATGCGGCTCGCGGCCAGGTCAACGGTCAGCTCACGGTTCCGGGCGTGGAACCGGCCAAGCCGGAGAAGGAGCCCTCGATGGCGGCCCCTCCGGTGAACAATCCACCACCCGCCGGCCAGAACACCCCGCCGGCACAGTAACGCGAAGAGCTAGACCCCACAGGCCCGGCTCTTTGCCGGGCCTCAGCTTTTCAGTGCAGGACAAAAAAGCCGCCCATGCGGCGATCAGCGCGGGGCGGCTACAGAGAACCAGGCTAAAAACGCAGCGTCAAGCTGCGAGGGGAGAGCTGACACACTCCACGTGCGGAGGGCGAGAGAAGTTTACCTGAGGCTCCTGCAACGGCAGCTTGCGGTTCAGGATTCCTGACAGGCTCATCAAGGCGGTGGAAGCGCATGCGGGGCACTGCTCTGCGCAGTTACCCACGCAGTGGCAGTCTTCGCAGAGATAGGCACTCGAGAGGGGCATGTGCTGCATGGAAACGAACGTCATATAGGCACCCCGATCATCGTGACGCTGAACATGGAAGCTCATGAAGTTTTTTCCTGTGTAGGCGGGACGACCCCGGTCCGGTCTTTGTTGTATGGGTGGATGCGGGTTCGAGTTCATGAGGTTGTCTTGTGTTTCACCATCTGGAATAGTTGAAGCAGCGCCTCCACCGCACCTGAGCTTTAGATGTGGATCGTGACGGAGGTAACCGCCTAATTCCAAAACAGTTCTTCGATGCAGCCCAGAGCCCTGCTGCACCGACGCCATCTCAGCCCCTGTCGGGAGCATCCTGACAGCCCTTCGTCGGGCCGCTCCCCCAAGCCCGCCGGGGATCGCAAGCCCAATTGCCGGTACACTAACCATGAGGTTCTTGTGCAACGCCCCGCGTTTCTGGCTCTGTTTCTTCTGTCCGTGTTGGCCCCGCTGTCTCTGAGCGGCCAGGCGGCGCCGCTTGTCTCCGTGCCCCCCGCCTCCGGCCGAACGCTCTCCTCCAATTCGCAGCCGGTCTCCGCTCAGGTGGCAGCCGCCGAGGAGGCAATCGCCGCAACCAACTGGAAGCTGGCGGAATCCAAGCTCGACTCCTGGCTGGCTGGGCATCCCAACGACGGCCGCGCGCTCTTCGATGCCGGATACGTGGCCGACGTGCAGAACCGCTCCACCGACGCGATCAATCTCTATCAGCGGGCGGTGAAAGCCGATCCGAACGCCTTTGATGCCCACCTGATGCTGGGTATGCTTCTGGCGCGGCAGGGCAAACCGGAAGAGGCGCGTCCGGAACTGGTGCGTGCCACCCAGCTCGACCCCGGCCCAGGAGGCCCGCAGCTGAAGGCGCGCGCCTGGCGGGCGCTCGCGCGCATCGACAGCGCCAAAGATCCTGCCCAGGCCTCCAACGATCTGCTGGAAGCGCTGAAGCTTACACCCGAGACCACCGACGACATGCTGCTGGCCGCCAGCTTGGCCGAGCAAACCGGCCAGATCGCCGCCGCCGAGCAGGAGTATCGGCGCGTGCTCGCCAAGGATCCAAAATCCGAACCCGCTACCACCGGACTGGCGCACCTGCTCCTCGAGCAGAAGAAGTACGCGGACGCTGAAGCTCTATTGCGGCCGGCGCTCGACAGCCATCCCGATGACCCGGTGCTCACGGCCCAGCTCGCGGCGGTTCTGGTTGCAGAGAACAAGCCAGACGCCCTGCCTTTGCTTCAGAAGCTGCACGCCATGCACCCCGACGATGCCACCATCACCGGCATGTTGGCCGAGGTCCTGGCCCAATCGGGAGATTTTGCCGGCTCCGATCAGCTCTATCTCAAGCTCTTGGCCGTCTCGCCTCGCGATCCCGGCCTCCTCGTCGCCCACGGACAGAACCTGGTCCGGGAACTCAAATTCGCAGAGGCTTTTACCGTCTTCAGCAAAGTCACCCAGCTCGATCCTTCCAGCCCAGCCGGGTGGAGCGGACTGGCCTTCACGGCCTCCCGCACGGGGCAGCCCTCCGTCGCCCTCCACGCCCTCACCATGCGCGCCAAGCTGTTGCCGGATAATGCTTCTACCTACTTCCTGTGGGCCATCTCCTACGACTCCCTCCACCAGCGGAAACAGGCGGCGGTCTACTACCACCATTTCCTCGATGCGGCAGACGGCAAGTTTCCCGACCAGGAGTGGCAGGCGCGGCAGCGGCTGAAGCTTCTGGAAAGATAGCCTGCGCCGGCTGCCCAACTGCCCGGCTGGCCTGCGGACGCGGTCCCTTTGCTTCAGGTGAAAACCGTCGTGACAATCTGCGCTCCGCGTGAGGCGCTTCTGCCCATTCGAGGCGGAATTCGCATCATATCCCTTGCGGTTCGCCGTCGGTTGTGACTAATATGCAGTCACGCAGCAAGACTCGGGCCGCATCTGTGGAGATCCTTATGCGGACAACTGGTCGATTCACCGCGCTCCTGGCAGCGTGCATGACGCTTTCGCAGGCGTGCGCTTTTGCCTCGGACAATAGGGTTCCCGACGAACAGAGCATTGCTGCGCTGCAAGCCCGGGCCGAGCAGGCCCAGCCCCGCGATCAGTGCTACCTCTACGCTGAGCTCGTCCAACAGATGACCGAGTTGAGCCTCAAGCAGTACGCAGCCGGCGATGTCGCTAAGGCGGACGGCCTCCTCAAGCGCATTCAGTCCTTTGCCGGCAAGATCCACCATTCCATCTCGCGCAACGATAAACGCTTGAAGAACGCGCAGATTCTCCTTAGCAAGACGGCCTTTCGCCTGACCCAGATGCTGCACTCCAGCGACTATTACGAGCGCCCGCTGGTCGCGCAGACCTTGGCTAAGGTGAATGACGCTCAGGATGCCACCATGATGGAGGTCTTCCAGAAGTAGCCCGGCTGGAAGGCCTGCTTTGCCCCGCTCACAACCGCTTCGAGGGAGCCGATGAAGCCGCTCCGTTTGTCCGCTCTGTTTCTGCTGTGCGCCGGCATGGCAACTGTCTCCGTGCGTGCGCAGCAAGGCCGCCAGGACGTGCTCACCCAGGCGCAGCAGCAAAAGATCGCCGAAGCGGGCATCGATGCCGACCTGCGCATCGGGCTCTACACCAAATACGTGGGTGAGCATGCGGATCGCATCCGGCGCTTGGCCGGCCGCACGGAATCCGGCATGGGCCGCGCCATGGATCGCGAGCTTGGCGACTTCTCATCCCTGGTGGACGAGCTCTCCTCCAACTTGGACGAGTACGGCGGCCGCATGGCGGATATCCGCAAAGCGCTCGGCAAACTGGACAAGGAGATTCCTCGGTGGCAGGAGATGATGAAGAGCCTGCCCAACAACTCCGCTTACCAGATCTCCCGCGACGATGCTACCGGCGCCTTGAGCGACCTCGCAGATCAAACCAGGCAGCTCACCCACCAGGAGGATGCCTACTTTAAGGAACACAAGGACGCCAAAGGCCAGCAATGGGAGGAGCCGAAATGAGCGTCAGGTGAAGTCTGCAAGACGCGGGTTGTCACCGCTGCGCCGCTCTTCCGCCCAGCTTGATCTTTCCACTCCCCCATAACGAGCAGAAGGCAAGGCGTCCGTTGCGGCGCCTTGCCTTTTTGCTGATCGCAGAATGAGCCGTCCTAGGTCGGCATGCACTGCTTCACGCTTTTGAAGGGATAGCGGGCTCGGGCGATCGGGGTCCCGGCCACCTCGATGCGGCTCAGATCGCGCGTGCCGATGCCCAGCTTTTCCGCGTATTCCAGCATGCTGTCGCAGAGTTCAAAGGGCGGCTCGCCGCGGCTGGCCATCGGGTTGAAACCCATCACCGCCACCGCGACCGCGTCGGTGTTGACCGGGTTCAGGCCGGCGATCAGCACCCCGGGATGCAGGGCATGGTTGATGGTCTGGCCCGGCCCGCTTCTCATGGAAGGCCGTTCGCCGCCATCCATGGTGTGGATCCCGTCAATAATGGCGAGTTCCACCGGACGCGCCAAGACCAGCTCCGGCACCACGTGCGGCATCCGGTAGTGCGGGTCGTGCGAGGTCATATCGATGGCCGCTGGCGCGCTCTTCGGCGGAACGCGGCGGCCGTTGTGCACCATCCCGGCGCGGTTGCCGGCAATCGCCGTCGGTGCGGGCTCGTCTGCCGGGGCGTCCATGCCGTAGATCGTGGTCGGCAGGCCGCCGAACATGTTCTTCATCGAGAGGGTGACGCCCGCGATGCGGTGGTCCTTGAGCTTGGCCATCGACACCATCAGGTCGTTGTCCCGATAGGAGGGATTGGTTTCGTAGCCGGCGTACATCAGGGGATGGCCTGGAACCATGAACCGGGCATAAGCCTTGTGCCCAGAGAGATAGTTGGTGTTCTCGAACTCCACATGTTGCGCGGCATTGGCGATGGCGTTCACGTCCCAGCCGGCGGAGGCCATGAACTCCTGGAGCGAGGCGGTGCCGTCGGGATGGCTCTCCAGCAGCCGGATGCGCCGCGCGCCCGCCCGGCCCATCAAAGACACGGTGGCCGCAACCACAACGGGATGAACCCAGTGGGTCATCTCCACAGGCATGTTCTGGAAGCGCATGCGCGGCGTTCCGGTCATGTTCAGCTTGATCGCTACAGTCTTCCCGCCAACCAGCTTCTGGAGCCCCCCAAGCTGGTCGAATATGGTGGCCAGTGTCGCCTCCACCTGCCGGTTGTACTCCGGGCACATCCCGATGGCGACGCGGCTGGCCGGAGCGGGCCGGGCGGAGAGCAGCGAGGGCGCGGTCAGCAAGGCGCCGGCCGCCAGACCGGTCGTTCCCAGAAACTCTCTGCGGGTTTGCTTCATCATCGGAGAAACCTCCCATCGTGCCGGTGCAGGGGCTTGTTCGTCTGGCAATCCCGGTGCGAACAAATGTTCATTTGCGCCAGAGGCGGCAAATCAGGGAATATTGTACGCTCGTTCAAAATCGGCTGTCAGGCCCGGCGGCCCTGAAAATTTATACACGCGATCAAGCTCCAAACCGAGCGATACTGATCCCATGCCATCCGTAGCAAGTGAAGCACTTGAGGTTCTCTACTCGCGCGCGCAGATTGCCGAGCGAGTGGCGGAGATGGGCGCCCAGATCACCCGCGATTTTCAGGGCGAAAAGCTGGTGATGGTGGGCGTGCTGAAGGGCGCGGCGTTTTTCCTCTCGGATCTGTCGCGGGCCGTCGACGTGGATGCCACCTTCGACTTCGTCGCCACCTCCAGCTATGGCAGCGGACAGCGATCCTCTGGTGCCGTGAAGCTGATCAAGGATCTCGACCAGCCCATCGAAGGCAAGAACGTGCTGATCGTCGAGGACATCCTCGATACCGGCCTGACCCTGGCGTATCTGCGCAAGGTGTTCTTGCAGCAGCGTCCCAAGAGCCTGCGCATTGCGGCGCTGCTCGACAAACCCTCGCGCCGGATCGAAAAGATCGAAGCGGATTATGTTGGCTTTTCGATACCGAACTTGTTCGTGATTGGGTATGGCATGGACTATGCCGAGCGCTATCGCAACCTTGCCGATATCTGCATCATGGCGCCCACCCATCCGGAATAGCCAGCCAGAGAAGATGCTGCTGGAATTTTTTTCCGCACCCGGCAACCAGCGCCGAGATTTCGTGTCTATTCCCTTGGGCGCTTCAGGCGGGAGGCTCTATACTCTCCCGGGGGCCTGCCGGTGGGGCCGCCAATGAGACAGTCTGGGGAACCAGCAGGAGTAATGACGTTCGATGAGTGCGGTCACCCCGATCTCCGCGTCCGAGCTTGATTTCGATCACGGTACATTCGATTCCGCGGGTTTCACCGCGCAGACCCTGAGCAACTGGCAGACCCTGGCAGCGGTCCTCGACCATACCCTCCTGGACCCCGACGCCACTCGCGAGCAGATCGAGTTGCTGTGCGAAGAGGCCGCCCGCTACCGCTTCGCCTGCGCCATGGTCAACCCGGTGTGGGTCTCCACGGCCGTCGGCCTGCTTTCAGGAACAGGGATTCCCGTGGGCGCGGTCATCGGCTTCCCCCTGGGCGCGTCTTTGGCCTCCACGCTGCGCCAGGAAGCCGCGGCTTTGGTCCGGATGGGGGCGCGCGAACTGGACATGGTGATCCCCATCGGCCAGCTCCGCAGCGGCAACTACGATGCGGTGCAGCACACGATAGGTGCCGCCGTGGGCGTGGCCCACGATTACGGAGCGGTCCTCAAGGTCATTCTGGAGACGGCGCTGCTCAGCACCCAGGAGAAGCTGCGCGGGGCAGAGATTGCCATCCAGGCGGGCGCCGATTTCGTCAGCACCTCCACGGGCTTCTCCACCAGCGGCGCTTCGGTTTCCGATGTCGCCCTGATGCGCGGCGTAGCCGGCGGCCGCTGCGGCGTCAAGGCGCTCGGCGGCGTGCGCACCCTCAACTACCTGCAAAGCCTGCTGGAGGCCGGCGCCAACCGCATCGGCGCCTCAGGATCGGTGGCGATTGTGCGCGAGATGGGCGCAGCCTGAAATTTCCTCCGCGCGAGGCCTTCCCCGCGTCAGAACACTCTCTGAGAAAACGCAGGGCGCTTGATAAACTTGGTATAGCGCCCGATGTCTTCTCAATCCCCAACTTCGCCAGGCGTCAGTAAGGTCGTTGGCGGCTCCCGAGTCGCGGAGGCCTCAGCTGCCGTCGCGTCTCCCGAGGCCGGGCTGGCCCCCTCCGATGTGGCGTTCTTTATGCGTCTTACCGACGCGCTGAACACTACCCTCGATCTCCAGACCCTCCTCCAGCGAACCGCCGAACTGGTCCAGACCGTCATCCCCTACCGCATCTTTGCCATCTTTCTCTTGAACGAGCGGGCCCGCGAACTGCGCATGCGCTTCCAGATCGGCCATACGCCCGAGGTTGCGCGCGGCCGCCTTCCGGTTGGCAAGGGCGTAGTGGGCGAGGTGGCGCGCACCCGCAAGCCCATGCTCCTGAACGATGTCTCCACCTCCGAGTTTTACATCGACGCCAATCCCGACGTCCGGTCGGAGCTTGCCGTTCCGCTGATCGCGAAAAACCGGCTGATCGGCGTCATCGACATCGAGAACGAGCAGGCCGGGTTCTTCCGGCCCGAGCATCTGAGCATGCTCACCATGACCGCTTCCCGCATCGCCCAGGCCATCGAGAACGCGCGCCTCTATACGCGCATCTCCCGCCAGGCCGAGACGCTGGAGGTGCTGAACGAGATCGCCACGGAGATCGGCGCGATCCTCGAGCTAAATCGCCTGTTGGAGCGCGTAGGCCAGCTTCTGCGCCGCCTCATCGACTACCAGATGTTTTCCATCATGCTGCTGGATGAGCACGGCGAGACCCTGATCACCCGCTACGCATGGCGCTTCGGAAACGCCGAGGCTCCGATGCGGCGCATCCCGATCAGCAGCGGGCTGGTGGGCGCGGCCGTGCGCGAGTGGCGCGCCATCAACGTGCCCGATGTCCGTCGCGAACCCCGCTACCTCCAGGTCAACCCGGAGACCCGCTCCGAACTGATCGTGCCGCTCTTCTACAAGGGCAAGGTGACCGGCGTGCTCGACCTGGAACATTCGCGCACCGCCTTCTTCAATGAAGAACACGAGCGCATGCTCACCACGCTCGGAGCGCAGATCGCCATCGCCATCGAAAACGCGCGCCTCTACCAGGCGGTGCGGACCCAGGAGCGGCAGCTCGAAAAAGATATGGCCATGGCGCGCGAGGTGCAGCTCCGCCTGCTGCCTTCCGCGCCCCCGGAGCACAAGAACGTCGAAATGGCCGTGCGCTTTTTGCCGGCGCGATCCATCGGCGGTGACCTCTTCGATTTCATCGACTACGGCGCCGGGCGCACCGGCATCATGCTGGGCGATGTCAGCGGTAAGGCCGCGCCGGCGGCGTTGTTCGCGGCCCTGGTAAGCGGCATCATGCGCTCCGAGGCTCAGCAGCATCCCGCCCCCGCCGAGATGCTGCGCCTGCTCAATGACGCGCTCCAGGAGCGCCGCCTGGATTCGCAATATGTGGTCATGGTGTTTGCCGTCTGGAATGACGAAAACCGGACCCTCCAGGTGGCCAACTCCGGCGCCGTGCAGCCCATCTTTTGCCGCGCGGGCGAGTCTCTTCCGGTCAAGGCGGAAGGTTTTCCGCTCGGTATGTTTCCGGACGTCACCTACGAAGAATTCAACGTAGCCACTCAGCCCGGCGACGCCGTGGTCTTCGTCTCGGATGGAATCCTCGATGCCGAGAACGGCAGGGAAGAGATGTATGGCCAGGAGCGGCTGGCAAGTTTGCTCTGCGCGCACCGGGGACGCCCCGCCCAGGAGATCGCCGATGCGATTCTCGCGGATGTCTCCCGCTTCCAGGAAGGCCGCGACCGTTTTGACGACGAGACCATCATTGTGCTCAGCGTGCGATAGAACCAGCAATCAAGGGACAAGGGAAAGAGGGAAGCGTTTGTCGACTGCAACTCAGGAACGTTTAATCCGGCCGGCGCGCAATGTCTACGGCAGCCTGCGGCTGCCTGGCGATAAGTCCATCAGCCACCGCTACGCCATGCTGGGAGCGTTTGCTGAGGGCGTCTCGCGTTTTACCAATTTTTCCACCGGCGCGGACTGCGCTTCCACTCTCGCTTGCATGAAGGCGCTCGGCGCGCAGGTCAAGCGCCTCGAAGGCGATGCCGTGGAGATTACCGGGGTCGGCGGGCGCGTCACGCCGTCTGCCGAGCCCCTGGACTGTGGCAACTCCGGCTCCACCATGCGCATGCTCTCCGGCATGCTCGCCGCGCAGGACGGCCGCTTCACCCTGACCGGCGATGCCTCGTTGTCGCGGCGTCCCATGGAGCGCATCCGCAAGCCTCTCGAAGCCATGGGCGCGCGCCTCACCCTCACCGACGGCCACGCCCCCCTCACCATCGAAGGCGGCCGGCTCAAGGCCATCGACTACACGACGCCCGTGCCCAGCGCCCAGGTCAAGACCTGCATCCTGCTCGCCGGCTTGCAGACGGAGGGCACAACCACGGTCCACGAAGCGGTGCGCACCCGCGATCACAGCGAGCTCGCGCTGCGTGCCTTCGGCGCTACGGTTGCGCGGACCAGCGGATCGGTTTCAATCGCCGGACCGCAGCAGTTGAAGGCCATCGAGGCAGCGGTGCCCGGCGATCTTTCCTCGGCCGCATTCTTCCTGTGCGCGGCCGCCATGTTTCCGGGCTCCGGCCTCGTGCTGGACTCCATCGGCCTCAACCCCACGCGCGCGGCGCTGCTCGACGTCCTCACCGCCCTCGGCGCGCACATCTCCGTCCTCAACCTCGAAGAAAAGCACGCGGAACTGGTCGGCACCGTACAGATCACCGGTCCGGCCGAGGGCATGGGAACGACGGCGGTCACCGGGCCGCTCGCCGCGCAACTCATCGATGAGCTGCCGGTGCTGGCCGCCATCGGACCCTTCACCAGCGGCGGCCTCCGCATCCGCGACGCCAAAGAGCTCCGCGTCAAGGAGTCGGACCGCATCGCCCTCGTGGCCAAAAACCTGCGCGCTATGGGCGCCGAGGTGATCGAATTCGAAGACGGGTTGGATGTTCCCGGCGGCCAGACGCTGCACGGCGCCACCATCGACTCCGGCGGCGATCACCGCATCGCCATGGCCTTTGCCGTGGCTGGTCTCCGTGCCGAAGGCGAGACGCTGATCCAGGGCGCGGAATCCGCCGCCATCAGCTTCCCCGAGTTCTTCGACATGCTGGATTTGG
>JAJZCY010000147.1 GCA_021828835.1 Acidobacteriota bacterium | reverse complement strand
GCCGGACGAGGTTTCGAAAAAGTCCCTCAAGGTGCTGGACAAGAAGCTGCAGATGCTGGCCGAGCACGCCACCTTCCACGTGAACATCAATTCGGTGGTGGGCGGCGGTTTCAAGGACCCGCAGGACGCGCTCACCATCGGGCGGCGGGCCCTGGAGCTGGGCTTCGAATCAACCATCGGCATCATCCACGACGGCGACGGACAACTGAAGCCGCTCAATGAAGCCGAGGCGCAGGTCTACTATGCGATGAGCAACCGCAAGAAGACCAACTACGCCCAGTTCGATAAGTTCCAGGAAGCCATTGTGCAGGGGCGGGCCAACGATTGGCGCTGCCGGGCGGGGGCGCGGTACCTGTACATCTGCGAGGACGGGCTGGTGCACTACTGCTCGCAGCAGCGGGGATATCCGGGTGTGCCGCTGGCCGAGTATACGACCGAGGATGTGAAGCGGGAGTTTTTGACCGCCAAGAGCTGCGCGCCGCATTGCACCATCGGGTGCGTGCACCGGACCAGCTACATCGACCACTGGCGCGCGCCGCAGACGCGCATGGTGGCGCCGGGCTGCGGCGGTGGGCAGGAACTGGTGAGGATCCAGGGAACGAGGGAACAAGGCACCTAGGGAACCAGGCAGGTGCAAAGAGCAAAGCCGGGGCGCGCGCCCCGGCTTTTTATTGAGGTGGTGTTTTCTCGCGCTCTCGATCCCTCGGTTCCCGCTTTACCGTCCGCGGGTCTGGGCGATGGCGGCGTCAATGATCTGGTAGAGCTGGTTGGGATTGACGACCTCCACGTAAGGAGCGGCGTGGACGCCGTCGGTGACGATCCAGATGGTGGGGGTGTGCTGGATGCCGATGCGCTGGCCCAGGGCGTAGTCGGCCTTGACCTCGGCGGCGAGCTTGCCCTGGGGATCCACGTTGAAGGGCAGGTCGAGCCCGTGGGCTTTGGCGAAGCTCTGGGTCCACTGGACGAGGGCTGCGGGGGTCTCGATGCGCGGCTGGTTGGCGAAGATGTAGTCGCGGTAGTCATCACCCATCTGTTTGCTGTGGGTATCGAACCAGCGGGCGTAGACGGCCGCCTGGAAGCTCCAGGGGTGGAAGGGCAGAGGGAAGTCGTGGCGGTACCAGGGGATGTGGTAGTGGGCGGCGGCCTGCTTGAGGACCGGGTTCTGGGCGGCGCAGTCAGGGCACTCCATGTCGTCGAACTCGAGGATGGCCACCTTGACGCCCGGGGGCGGCTTGAGTGCCGCGGGGTCGTGGACCGGGGTGGTGTCGGGCGCGCCAAACTGGGCGCGGGCGGCGACGGGCAGAGCGAGCAGGACGGCGAGGGCGATCCAGAGGCTGGCGCGGTGACGCAGAAGACCCCCAACGCGGGGGAAGGCACGAAGATCAGGCATATGGTTTGGACGGCTCCCTGGGGGCATTGTAACTGACGGGAAAGCAGGTCTGATCGAGGGATGCGGGAGCTGAGGCTTGGTCCCCCAGCCTGGCGACAAATCCCAAAGCCATCACCAGGGTGAAGCTTCCGGCGCTGGGCCGAGCCGCTAGAGTTTGCGGCCGCGGGGGTCGGGGTGGCCGGCGACTTTGCGGGTGCTCTTCTTTTTGCCTTTGCCGTTCTTGGGGTGCAGGTTGCGGTGGTGGCGCTCGCGTACCTTGGCGCCGTCGGCCTCCAAGTCGAAGGCGGCGTTGACCAGGGCGATGTGGCTGAAGGCCTGGGGGAAGTTGCCGACCATGCGGTTGTGCTCGGGATCGAACTCCTCGCTGAGCAGGCCTACATCGTTGCGCAGGGCGAGCAGGCGGTCGAACAGGGCTTTGGCGTCGCGTTTGCGGCCAATGGCTTTGAGGGCGGAGACCATCCAGAAGCTGCAGGCGAGGAAGACGCCTTCGCCGGGAGGCAGGCCATCGGAGACGCGCGAGGTGTCATAGCGCAGGACGTAGCCGTGGGGCATGAGCTCGCGCTCGATGGCCTCCACCGTGCCGCGGACCCGGGGATCGCTGCCGGGCAGGAAGCCGACCGCGGGCATCAGCAGCAGGGCGGCGTCGAGCTGGTCGGAGCCGTAGGCCTGGGTGAAGGAGTTCTTCTGCTTGTTGAAACCGCGCTCGCAGATCTCGGCATGGATGGCGTCGCGCAGCGTCTTCCATTTTTCGATGGGGGCTTCGTACTTGAGCTGCTGGGCGAGGATGACGGCGCGGTCGAAGGCCACCCAGGCCATCATCTTGGAATAGGTGAACTGCTGGGGACCGCCGCGGGTCTCCCAGATGCCTTCGTCGGGCTGCTGCCAGATCTCTTCGAGGTGGTGCAGCAGGAGCGAGAGCACGCGGAAGTCGTCCTCGGTATGGCGGTGCATGCTGTGCTGGGCGTGGAAGAAGGAGTCGAGCATCTCGCCGTAAATATCAAGCTGGACCTGCTCGGAGGCGGCGTTGCCGACGCGGACCGGCTTGGAGTTTTCGTAGCCGGGGAGCCAGGAAATCTCGCCTTCGGTGAGGCGCTGCTCGCCGTGCAGGCCGTACATGATTTGGACCTGGTCGGGGCTACCACCGAGGGCGCGCAGCAGCCAGTCCTGCCAGGCCTCGGCTTCTTCGAAGTGGCCGCCGTTCATGAGGGCGAGCAGGGTGAAGGTGGAGTCGCGCAGCCAGCAGTAACGGTAGTCCCAGTTGCGGGAGCTGCCGATCCACTCGGGCAGCGAGGTGGTGGGCGCGGCCACGATGCCGCCGGTAGGACGGAAGGTGAGGGCCTTGAGCACCATCAGCGAGCGGGTGATGGCGTCGCGATAGCGGCCCTCGTACTGGAGACGGGAGTTGAAGCGACGCCAGTAGCGGACGGTGTCGGCGTGGGCCTGCTTCCAGTGGATGGGCTCGGGATCGGGCTTCCACGAGGAGCCGTAGGTGAGGGTGAACCAGGCGCGCTCGCCTTTGTTGATGGTGAAGTCGGCGACGGTGGTGAGGTTCTCGCCGCGCACCGGCACGGAGCAATGGAGGACGGCGAGGTTGGGGCCGGCCACGGCGCGAAAGCCGTCTTTCAGGCGGGTGACCCAGGGGACGGCGCGGCCGAACTCGAAACGCAGGGCCAGCTCCATGCGCATGGGAACGCTGCCGGAGACGCCTTCCACGATGCGCACGACGTCGGAGTTATGTCCGCGCGGGGGCATGAAGTCGATGACGCGGGCCACGCCGCCGGGGTGCTCGAAGGTGGTTTCCAGGATGAGGGTATGGTCGCGGTAGGCGCGCGAGGAGCGCCAGTCGCCCTCCATGGGAGCGATCTTCCAGAAGCCGTGCTCGGGGGTGCCCAGCAGGGAGGCGAAGCAGGCCTCGGAGGAGAAGTCGGGCCAGCAGAGCCAGCCGATGGAGCCGTTGCGGTCGACGAGGGCGGCGGTTTCCATGTCCCCGATCAGGGCGTAGTCTTCGATCTTCGGCATCGTGCTCCCGGGTGATTGCACTGGGTGGCGTATGGTCGTGAGTCGTGAATCGTGGTCCGATTTATTGCTCGTGATAGCTGCGCATGAGGCCGCCGTCGATCACATAGGTGGCGCCATTGACGTAGGCGGCATCCTCGGAGACCAGGAATGCGACCAAGCCGGCTACGTCCTCCGGCTTTCCGAGGCGGCCGAGGGGGATGTTCTTGAGCAGCGCGTCGAGTTTGGGCTGGTCGGCGAGCAGGGACTTGTTGATGGGCGTTGCAATGGCTCCGGGAGCGACGTTGTTGACGGTGATGCCGAGGGGGCCCAGTTCCACGGCCAGGTTGCGCATCAGCATGCGCAGACCGCCCTTGCTGGTGCAATAGGTGGCGAAGCCGGGAAAGGCCATGTCCTCGTGGACGGAGCTGATGTTGACGATGCGGCCGGGGCGCTGCGCCGCGCGCAGCTTCTGGACGAACTTCTGGGTCAGAAAGAAGGGGCCGCGGAGGTTGACGGAGAGGATCTTGTCGTACTCGGCCTCGGTGGTGTCCCAGAAGTTGGATTTGTGCTCCATGCCCGCGTTGTTGACGAGAATGTCGGCGGAGCCGTAGGTCTGCCAGGCGGTATCCACGAGGTTCTCGATGTCCTGGCAGACGGTGATGTCGGCCGCCTGGATGTGGGCTTCGCCGCCGGCTTGAACGATGGCCTGGCGGGTCTGCTCGGCTCCCGCGGGGTCGCCGATGTAGTCCACAATCACCCGGGCGCCCTCGCTGCCCAGCCGGATGGCAATGCCCTGACCGATGCCGGTTCCGCCGCCGGTGACGATGGCGACTTTGCCGGCCAGACGTTTTTCCATAGCGGCACACACCTCCACAGGCGCGGATGGTGGTGGGGAAGCCGCGCCGTATCTCTATTCGTTTGGATGCAGAAGGCTCCGTGGGGTCGTTTGCGGCGCAGCGCCGAAGAGGCGGGGAGCCATTCGAGAGCACGCCGGGACCGGACTCGGTTCGATCGCGGCGGTGGTCTCCAGATCCAGCAATTGCTTCAGGACGCGCAGCGTGGTGAGGCACTCGCGGCACTCGCGCTCCGCCTCCGCATCCTGCCGGCGCGCTTCTTCGAAGCCGGGGAAATCGTGAGCCATGGCGGCCTGATGCATGCGCGTAGTGCTGGCGGCGCGCCTCTGCACCGCTCGGGAGAACGACTGCGCCAGGCGGTCGAGCAGGTCTAGCTCTTCTTTGGTGAGCGAACTCAGGGATCGAGGCATCGCCGGATGAACGGAATGAGGATTTGACTCTGCGATCGAGCATGGGAACGAGCCCATCGCCTAGATCAATATCAAATGGACGCGGCGAGGTTCAAGAGGGGGAGCAGAGAGGCGCAGAGGAGGGTCACAGGCGGGAGTGACGCGAGTCACGACGCCGATTCGCAAGGGAGGCTTAGGATCGGACGATCCTGCGGGGAGACTGGGTGCAGGTGCTTCGAACCGCCATGTATAGCCGGACGCAGAACGAGAACGGAAGCTTCAATACCCGCTGCCTGGATTGCTTTATGACGATCGGGTTCGCGGTGGAGTCGGAGCTGGAGCTCGACGAGATCGAGGTCCGGCATCTGTGCCCGGAGCGGGTGCTGTCGGAGCTGTTCCGGCGGGCGGCGGAGCAGGAGACGCTGAAGCGGGCGGCGGGGTTCTAGGCGTCGACCGGCGCCGGGGCTGAAGCTCGCGATCCTTTGGAAATTCTGGTCGTGGCACGACCTGAACAGCTTGCTGACAAAACGTGCGCGGACACTGCGTGCGGGCAGGTGCTGGTCGCATGCAGTGTCGGGGCGCAGGCAGCGCTTGTGCGGAGAGGCTTGCCGTGAGTGTTGGGGATTCCGGCCTCGCGCTGGGCGAGGCCGGAGGATCGGCTATTTGGACTTGTTCTTGAGGAGGTCCTTGGCGCCGTCGAGGTGCTTCTGGAGGACCGGAAGGGCGGTTTCGGCGTAGGACTTGATGGCCTGGTTCTGGGCTTCCTGGGCCTCCTGCTTGTACACGGCGATGGCTTTGGTGTGGCCGGCGATCATCTCGGCGATGTACTTGTGATCGAAGGCTGCGCCCTTGAGCTTGTGCATGGGTCCGATGAGAGCTTTGTTGTGCTCGGTGTCGATGGCGTTGGGGACGGTGAGGCTGGCCTGCTGGGCGGCGTCCTTGAGCTGGTCGTAGTCGCTGGTGTGGTCGGTGTCGAGCATTTTGCCGTAGTCCTTGACGGCCTGGGACTTGGCGGCGTCCTGGGTGAGCTGGCCGAGGTTGGATTCGACCATATCGGTCTGGGCGGCGAAGTCGACGAACTGCTGGTCGGTCATGGGAGCCTTCGCGGACGCCGTGGTGGCGTGGTGGTGCTGCGCGAGGGCAGGAATCGAAGCGAGGGAAAGGCAGCAGACGGCGCAGAAGAGACGTTTCATCAGATTCCTCCGGAGTTGAATTGGTGAGACAGGGATCGCGCGATGTGGGCGGGGGTACAGCAGCCGGGTTGGCGGGCACGGCCGCGGATTAGGGAGGAAACCGGCCCGGCTCCGGGTTGGCACTCCGCGCACACTTCCACAACCCATAAGATGCAGAAAATGCTAAGTCGTGAGCGACGGCTGTGAAACGAGGGGGGGGGAAGTTTGGTACGGGAGGCGCGAGGTGCGGGCGAGGAGAGGCTCGGCGCTGCGGGATGGGGCAGGCGTTGTGAGGGGTGTCACGCGGGAATGCGTTGACACTCCTGTAGGGTTGGAGGAAAAATGGCGGGTCGAAAGGATTGCAAGGTTTCGACGGTCCCAAAATATCGGAGGAAAACGTGAAGAACCCGGGGAAAATGAAAGGTTTGCTCGCCTTGGCACTTCTGGGGGCGGGCCTTGCCGTGGGTGGCTGCAAGTCGGCGCCGCCATTGACTAAAGAACAAGCAACCGCCCTGATTCAGGCGAAGTATGACTCGACAGACGCGGCCCCCATCACCATCTTCGTGAATGATCTCGGAATGCGGGAGGGGGTGAGCGCGAAATATTGGGTGGGGACGAAGCGGTACCCCAACGGCTACTGGGCGGATTTCAAGGTGACGCCGGACGGAGCGAAGGTTCTGGCTCTGGCAGGCGGGGGAGACGTGATCCAGTGGCGGCCGTCGCAGCCCCAGGATCCGCATTACGGGATTACCATCAATACCTTAGCAAAGAACCATCTCAACGCCGATGACGTGGGGGATCCGCAGGACGCGGCTGGCAATACAAAGATCGTGACCTTCGACGAAGACGTGGTGTGGACCGGCGTGCCGGACCCGCTGCAGGGCATCGGGCACAATCCGGGGAACACGCTGAGCACACAGCGGACGGCGACATTCACGCTCGAGAACGGGGCCTGGAAGCTGGAATCGATTAATTAGAGAAGTGGTTACTGGAAGTCGGGCGGCCCTTGGCGGCCGGGGAAGAGGTAGCGCGAGGCTGAGGTGCCGCCAGGGATGCCAAGGCCAGGATGCGGGCGGGAAATGTTTGACCCGTCCGCGTCTTTTTGTTACTGTAAGAAGGTTCGCAAGAACACAGCTTTCCGCGTGTCTGAAGCGGTGGCTGGGTGGGAAGCAGCCTGAACCGTTCCACGACGGAGGCTGATTCGGGCCGGAGTTGGAATCGGCCAGACAATCCCTGGTTTCGCTCTCGTCTTGCGGAGGGCAGCCCGGGCCCGGATGACAGGTTGGAACCCGGGGAGACAGGTCGCATCGGCGCCCGCGCGTTCTCCACCTTGGAGGGCTATGCGGGCCGGAAACGGCGAAACGGAGTCGGCTTTCTGAAGCAGAAGCGCTCGACCACCGTCCCGGTTCTCGTCTGAGATTGGATCGAAGGCAGACGCGAAGCAGGTTTTGGGGCTTCTGTGCGTTTGAGTGGGCTTGTAGGGCCCGCGCAAATCCAGAGTCGCCCGAAGGGCTGCCGCGCGGATGCCGGAAGTTGTGAAGGAGTTTGGGTTTGCCTACCTTTAATCAGCTTGTCCGCAAGGGGCGTACGGCCCCCCGCTACAAGACGGCGTCGCCCGCGCTGCAGGCTTCGCCGCAGCGTCGCGGTGTTTGCACCCGCGTGTATACGCAGACGCCCAAGAAGCCGAACTCGGCGTTGCGCAAGGTGGCCCGCGTGCGGCTGACCAACGGGATCGAGGTCACGACCTATATTCCCGGCATCGGCCATAACCTGCAGGAGCACTCGATTGTGCTGATCCGCGGCGGCCGTGTGAAGGATCTGCCGGGCGTGCGCTATCACGTGGTGCGCGGAACGCTGGATTCGGTGGGCGTGGCCAACCGCAACCAGAGCCGTTCGAAGTACGGCGCCAAGCGCGCCAAGGGCGGCGCGGCAGCGGCCAAGGGCAAGAAGTAAAAGCAGCTATTAGCTGCTAGCTCCTGGCTTCCAGCTTCTGGCGCCAAGGCGAGCGGACGCGGTTTCCGCGAGCGGGATGGAGCTAGAGGCTAGCGGCTGGAAGCTAGAAGCTGTTTCGAGGAATTTATGCCGAGAAAAGGGCACATTGCGAAGCGGGAAGTGGCGCCGGACCCGGTCTACGGGTCGACGCTGGTGACCAAGTTTGTGAACTCGATGATGTGGGGCGGCAAGAAGTCGACCGCGCAGGGCATCTTCTACCAGGCGATGAAGAATCTGGAAGCAAAGGGCGGCGGGGATGATGCGCTGAAGCTCTTCAAGAAGGCGGTGGAGAACTGCAAGCCGCTGCTCGAAGTGAAGACGCGGCGTGTGGGCGGCGCCAACTATCAGGTTCCCGTCGAGGTCAATGCCGACCGGCGCACGTCGCTGGCGATTCGCTGGCTGATTACCTATGGGCGCAGCCGCGGCGAGAAAGGCATGACCGACAAGCTGAGCAACGAGCTGCTGGATGCGGCCAACGGGCGCGGCGCGGCGATGAAGAAGAAGGAAGACGTGCACCGCATGGCCGAGGCCAACAAGGCGTTCGCCCACTATCGGTGGTAGGAAAGCAGCCGCTGGCTTTTAGCTGTTGCGGCGGCTGAATGAAGTTCTGAAGCCGGCCTCGGGTCCGGCGCGGCAGAAGCAGGAAGACTGCCGGAGTTTGAAGTAACCGCGGGCCTCCCTGCCCGCAAGGATGAATGACTGTGGCTCGCACTATCCCTCTGAATCGTTGCCGGAATATCGGTATCATGGCGCACATCGACGCCGGAAAGACGACAGCGACAGAGCGCATCCTGTTTTACACCGGCATCACGCACCGCATCGGCGAAGTGCATGAAGGCACGGCGACCATGGATTACATGGAGCAGGAGCAGGAGCGCGGCATCACGATTACCTCGGCCGCGACCACTTGCAACTGGCGCGATGTGCGCGTCAACATCATCGACACCCCCGGCCACGTGGACTTCACGGCCGAGGTGGAGCGCTCGCTGCGCGTGCTGGACGGGGCGGTGGCGGTGTTCGACTCTGTTTCCGGCGTGCAGCCGCAGACCGAGACGGTGTGGCGGCAGGGCGATAAGTACAAGGTGCCCCGCATCTGCTTTGTGAACAAGATGGACAAAAACGGCGCGGACTTCGAGTTCGTGCTGGAGACCATCCGCAAGCGGCTGGGCGCGCGCCCGGTGGCGCTGCAGATCCCGATCGGTGCCGAGGCGAACTTCAAGGGCGTGGTGGACCTGATCGAGATGAAGGCGATCCTGTGGCACGACGAGACCATGGGCGCCAAATACTCGGTCGAGGAGATTCCCGCCGACCTGCACAAGAAGGCCGAGGCCTTCCGCATGCAGTTGATCGAAGTGATCGCCGAGACTGATGATGTGCTGCTGGAGAAGTTCCTGGAGGGCGAGACGCCCAGCATCGAAGAGCTGAAGGCGGGCATCCGCAAGGCGACCATCGATCTGAAGGTCTTCCCGGTCATCTGCGGTTCGGCATTCAAGAACAAGGGCGTGCAGACGCTGCTGGACGCGGTGGTGGACTACCTGCCCAGCCCGCTGGACAAGCCGCCGGTGGAGGGCATCAACCCCTCCAACCACTCTGAAGTCCTGATCCGCAAGCCTGAAGACGGCGAGCCGCTCTCGGCCCTGGCCTTCAAGCTTATCAACGATCCGTTCGGCAAGCTCTCCTTCATTCGTGTCTACTCGGGGTCGCTGAAGACCGGCGACACGGTGCTGAACCCGCGCACCGGCAAGACCGAGCGCATCGGCCGCCTGGTGAAGATGCACGCCAACAAGCGCGAGGACATCACCGAGATCCTGGCCGGCGATATCTGCGCCTGCGTGGGCCTGAAGGATATCAAGACGGGCGATACGCTGTGCTCGCCGAATCATCCCATTGCGCTGGGCGCGATCACCTTCCCCGAGCCGGTGATCTCGGTGGCCATCGAGCCCAAGACCAAAGCCGACCAGGAGAAGATGGGCGTAGCGCTGTCCAAGCTGGCCGATGAGGATCCCACCTTCAAGGTGCGGACCGATGAGGATTCGGGCCAGACCATCATCAGCGGCATGGGCGAGCTGCACCTCGAGATTCTGGTGGACCGCATGAAGCGGGAACACAAGGTCGAGGCCAACGTGGGCGAGCCGAAGGTGGCCTTCCGCGAGACCATCCGCAAGTCCGCCGAGGCCGAGGGCAAGTACATTCGCCAGACCGGCGGCTCGGGCAACTACGGGCACTGCTGGCTGCGCATCGAGCCCAACGAGCCGGGCAAGGGCTACGAGTTCGTCAACGAGATCAAGGGCGGCGTGGTCCCCAAGGAGTACATCAAGCCCATCGATCAGGGTGTGCAGGGTGCGCTGGAGCTGGGAATTCTGGCCGGCTTCCCGATCGTGGACGTGAAGGTTTCGCTGTTCGACGGCAGCTACCACGAAGTCGACTCGAACGAAATGGCCTTCAAATTTGCGGGTTCGATCGCCTTCAAGGAAGCGGCCCGCAAGGCCAGCCCGGTGCTGCTGGAGCCGGTGATGGCGGTCGAGGTGACGGTGCCCGAGGAGTTCATGGGCACGATCATCGGCGACATCAACTCGCGGCGCGGCCGGATCGAAGGCATGGAGCACGCGGCCGGTTCGCAGGTCATCAAGGCGATCGTGCCGCTCAAGGAGATGTTTGGGTACGTGAACGATATCCGCTCCTCGACGCAGGGACGGGCCTCGTACTCGATGCAGTTCGCGCGCTACGAAGAGGCGCC
>JAJZCY010000146.1 GCA_021828835.1 Acidobacteriota bacterium | reverse complement strand
GCGATCAACCGCGGCCTGAGATCGCCCTACATCCCAGATCCCAACGCGGAGATCGGCCACTGCGTGCATCACGTCGCGATGCATCCCGCGCGGCCCGGCGTGCTCTTCATGCAGAAGCACTGGGACGTCATGCGCTCCGACGATGCCGGCGAGAACTGGCGCGAGGTGAGCGGCAACCTGCCCACCGACTTCGGCTTCGTCATCGACGTGCACGCCCACGAGCCGGAGACGCTCTATGTAGTGCCCATCAAGAGCGACAGCGAGCACTTCCCGCTGGACGGCAAGCTGCGCGTCTACCGCAGCCGCAGCGGCGGCCACGAGTGGGAGCCGCTCGCCGAGGGCCTGCCGGAGAAGGACTGCTACGTGAACGTGCTGCGCGACGCCATGGCCGTGGACCGGCTCGACGATTGCGGCGTCTACTTCGGCACCACCGGCGGCCAGGTCTACGCCTCGCCCGACGGTGGCGACACCTGGTCTCCCATCGTCAGCAACCTGCCCGCCGTCTACTCCGTCGAAGTGCAGACGCTGCGGTAAGACTGGGAACAAGGGAACAAGGGAAAAAGGGAACAGGGCTGGTGGCCGAGACGACAACGAGAACAATCCGCGTGGCGCTGCCCTACCATCTGCGCAATCTGGCGCAGGTGGGCAACGAGGTAGCCGTCGAGGTGGCTGGCGCGGTCACCATCCGCTCGGTGCTGGATGCGCTCGAGGCGCGCTATCCCATGCTGCGCGGCACCATCCGCGAGTACGAGACCAGCCAGCGCCGCGCCTTCCTGCGCTTCTTCGCCTGCGCCGAAGACTGGTCACTGGCTGCGGTCGACGAACCGCTGCCCGAAGCTGTCGCCGCCGGCAAAGAGCCCTTCCTGGTGATCGGCGCGATTGCGGGTGGATAACCCACACAACCCAAACGCACCGTAGTTGCCGGATACGTTTTGAGAGGAGGCCGGGGGCCTCAGGTCCCCCGGTTTTTGGCGATCTGGGAAAGCACAACTCTACTGGCGCGCAGGCACCGTTGGCCCCACCGCAGGTGGCTCACACCCGGGCTGAAGTCTGTGCCCCATTCCCTTCGCCCGCGCTCTTCACGCGCAGGTTGTTGATCGCGTACTCCACGTAGCGCTTCTTGAACTGCGGCGGCTCGCCCATGAAGCGGCAGGTCGCCACCACCTGGTCCACGATAAAGCGCGGCTGGTAGGCGGCCAGCTCCAAATGCTTCTCGTCGCGCAGCTTGCGCACGATGAAGTCGAAGATCTCATCGCGCATCTCCAGGTGCTGGCGCGCCGACTCCCTCGTAAAGATCTCCCGGTAGCGCTCCAGCGAAGGCGAACCCACCTCGATCTTGTAGGGCAGGCGGCGCAGGAAGGCCGGGTCCATCAGGTCCTCCGGCTCCAGGTTGGTGGAGAAGATGATCAGCTCCTCGAAGGGAATGCTGAAGCTCTTGCCGGTGTGCAGCTTGAGGAAGTCGATGCGGCTTTCGAGCGGCACGATCCAACGGTTGAGCAGGTTGGTGGGGCTCACGATCTGGCGGCCGAAGTCGTCGATGAGGAAGCAGCCGCCGAGCGCCTTCATGTGCAGCGGCGCTTCATAGAAGTGGCCGGTCGGGTCGTAGCGCAGGTCGAGCATGTCGAGGGTGAGCTCGCCGCCCACCACGATGAACGGGCGCTTGCAGGGCACCCAGCGCATGTCGTGCGTGTCGCGGCGGATAAACGACTCCGCCTCCTCCGGCGCGTCGTCCACCGGCGTCACCGCGATGTGGATGGCAGGATCGAAGAAGCGGATGATCTGCCCCTCGATGATGATGGCGTAGGGCAGATAGATCACATCGTGAAACACGTTGGCGAAGCTGAGCGCGACGGTGGTCTTGCCGTTGCCCGGCGGCCCGTAAAGCAGGATGGCACGGCCGGAGTTGAGCGCCGGCCCGGCCTGCTCCAGCAGGCTCTCGTCGATGGTGAACTCGCCCAGTCCTTTGCGCATCTGGTCCATCGAGACGCGCTCGTTGCCGGGCTTCTGAAGGCTCACCTGGTCATTGAACTCTTCGATGGTGACCGGGGCGGGACCCACATAGCCGGAACGCTCCATCGCGTCGGAGGCAAAGCGGCGGCCTTCATCGGTGAGCGCGTAGCTCATGTCGAGCATGCTGTCGGATTCGCGGGTGCCTAGCGCGTGGATCAGCCGCCGGTCCACCGCCATGGCGGTCAGCTCGTTCACGATGTGCAGCGGCAGCTTGACGGCGTCCACGTACTGACGCACCGTGTTCAACCGCCCGATAAAAATGAGCTTGATGAGCAGCGAGAGCAGATCGTTTTCGTCGATGCGCGTGGAGGCCAGGTCGCGCGGCTCGCCGGGGATGCGGTGAATGAATGCATCCAGTTGCCGCTGTTCGAGCACGCCCATGGCCACCAGATGATCGCCGAGGCGGCCGCCGCGCTCATTGGTAAGTTGCACTGCCTGCGCCACCTGTTCAGGCGTGACCAGCTTGGCGCGGATCAGTAGATCGCCGAGTCGAAGTCGAGTGGAGATGGGGGACCTCCGGAATGCAGCTTTCAGCTCTCAGCTTGTGGCTGGTCCGTGCCGGGCGGGGAGCTGTGATTCTATGCAGACTATTCTATGGGGTCCTGTCGGATTCAACGAACCTTGCTTCCGGATGTCTCTGCTCCGGCAACAGAGCCCGCCCTATTCGCTCTGCGCGCTGAAGCGCATGGTGCGGTAATCGAAGGTATAGCTGCGCAACTGTCCGAGCGCGTCCACGCCCAGCACGCCGTACACGTCGTCGATGGCCGCCGAGCCCAGCGGCTGGATCAGCACCGGAACGTAGTGCAGTTGGATCGTCTGCTTGCCCACCGTCAGCGGCACGGTCACCGCCGTGTACGCGGGCTGCGGCCCGAAGCTCTGCCCCGGAACCGTGAACTGACCCAGCTTCTGGTTATTGAACTGCGCGGCATGCTCATCGAAGTAGCGCGAAGTCAGGTAGGTCTGCTGCCCGCCTGCGTCCACGGCAAACATCCTCTGATCGTCCGCCGCGGAATCGGCAGAGCCCGCCGCCCCGTGCGGAAGGCCCAGGCCCGCTGACCCGCCGCCCAGCGCCACCACGATCTGGTCGCCGTCCAGGTAAAACGGAGCGCCGGCCTTCGGGGTCTTGTCGTTCCCATCCGCCGGCAATTCCTTCGACGGTTCCACATCGATGGTGGAGTCCTCATTCACGGTCAGGCTGCCCAGAGCGGCCAGCGCCGGATATCCGAGCACGCCTTCCACCTGGTACTGCGCGTGCGGGAAGAAGTAATCGGCATCGTCATAGACAAACACCGTCATATTGCGCAACGTCAGCCGGCCACCGATGGTGAAGCGCGGAATGACAGCCACGTGCACCTGGATTGGCTTGCCTGTCAGGCTGCGAATCGTCGCGTAGTCATCCGAGACCTTGAGCCCCACCTCGCGCGCGGTGCTGCGGTCGATCAGGTTGAAGGGCGCGGTGGGGTCCAGCATCCAGCTCTTCGGGTCGGCATCCACGAAAACCGGTAGGTCGGTCAGACCCAGCGGGTCCTGGCTCACCTGCATCGTGAACGGATCGCACGGCTCCACGGTCATGGGGGGATTGTCTTTGGCCAGCGGCAGCAGCTTGACCGGCATCTCGATCTGGTCCTGCTCGTCGGCGGTGAGCTTGGCGCCCAGCTTCGTCTCCAGAGCCGTATACGCGGCGGCGGCCTTGCTCCAGTCGCCCTCGCGCAGGTAGTCCTGGGCCAGCGCTTCGCGCAGCAGCTTTTCGTGGGGAACGTTGCCGCTCGCCGTCACCTGGTTGAGCAGCGGTTCCAGCAGGGCGATGGATTGCTTCAGATCGTTGGAGCGGTTGGCGAGAATCCCGCGGTAGAACTGAGCCTCCGCTGGGGGCAATTTTCCGAGCTGCGCCGCAATGGTCGCAAACTGGTGATCGGCGAGCAGGTTGTCGAGGCGCGTCTCGCCGCTCAGACCGCTGCTGGTTCCGGTATGCACCTGCGCACCCTGGCCCGGCTGCTGCACGGCCGGAGCCGGCGGAGACTGGGCGAAGCCCGGCGCTAAGGCCAACAGGAACAACAACGCCGCCGTGCATCCCGTGCGCCGCTCTTCGCGTGATGCGGCAGGACACAGATTGGCGCGCGCCGGCGCTTCGCTCTGCCTGTTCATGATCCTTTTCGACGTTATCAGATGACCGCCGGAGCGCAACAGCCTCGCATATCAGGACGCCCTCGCGGGGTGGCTCGTAGACTGGAAGAGAAGGTATGAAGCGCAGGACCATCGAACATTATGAGATCGTGCGCCAGCTCGGCGCCGGGGGCAGTGGGGTCGTGTATCTTGCCCAGGACACGCTGCTCGAGCGGCCGGTAGTCCTGAAGGTGCTGCGGGCCGGGGAGCTGAGCGCCGAAGAGATGCGCCGCACGGTACTGCGCGAGGCGCGCCTGGCTTCCGCCATCGAACATCCCAACGTTTGCGCCATCTACGAGGTGGGCGAGACCGCCGACGAGGCCTGGATCGCCATGCAGTACGTTCCCGGCCAGTCGCTCGATCAACTCATTACGCGTGGCGCCGCCAGCCCGCAGCTCCTGCTCTCGGTGGGCATCCAGATCGCCGACGGCCTTCAGGCCGCCCATGCGCTGGGTATCTACCACCGCGATCTGAAGCCGCAGAACGTGATGCTGAGCGAAGGCGGGCTGGTCAAGATCCTGGACTTTGGCCTGGCGCGACGCCTGGCCGCCGAAGAGCTGCGCGCCATCCCGACGAAGCCTCTCGGACCCGGAGTCCCCGGGGGGCTGCCTGAGCCGCGGGTTCTGCCCGGCAAGACCGGCGGGCTGCCCGGCGAACCGGGCGTGTTACCCGGGGGAACCGGGGTCCTCCCCGGCATCACCGCCCGCGGCGGCACCATCCGCTACATGGCGCCGGAGCAGTTCGTGACCGGGCAGTCCAGCGTGCAGTCGGACGTGTGGGCGCTGGGTGTGATGCTCTACGAGCTGGCCAGCGGCCACCATCCCTTCGCGCGCACGGAGGCGGAGGACTACCAGGCGATCCGCTCCATTCAGTTTCTGAACCCTCCCGACCTCAAAGTCCTGGTTCCGGGCATCGCGCCAGGGCTGGAGAGCGTGATCGCGAGCTGCCTTGAGAAGAATCCCGCCGACCGCTATCGCTCGGCCGGGGAGGTACGCGAGGCCCTGCGCACCGTGATGCGCACCTTGCAGATCGATACCGGCTTTGTTCCCGCGGCGGTGCCGGCGCAGGTGCCCGCGGCGGGGGCGGAGACCGAGACGCGCACCGCCGGGATCCTGTCCATGCTGGCGGAGCGTTTTCGCGAGCCAGCCGCCGAACAGGCTCCGCAGAAATCCATCGTGGTGGCTCCGTTCGCCAACCTGGGCGGCAGCGACGTGGCGGCGTTCTTCGGGCTGGCCCTGGCGGACGCTGTCTCCACACGCCTGGCGCGCCTGCCCGGCTTGGTGGTGCGGCCGTCCAGCACCGTGAAGGCAGTTGCAGGCAGGACCTTGCCGTCAGAGCCGGTGGACGCCCTCGCCGTCGGCCAGAAGCTGCTGGTCTCGCTGGTGCTCTCGGGCAGCTTCGCGCGCTCCGAGAGCGGTTTCGACCTAAGCTGGCAACTGCTGGAGATCTCGCCTCAGCGGGTGCGCGCGGGCGGTTCGATCCGCGTGGCCTCGCTGGACCTGGTTGCCGTCCAATCCGAGATTGCCAACGAGGTCTTTGCCACGCTGCACGGTCTGGGTGCTGCCGAGGGGCTGGAAGCGCCTCGCGCAGAAGCCGCCCGCTCCACCGAAACCGCCGCGGAAGCCTCCCTGCCCGGCGAAGTCAGCGAAAACTATCTGCAAGGCCGCGCGCTGCTCAGCTCGTTCCGCATGCGCAGCGGCTCGCGCTCCGATCTCGACCGCGCCCACGCTCTGCTCACCAGCGTCACCGAGGCGGACCGGAACTTTTCCCCCGGCTGGAGCGGCCTGGGCATCGCCGAGATCCAGTACGTGCGCAACGGCTTTGGCGGACAGGCGCACGTGGTGCGCGCGCGCCGTGCCTTCGACGAGGCGTTGCGCCTTGATCCCACCTCGGTGGAGGCGAATCTCTACCGCATCTTCATGCTGCTCTCGCGCGGCGAAAAGGAGTCGGCGCGGCACGGCATTGCGGAGCTGCTCACCACCGCGGCCAACGACTGGAACGTGCAGCGCGTGGCCGGCATCGCGCTGCGCTCCGACGGCCTGTACGACGAGGCGCTGGCCCGTTTCAGCCGCTCGCTCAAGCTCAACCCCGGCCACGCCGCGATTCTCTACAACCACCGCGCCCGGGTTTACCACTACCAGAACCAGATGGAGCTGGCGGACGAGGAGCTGGAAAAGGGGCTGGCGCTGGAGCCGCGGCATCCGCTGCTGCGCACCTCGCTTGGCTACCAGCAGATGCGCGTGGGCAACCTTCCCGCTGCCATCCGCATCCTAGAAGAGGTCGTCGATGGGGATGCTGCGGTGCGCATCGCCGTGCCCACATTGGCTCTCTGCTATGTACAGATCGGGGATCGGGCACGTGCTGCGGCGCTGCTCACCGACGACACCCTGAGCGCTGCGGAAGCCGACAGCGAGATGGCTTACCGCCTCGCCACCTACTTTGCCGTAGAGGGCGACGCCAGCGAAGCGCTGCACTGGCTGCGCAGGGCTATCTATCTGGGCAACGAGAACTATCCCTGGTTCAGCCGCAATCCGGCGTGGAACAACCTGCGCACGAACTCCGACTTCGAGCGCATCCTCGCGGACCTGCGCCGCGGCTTTCGCCGCAACCAGCGGACCTGGAAACGGCTCCTCGCCGAGATCGACCGGGAGCCGGATTAGAACGGACGCCTGGAACGCTGCGGCATTCCGCGCGCCGAGAGGAAGCGCAGATGTTTCGAACAGCCTCGAAGAGCCGGAGCGGTTTCCCCAATAGACAAGCGGGCATTCATGGGCTATCCTGCTGAGGAACTCCGGCGCCGGAGTGCTTCCCCGCAACCCTTACAGTTTGAGGAACTTGCACGCACGAGAGCGCGCGAACGAGTCACTGTTTTTTCGTATTCGCAGAAATTTGTCCGCAAATGATGATGTCCATCGGGCCTTCCCGCCGCGAACAAATCGACCAATTCCTGGTGGAAGAGATCGACTCGATTCCGCAGTTGGAAGCGCTCCTTTTGCTGTGGAGAGAGCGGCCGCGGACCTGTTCCCGCGACGAGATCGCAAGAGCCCTCTACGTCTCTCCGGAGACAGCCCGCGACGTCATCAAGCACCTCATCCACCATCGGCTGATCGTGGAGCGCGAAGCCGGGACCGAGCGCTATGCCATGCTGCTCGATTCCTCCGACCGAGAGCTCCTGGTCGCCGATCTGGCTGAAGTCTACCGGCGCGAACTGGTGCGCGTCACCAACCTCATCCACGGCAAGGCTTCGCGGGCGGTGCGGGATTTTGCAAGCGCATTTCGCTTCAAACGAGAAGAACGAAAATGAAGTCCATTGCCTACATTTTGTGTGCCCTGGTTAGCCTGCTCTGTGCGGTGATGCTGTTGCGCGGATATTTCCGCGGCCGGCATCGCCTCTTGCTGTGGAGCGGGCTGTGTTTTGCGGGACTGACCATCGCCAACGGACTGGTCTTTCTCGACCTGGTCGTGTTCCCGCAAATCGATCTCTACCCGGCGCGGCTCGCGGTCTCCGCCATCTCCGTGCTGATTCTGTTTCTAGGGATGATCTGGGAGGGCGCATGAGCGAGATCGCTATGGGCTTTCTCATCGGCGTGATCGCCACCGCCTCTTTCTCGGTCAGCGGGATCTTCTTCAAATATTGGCGGAGCACCCGCGACACGCTGTTTCTGGCCTTCGCGCTGGCGTTCTTCATCGAGGCCGTCAACCGGATTCCGCTGCTCTTTATGGAGCATCCCAATGAGGCCAGTCCCTGGTACTACTGGGTGCGGCTGATTACGTTTTTCATTATCCTGGCGGGGATTCTCAAAAAGAACTACGAACGCTAGGGGATTTTCCGGTGAGGGGAGCGGGCGTGGGTCGGAGACCCACGCGACAGCCGGCCAGGAGGCAGGCGCTACTTTAAGCTGGCACGGCAGGCGCTACTTGGCTTGCATGACCGGCGCTACCTCTGGCATGGCTTCTACTCGAACTCCAATGCCACGATCTCGGGTTGCGTGCCCACGCGCATCGGGGGGCCCCAGGTGCCGGCTCCGCTGGAGGTGTACACCTGCATAGCGCCGAAGCTGTGCAGGCCGTGGGTGAACCGGCCGAAGATGCGGTAGGTGATCAGGTTGTAGGGGAACACCTGGCCGCAATGAGTGTGGCCGGAGAGCTGGAGGCTCACGCCCGCGCGCTCGGCCAGTTGCAGCCGCGAAGGCACGTGGTGCAGCAGGATGGAAGGCATGCCGCTGTTCAGGTTCATGGTCTCCAGCAGCGAGCGCACGCGGATGGGAAAGGTCGAGTCCCGGTAGGAGATGCCGGCGATGTGCACGCCGTCCACGGTGATGCGCTCGTTGAGCAGCACGCGGATGCCGGCCCGCGCAATTGGCTCCAGGTAGGGCGCGGGATCGCCAAACTCCTCGTGATTGCCGGAGGAAAAGAAGACCCCGAGCGGCGGCTTCAAGTCACGAAAGGGCTCCAGTAGCCGGTCCAGGTTGCCTCGCACCCCATCGAAGACGTCGCCGGGCAGGAAGACGATGTCGGGGTTGAGGCTGTTGGCCAGGCGCACCAGACGCCGGCTGAAGCGGATGCCGTTGACGTTGCCCAGGTGCAGGTCGCTCATCACCACCGCCCGGCGTCCGCGCCAGGAGGCAGGCAGATGGGGAATGCTCACCTTCAGCCGCCGGACGCGCAACATGCGGGCATTCACCATGCCGTAGAGGCCCGCCAGCACCGCCAGGCCGGTCAAGACACCGCAGATCCAGGGACGCGCCGCCGCCGGGTCGGCCGTAGCCCAGCGCGCAAGAAACCAGGCCGGCCAGCACAGGATGGCGGCGATCACCAGGAAGTTGAGAAAGCCCAGCCAAAGCACCGCGATACGGTAGAACCATGCCAGCAGCGGCCCGGAGAAGCGAAAGCTGAGCAGCGCGGCCGGCAGAAAGGTAAAGCACATCACCAGCAGGCCAGCGCGCAGCCCGGCGACTACGCCCGCGGAGAGCCCGGGCCAGAAGAAGGTCCAGGTAGCAAAAAGAAGAAGATGGCCCAGGATCAGAATGGATTGGACGACAAAGATGCCTAGAAACGGCCAGGCTTTCAAGCTGTTGCTCCTTAGCTCTCTAATGATGGCATGCGGAGAACCGGTGCGCACGCGCACCGGTTCTCCGCATGCATGAAAGAATCTGAGTATGAATCCGGCCGAAAGCCCGCACCCCACGGTGGGGCTTTACATTTCGATTCCGTTTTGCCGCTCCAAGTGCACCTACTGCAATTTTTCTTCGGGGGTGTATCCGGCCGGGGAGCATGACCGCTACGTGAACCGGGTCCTGGAAGACCTGCGCGGAGCGGCAAGGTGGGCGGCGGAAGCCGGTGTGCAACTGCCCCGGCGCGCCGGCAGTATCTACCTGGGCGGCGGAACCCCCAGCCTGCTTGCCCCTGCATTGATTCAGACGCTCTTCGCCGGCATTCGGGAGGCGTTCACGGTCGATCCGGGAGCCGAGATCACCGTGGAGTGCGCGCCCGGGCAGCTTGCGGACGCGACCCTCGATGCCCTGGCGGCGTGCGGGGTAAACCGCGTAAGCCTGGGCGTGCAGTCCTTTATCGACAGCGAGGCCCATGCCAGCGGCCGCCTGCACACCCGCGCCATGGTGGAAGACGACCTGCGCCGGTTGCGCGCCGCCGGGATCGACAACCTGAACCTCGACCTCATCGCCGGCATGCCGGGACAGACCTTCGCCTCCTGGGAGGAGTCGCTGACCGCCCTGGTGGATGCGGGTGTGCCCCACGCCAGCGTGTACATGCTGGAGGTGGACGAGGATTCGCGCCTGGGCCGGGAGCTGCTAGGCGGCGGCACGCGCTATCGGGCAGGGCTGGTTCCGGGCGAAGAGGCCATGGCCCGCATGTACGAGCGGGCCATCGAGCGGCTGGCGGGGGCGGGCCTGGCCCAGTACGAAATCTCCAACTTCAGCCAGCCCGGGCGGGAGTCGCAACACAACCTCCGCTACTGGCGGCGTCAGCCCTACCTGGGGCTGGGGCTGGACGCGTCCTCGGCGCTCTTCGGCAGCCAGGGACTGCTGCGGACTACCACCTCCGACGATCTCAAGGCTTATCTGTCCGGGCCCCAGCCGCTGGAAAGCGAGTGGCTCGGCCCCGAGCGCCAGCACGAGGAGGCCTGGTTTCTGGGCCTGCGCCTGAACGCCGGGGTGGAGATCGCCGCCCTGGAGCGGGAGTTCGGGCGGGAGCTGGTTGCTCCGGCTCTCCAGACCGCGAAACGGCTGGCCGCGGACGGACTGTTGGCCGTGGATGCCGGGAGGGTCTGGCTGACACCGCGCGGGCGGCTGCTCTCGAACGAAGTCTTCCAGGAGTTTCTGGTCGAGAGCGTGGGCCATAGGTAGCGCCGCCTCTCAGGGCAAACGCACCGTAGTTGCCTAAAGCGTTTGAAAGGGCACGGCTTCGAAGCCGTGCCCTTTCAAAACCATGCTCATCCCGCACAGCTTTTATGGTGCTT
>JAJZCY010000145.1 GCA_021828835.1 Acidobacteriota bacterium | reverse complement strand
AGAAGAGGGTCATCGCCCAGGGTCCGAGCGACTCCGCGAAGTGCTGGATCAGGGGCGCAAACAGGCTGAGCAGCAGGCCTGCGAAGACCGGCCAGTAACTGAGCAGCACGCGCGCATGCTGCTCCCGGCGCTCGATCTTGCGGCGCTCGTGGAGCACGGCCATGCTGGCCTTGAGTTCCCGGCGGCGAATCTCTTCCCACGGGGTAAAGGCATCACGCTTGCGCCGGAAGAACCGGAACAGGGCGTTTGAAGATGGAGATGGTTCAGGCATAGGGTGATACACCTCTCCCTACGCATCTCTGGGGGTGTCTCTAGGATGCTTGGGAATCGGGGAATTTGCAAGGCGGCAAGAGGAAAGATTTTGCGGCAGGCGCGGAGTTCGTGCGCTGCTCACAAGCCCAGCTCCGGGGCGCACCGCTGCATGGCCTGGATGCAGAAGGCGATGTGCCGGTCGAGGTCGACGCCCAGTTCGGCGGCGCCGTGGATCACGTCATCGCGGTTCACGCCGCGGGCAAATGCCTTGTCCTTCAGCTTCTTGCGCACGCCGGGCACTTCGACGTCGGCGATGGAGCGGCTGGGCTTTACCAGCGCGCAGGCGGTCAGGAAGCCGGCCAGCTCGTCGCAGGCAAAGAGCGCTTTGGCCAGATGGGTGGTCCGGGGAACGCCGGAGTACTCGGCATGGCCGAGGATGGCGGTGCGCATGGACTCCGGCCAGCCCAGCCGCTCCAGCTCCCGGACGCCCACGAAGGGGTGCTCCTCCTGGGTGGGGTGCCGCTCGTAGTCGAAGTCGTGGAGCAGGGCTGTCGTGGAGTAGAGGTTGAGGAGTTCGGCTCGCTGCTCGGGGGGCAGGGCAAGGCGGTCGGCTTCGGCTTCACCGCAGGCGACGACGCAAGCCTCGACGGCGAGCGCATGCTTGCGCAGGTTCTCGCTCGCGGTCCACTCGGTCAGCAGGTTCCAGGCAGCTTCCCCGCTATAGCGCGGATCGATGGACATGATTCCTCCCGTTGGCAATTATCGCCTGCGGGCATGGAAGGGCGGCGGGGGTGCCGGGGAGAAGGTGGTGCGAACGCACGAGCGGGTCCGGCGCTGGGAGGGTGCGCGGTGCGGGCCGGGAGGCCCGCGCTACAGGTGGGCGCTGTCCCTCGGCTGGCTGGAGAGAGGTTTCCGCAAAGTGGTGGCGGGGAATGGAGGGTGTTGACTCCTGTGGTTCGCGGAACTCCGGCTTTCTTAGGGGTTTGTGGGAGATTCTTCGGATTGTGCCCGAATTTGCACTTGACAATTATGGTTCCATCCGCGAAAGTGGGCTTGTCGTGGTGCAAAAAACTGCACCCGGAGTACCACCGCTCTGGCGCTCCGCACTCGACCCATGGCGACCACCCTTGTGAGCGTGGATACACGCGAAGTCATGCGTTGCGAGCACTGCAGGCTAATGCAGTACCGCACCAGTAATTCCCTGTGCAGAAAGTGCCATAAGCCGCTCGACCTCGAGGAGCCTGGGCATCTGGCTCCGCAACTTGTGACCACGGCCCCCGGCCAGAGCAGCGACGAGGCCGCCTCGCAGGTGGCGACGCAGGTGCGCGAGATCCGGCGCGCACGCCACCTGAGCCAGCGTCAACTGGCGTCGCGCATGCAGGTGCCGCGCACCTACATTTCGAAGATCGAGAATGGCAAGGCGATTCCGACACTGGGCTCGCTGGAACGTCTGGCGGCGGCGCTGGACGTGGACGTGAGCAAGCTGGTGCGGGATGCCCGCAGCCGGCGCGACGAAGAGGTAGCGGCGATCTTTGCCGATCCCTTCCTGGCGGAGATCGCGGGACTGCTGCCGCAGCTCGATTCGCTGCAACGGACGCTGTTTTTGAGTTCGCTGCGGGACGCGGCGACGGGGCGGCGGCGGACCGCATAACCGCGCTCGCCGGGCCCCTGCGACAGCGCCGGCATGCTGGCGGAGGCGACGACTGTGCGGCGGGGTGGCCGCGCGCGCAGGTTCCATTGCAGGAATCATGAAAATGCTATAGGGTCGAGATGTTGCTCCCTTTCGGGCCGCGCCGGCGTCCGATGCGGCATGAGGGCTCGGTCTGTGCGGTGCAGCAGCGCATGGAAAGTGATGTGCGTTGGTCCGCAGGCGCCACTTTCCGGCTTCTGAGCGGAAGCGAATACCGGGCGCCCGCCCGGAGACTTCGGGAACAGCACTGAGGCGATTTTCTTGTATCCTTCCGGCACTCTTCGTATCAGCGAGTTAAGCCCCGAGGAAAGGGCTGTCTACGACAAGCTCAAGCCGGAGCGGCTGCCGGAACATGTGGCCATCATCATGGACGGCAACGGGCGCTGGGCCGGGCAACGCTCGCTGAAGCGCCTGTTCGGGCACCAGCAGGGCGCCAAGAGCGTGCAACTGGTCACCGAAACCGCCTCTCGGATCGGGCTGCCCTGGCTCACGCTTTACGCCTTCTCGCTGGAGAACAACCTTCGCCGTCCGCGCGCCGAGGTCAACTTTCTCATGCGGCTTCTCAGGAGCTACCTGGAGAGCAATCTGCAGCGCATGATGGACAACAACGTGCGGATTCGCTACATCGGCCGCACCCATGAGCTGCCCCCCGAGGTGCAGGACAAGATGCGCTGGGCGGAGGACGCTACGGCGCGCAATACCGGCACCACGCTGACGCTGGCGCTCAACTACGGCGGCCGCTCCGAGCTGGTGGACGCCTTCCGCGCGCTGGCGGTGGAGATGCAGCACAAGCACATGGGGCCGGAGCGGATCACCGAGGAAGACATTCACCGCCATCTGTACACGGCGCACATGCCCGACCCCGACCTGCTGATCCGGACCTCGGGCGAGATGCGGATCTCGAACTTTCTGCCCTGGCAGATCGCCTATACCGAGATCTTCGTCACCGAACGCTTCTGGCCGGACTTCCGCGGCCTCCACCTGCTGGAGGCGATTGCCGATTTTCAGCGCCGCGAGCGGCGGTACGGCGGGCTGAGCGAGCTGTGCGGCGAGGTCGAGGAAGACCCCGACCGCATCCGCATCGTGGCCGGCTGAGAATCCCCGCTTCAGTTTCCTTCCGCAGTTGCAGACCCGCAGCAATTAGAAGCGTGGGATCCCTTGTGTGCGCCGCAGCCGCCGTGACCACCGCAGCAGCACTCGCCGTGGCCTTTGTGCTCTGCTGCGTGAGCCGCAGGCACCGGCGCCAGTTGTCCCTGCACAAACAGGTCGAGGGCTTCGCGGCCGCTGACGGCGGCGGGCGCAGCCCAGGCGTTGATCTTTGCCGATTGCAGACGCCGCAGGGCACCGTCTCCGATGTCGAGCACGATCACGTCGGAACAGCCATGTCCGATGGCGATCTCGGCCATACTTCTGCCATTGAGTTCCTCATTGCGCACAAACTCCGGACTGCCCTTCTGGCGATCCGCAATCATCATCCATTTGGCCAGGCCGAAGTGTGAGGACATCCTGCCCTCGGGCCGCGCTACCGACATCATCACTGCGATCTTTCCCATGATTTCCTCTCGTAGATACGGGCCCGGCGCGGCGAGGAACGAGCAATTGCCGGGCCCTGGTAGATGTGATTTACATCCACTCAAGTTAGATGTAATCTACACTTACTGAGCACGGATTGCAAACGCGGCGGCGAATGCCGCGGAAAGGGGTCTCCGATGTCGCCTGAAACAGTTCCCGCACAAGCGCCATGCCCGGAAGACGGTTGCAGTCGGCGCTGCTGCAAGCGCCCTGAACTGGGACGGCCCTGCACCTGCGCGATGGGGAATGTTTCCCGGTTTATCGAGCCGGTGGTGCTGCGGATTCTGAAGGAGAAGCAGGCGTCCTATGGTTACGAGATCGCGGAATACCTCCCCGCCTATGCGCTGACCGACGCCAAGATCGAGGGCGCGGCACTGTACCGCACGCTGAGGACCCTGGAGGCAAACGGGTATGTGCAGTCCACCTGGACGGCAGGCGCGGGGCCGGCGCGGCGCAATTATCGCTTGACGCCGGCCGGCGAAGAGCACTTGCAGCAATGGGCGAGGCTGCTCGATACGCTGGGCAACGCGATGATTCGATTCGCGGGGGAGTGCGGCGAAGCCAGGCCCTGACGGGGCTGTACGGGACGCCGGTTCCCTGCCCGGCAGTGTATCCTCAACCGAGAATGAAAAGAGTCGTCACCGCTGCAGTTCTGATTCCTGTAGTCCTGGCTTTAGTGTTTCTGGAGCCGTCGTGGCAGTGGCTGTTCACGCTGGCGGTGGCGGCGGTCGCCGTTCTGGCGGCCTGGGAGTACATCGGGCTGGCAGAGAAGTGCAACATCCACCCGCCGCGAGCTGCCGTACTGGCGGCGCTGCTGGCGCTTTTCCTGGTGGATTTCGAGTGGCCCGACCACCTGGCGGCCTTCTTCGGACTGATCTGCCTGGCACTGCTGGTCTACTGCACGTTTGCGCGGCCGGTGGTCGAGGTGATGGCGGACTCCGCGGCCTCGATCTTCTGCCTGCTGTACACGGGCTTCACGCTGCTGGCGCTGCCCACGCTGCACGCCGCCGGCAATGGGCCGTCGCTGGTGGTGTTTCTTCTCTTTGTGGTCTGGACGGGCGACACCGCCGCCTATTATGTGGGCCGCCGCTGGGGCCGGCACAAGCTGGCGCCCGCGCTGAGCCCCGGCAAGAGCTGGGAAGGCGCCGTGGCCTCGGTGGCGGGGGCGATGCTGATCGCCGCCGGACTGGTGGGCTTGGCCACCCTGCTGCAACAGCACGACATCGTCATCCTGTCGTATCCGGACCAGCTCTGGTACTGGCTGCTGCTGGCAGCGATTGTGAATGTGGCGGGCCAGATCGGCGATCTGGCGGAATCGGCGCTGAAGCGCTCCGCCGGCGTGAAGGACTCGGGCTCGCTGCTGCCCGGGCATGGCGGTGTGCTCGACCGCATCGATGCCCTGCTGCTAGCGGCGCCCGCCCTCTGGTACGCGCAGGTGATCCACCAGGCGTTCTAAGATAGCTTTTAGCTGCTAGCTTTCAGCCTCCCGATTTGTGTGGACTCAGAATCTGGACCAGGGGACAGGACGTGGTTTCCCCGGTCTCCACAGCGGGGAACCTGGGGCACCCGATTTGCAGCTAGAAGCCAGGAGTCAGACGCTGCTTTGAAACGACTTGCCATTCTTGGTTCCACGGGCTCCATCGGACAGAGCACCCTTTCGATCGTCGAACAGTTTCCCGAGCGCTATGCGGTGGCTTCGCTGGCCGCCGGCCGCAATCTTGAGGAAGCCTTTGCGCAGGTTGCGCGGTGGCGTCCCCGGCTGATCTCCATGGCCACCGAGGAGCTGGCAGGCCAGCTGGCGGCGCGCCTCCGGGAGGCCGGCATCTCCGGCGTCGAAGTTGCGCATGGTACAGCCGGCACGGTTGCCATCGCCACGCTGCCAGAGGCGGACTTTGTCGTCTCGGCGATTGTGGGCGTGGCCGGGCTGGAAGCCACCCATGCGGCCATCGTTGCAGGCAAGCCTGTCGGCCTGGCCAACAAGGAGTGCATGGTGGCGGCCGGCGAGATCCTCACCCGCGCCGCCCGCGAGCGGAATGTGCCGATTCTGCCCATCGACAGCGAGCACAACGCCGTGCACCAGTGCCTGCGGGTCGGCGCCCACGCCGAGGTGAAGGCCATCTGGCTGACGGCCTCCGGCGGACCCTTCCGCCAGACGCCGCTGGAGCAGTTTGCCAGCATCACGCCGGAGCAGGCCCTGAAGCACCCGACCTGGGTGATGGGCCGGCGCATCACCATCGACTCGGCCACCATGCTCAACAAAGGCCTGGAGGTCATCGAGGCCTGCCGCCTCTTTGATGTCGGCCCGGAGAAGGTCCGGGTCACGGTGCATCCCCAGTCGACCGTGCACTCCCTGGTGGAGTACGTCGACGGCTCGATCCTGGCGCAGATCTCGGTAACCGACATGCGCCTGCCGATTCTGTATGCGCTGGCGTATCCAGAACGGCCAGCTTCTTCACTGACGTTTGATCTGGCGAAGCTGCGGCATCTGGATTTCGAGGAGCCGGATTTCGAGCGCTTCCCTTGCCTGCGCCTGGCGTTTGAGGCGGCGGCCAAGGGGGGCGCGCACTGCATTGCCCTGAACGCCGCCGACGAAGTGGCCGTAGAGGCCTTTCTGGACAGGAAGATACCGTTCCTCGGAATCCCGCGTACAATTGAGCAGGTGCTCGCCGCCACGCCCGAATCGCACCCCGGCACGATTGCTGAAGTGCTGGCTGCGGATGGCGAGGCGCGGGAGCGGGCCCGCTCCTCTATCAGGCCCTAGCAGCATCTAGGAATCGGAGACGCCCCCTGGGGCGTCCAATGAATGGATACCGCGCCCTCAAGGGCGGCGGGAAGGAAGGGTGGCGGGGCTGTTTTGCGTGCCGCGCCGCTTTTTGAGGATAACCTCTTAAAATGCATCAGTTTCTGGTCTCTGTCGTCGCTTTCATCGTCCTCATCGGCATCATGGTGGTGGTGCACGAGTTTGGACATTTCCTTGTGGCCAAGCTGTGCCGGGTACGCGTCGAAGCTTTCTCTATCGGCTTCGGACCGCGGCTGTTCGGCTTCAAGTATGGCGAGACCGACTACAAGGTCTGCGCGCTTCCGCTGGGCGGCTATGTCAAGATGACGGGCGAGAATATGCCCGGGGAGAACCTGTCGACCGAGGGCGCGGACCGGGAGGCGATCCAGACACAACAAGCCGATCCGGGCGCGTTCACCTCGCATCCGCGCTGGCAGCGCATCCTGATAGGCCTGGCTGGACCCGTTGCCAACTTCGTGCTGGCACTGGGTCTGATGTGGTTCTACTACGCCTACATCAACGAAGTGCCGTCAGTGCAGGTGAAGACCACTACCATCGAGTGGGTGACGCCCGACTCCTCGGGCGCAATGGCCGGCTTCAAAACCGGCGACGTGATCGTGAAGTTTGACGGCGTAGCGAACCCCACCTGGGAGCAGGTTTACGAGCACCTGAAGCTCAATGCCAACCAGTACATCTCGGCGACCGTGCAGCGCGAAGGCCAACTGGTGCCGCTTACCATGCACGTTCCTTCTGCGGCACGTAACGACGACTTCGACCTGAGCGATGCCGGCATCCTGCCGGAGATGCTGCCAGGGCCCATCTCCGTGGCCGAGGTGCAGCCCGGAACGCCCGCAGCAACCGCGGGTTTGCAGGCCGGCGACCAGATCGAGAGCATCGACGGGCATCCCTTCCACAGCGTGACCACGCTGCTGGCCTACATGCAGGCTCAACAGGGCAAGCCCATGCACCTGGAGGTGCTGCGCCAGGGCAAGACGGTGCAAATGACGGCCACGCCGGCGAAGCTGGACACGAGCTGGAAGCTCGGCTTCGCGACCATGCCGCCGCCCTACGAGAACAAGCCTCTGCCGCTGGGCGAGGCCTGGACGAAGTCGGCGACCTTCTGCAAGCAGAACTCCTGGCTGGTGTTCGAGGTGCTGCAACGGCTGTTCACGCACAAGGTATCGGTGACCCAGTTGATGGGCCCGGTGGGCATTGCCCGCGCAGCCGGCGACGCCGCGGAGATGAACGGCTGGCTGCCCAAGTTCGGCCTGGCCGGCGAGATCAGCATCAATCTGGGCATCCTGAATCTGCTGCCCTTTCCGATCCTGGACGGCGGACTGATCCTGCTGCTGCTGATTGAGAGCGTGATGCGGCACGACATCAGCATGAACGTGAAGGAGCGCATCTACCAGGCCGCCTTCGTGGTGCTGATGGTGTTTTTCGTCTTCATCATCTTCAACGACGTGACCAAACTGCCGATCTTCACGCACGTGAAGCCGTAAGAAAAGCAGTGAACAGTGGTCAGTGAACAGTGACCAGGGGTCTGTTGAATCACTGTTCTCTGTTCTCTGTTCACTGTTCACTGTTCACTGTTCACTGTTCACTGTTCACTGTTCTCTGTTCTCTGGAGCACGAATGCCGGTGACCACGGAAGTGCGGGTGCGGTATGCGGAGACCGACCAGATGGGCATCGTCTACTATGCCAACTACCTGGTCTGGTTTGAGCTGGGACGCGTGGAGTTGCTGCGCTCGCTGGGACTGGCCTATAGCCAGCTTGAGCGCGAGCACGAGTGCATTCTGCCGGTGGTGGAAGCGAAGTGCCGCTACCGCTCGCCGGCACGGTACGACGATGTAATCCAGATCGAGACCCGCCCGGCGCTGCTGCGCGGCTCAGTGCTCAAGTTCGCCTATCGCATCCTGCGCAAAGCACATGACGGCGGCGAACCGGCGCTGCTGGCGGAAGGCGAAACCGTGCACGTGGTGTGCGACGACCAATTGCAGCGGAAGGCGCTGCCTGCCCACTATGCCGAGGCGCTGCGCGGAATGATGGCTGATTAGCTACGGACTTCCTGCACCACCGCGATGGCAAATCCGTCGTGGCCTTTGCTCCCCACCGTCTGCATGACAACTGCACTGAGGCGCGGCTCGGCGGCCATGCGCTCGACGGTCTTGCGCGAGCCCTGCACGTTGGCGTCGCTGCTGCCGCCATCGACCACTTTGCCCTGGCGCACGATATTGTCCACCACAATCACGGTGCCCGGCCGCGCCAGCTTCAGCGCCCATTCCAGGTAATTCGGATTGTTCGGCTTGTCGGCATCGAGAAAGATGAGGTCGAAGGGCCCGGCTTCTTCGGCGGCGAGCACCGGCAGGGTTTCAAGAGCAGGCCCGACGCGAATCTGCACGCGATCGAGCAGCCCGGCGCGGTCAAGGTTTTTGCGCGCGACGTCGGCGTGCTTCTGGCTATATTCCAGTGAGATGATGCGTCCGCCCTGGGGCAGCGCCCGCGCCATCCAGATGGTGCTGTAGCCGCCCAGCAGGCCTACTTCGAGCACGCGCTTGGCCTGGGTGATGCGCACCAGCAGGTGCAGGAACTTGCCCTGATTGCGCGAGACATCGATGGCGGGCAGTTCGGCGGCGTGATTGGCAGCGAGCGCGGCATCCAACTGCGCGTCGCTGGGGGCAAGCAGGTCGGCAAAGTAGAGATCGGCGGCGGACCAGATTTCTTTTTCGCTCATAGGCTGTGGACAGGCTCAGTGCAATCTGAAAGACCGAAACCGCTGCAGACCCGGAATGGCTTCCGCTACTTTTCGCGGGCGACGACGAACTCGGGGACCCAGAGCAGGGCACGCTTGAAGTCGGAGTCGGAGAAGCCGGCCAGCGCCTGGCGGGCCTGGCCGGCGTAGCGGTCGGCAGCGGCCATTGCGTACTCCACCGAGCCGTTGCGCACCAGCGCTTCCTGGATTTGCTGCCGGCTGACGTTCTCAAAGCTGCGGTCGTCGAGCACGCGCTGAATGGCCTTGCGATCGGAGGCGGTGCCGTGGTCGAAGGCGTGGATCACGGCCAGCGTGGCCTTGCCCTCGCGCAGGTCGCTGGCTACCGGCTTGCCCAGCACTTCTTCGCTGGCGGTGAGATCGAGCACGTCATCGACGATCTGGAAGGCCAGTCCCACGCCGCGGCCATAGGTGGCGAAGGCGTTCTCTTCGGCCTCGGTGGCGCCGGCCAGCACCGCGCCCATGCGCATGGAGACCGAGAACAGGCATGCGGTCTTGCGGAAGATCAGGTCGTAGTACTCGGCTTCGGAGACGGCCTTGCCCAGCTTCTGGATCTGCAGCAGCTCGCCCTCGACCATCTGCTGGGTGAGCCCGATCAGCAGCTCGAGGATGTAGAAGTTTTTCTCTTCGAGGGCGACCTTGAAGGCCTGCATGTACATCCAGTCGCCGGCCAGCACGCACTTTTCATTGCCCCAGGTGGTGTTTGCCGAGGGGCGGCCGCGGCGGGTATCGGCGCCGTCGATAATGTCATCGTGGACCAGCGTGGCCGCATGCACCATCTCCACCACCGCGCCCAGCCGAATGGCGCCGGGGCCATGGTAGCCAAGCTGATGCGCAGCCAGCAGCAGCAGCGAGGGACGAATGCGCTTGCCGCCGCCTTCGCGCAGGTATTCGGCGATCTCGGTGATGGTGCTGACGCTGGAAGCGGCATCGCGGCCGAGCTCCTGCTCGATGGCCACCATGTCTTCGCGCAGCAGTTCGAAGACCTCGCGCGCCGTTGCTATGGTCAGTGTGCTCAAAGTTCCCCGAAGTACCAGACGCTTTCAGAATACCCGATTCGAGCTCAGTTGGTCCGGTAATTGGTGAACTGAAGGTCCACGCCCAGGTCGCGCCCGCGCAGCATGGCGATGATGGATTGCAGCTCGTCGCGGTCCTTGCTGGAGACGCGCACGGTGTCGCCCTGGATGCTGGCCTGCGCCTTTTTCTTGGCGTCCTTGATGAGCTTGACGATCTCCTTGGCCTTCTCGCCGGGGATGCCCTGCTGGAGGGTGATCTTCTGGCGCACGCTCTGGCCGGCCGCCGGCTCCACTTTGCCGTAGGTCAGGTTCTTGAGCGAGACGCCCCGTTTGACCAGCTTTTGACCAAGGATCTCCTTGATAGCTTCGAGCTTGTACTCATTGGCCGAGGCGAGCTGGATGGCGTCATCGCCCTCCATCTTGATCTCCGAGTGGGAATCCTTGAGATCGAAGCGCTGGCGAATCTCCTTGAGGGCCTGGTCGATGGCATTGCGCACTTCCTGCAGGTCGACCTTGCTGACAATATCGAATGAGTTTTCCTGTGCCATGTCTATTCACCCATCAAAACTTTACCAAAACGCTGCCGCCCCCATGCTTTTACGCGAGGGCAGGGCAATCGCATGAACATCATTTGA
>JAJZCY010000144.1 GCA_021828835.1 Acidobacteriota bacterium | reverse complement strand
GCGATGGCCTGCTTGATGATCTGCTGCTGGTAGTTGAGCGAGTTCTCTGCGCTGATCAGAGCCTGCTTGTCGCTGGCAACGGTGGACTCAGCGTTCACCACATCGAGCGGGGCCATGGAGCCGATCTGGAGTTGCTTACGGTTGTCCGACAGCAGTTGCGTGCTTTGATCGAGGGCGCGCTGCTTCGCCTGCACATTCTCGTAGGACTGCACCAGGCCCCAGTAGATGCTCTCCACCTGGTTGACGGTATAGAGAATCTGCTGACGGAAGGAGGCGTCGGCGATCCTGCGATCGTTAGCGGCCATGTACATGTAGCGCTTGTTGATCCAGATGCCGGCGCCCTGGAGCAGATGCTGCGTCACCGTCGCCTTGAACATGGAGGTGTAATTGGGCAGATACAGAGCAAAGGGGCTGTTTGTGGTGACGCGGGTGTTGTTCCACGAGAGGCCCAAGAGGGTTCCCGGGGTGAATCCCTGGTTATAGGTGAAGTCGTACGAGTTGGTATTGGTGGATGCCGCTGGGCTGAAGGGGCTGGTGAACTGGGTGCGGTTGCGGTCGAACTGGACGGTGCCGGTCAGGGAGGGATCGAGCGGCTCGGGAGCGGGTCCCGCTCCGGCGGTGGTGAGCGTGAGGCCGCTGACGCCCGATCCTGCACCGCCCGAACCGACGGTGGTGCCGCCCGGGCCCCCGCCCGTGGTCAGTGTGGATGTGGAACCGCCCAGCGTTCCCGTCACCAGGCCGGTGGGCGCGCCCAGGGGAGCGGAGCCGTTCTTGGTGCGCAGGATGTCGGTATCGGCAATATCCAGATCGTAGCGGGCGATAGCGATGTCGTAGTTGTTTTCGATGGCCAGGGCAATGGCATCGGAGAGGCTGAGATAGATCTTGCCCTCCCTGACCAGGTCGGCCAGGCGCACCGAGTTCTCAAAGCTGGCCTTGCCGATGCTGGTGGGGCGGTAGACATTGATGGGATTGCGGAGCCAGGTGGCATAGGCCCGGGAATAATCCCGCAGGGTGGTGTGGAGAATGGGCGAAGTGACAGGGGCCGGCGCCGCAGGCAGGTTGGAGGCAGCCTTCTCCGGATGCTTCTGGCCTGCTCCCAGGACCTGCTGTTGCGCAAGCGCCGAAGGCATGCAGGATGCCAGGGTGAGCATGACGGCGGCGGCGCTGCGCAGCCGGTTGCCGGCTACCGCTCCATGGGTCTGGGGGATGGCACGGCTCAGATGACGGGTACGACGAAAACGCATGATCCCTCTCCACAAGGTTGAAACGATCGAGACAGCCATAAATTGCCGTTTGCTTGTCGGATGATCGCGGCGGCTGGTGGCTTCAAAGAAATTGTGACTGCACGGGTTATACCCTCAATTATTACGCGAGATGCGGGGCCGCTGTTCCAGTAGGCGGAGCCAGCCGGCCTCAGCAAGGGCGGTGGACGGACACGGAGAAATTAACTAACCATTTAGTAAAATACCTCTTCGGGCCGGCCGCTGACAATGCAAAACCCGCCTGGGCGCAGGGAATCCACGCTCGCCGGCGAGGAAGCGGCTGGCGCGTCGAGTAGGCTAATTAGGTTGAATCCATGCACGACCCGGCCCAACTCGCGCCTGCGCCACGAACCTGGAAGGTAACCCTCACCTACGACGGGACTGACTTCTTCGGGTGGCAGGTGCAGCCGGGAAAGCCGACGGTGCAGGGCGAATTGCAGGCGGCGCTGGGGCGAATCACCGGAGAATCACCGTTGCCACAAGGATCGGGCCGCACCGATGCGGGAGTGCATGCCTTGGCCCAGGTGGCCAGCTTTGCCCTGCTGGCTCCGATCCCCGCCGACAATCTGCGCCGGGCTCTGAACAGGACCCTGCCCGCGGCCATCCGCGTGTCTGAAGTCAAGATGGTACGAAGCAGCTTTCACGCCCGGCATTCGGCACAGGCCAAGACCTACGAGTACCGCGTGCTGCGGAGCGATCTATGCCCGCCGTTTCTGGCCCGGTATGTCTATGCGTATCGATGGCCGCTCGACTTCGAACGGCTGCAAGGCGGGGCACAGAGCTTTCTCGGTGAGCACGACTTCAAAAGCTTCGCCGCAACAGACCCGGATCGGACGACTCGCGAGGCAGAGGACGACGCCGGAGACGATCCGGTCTGCCCTGTCTCTACGGTGCGCACCATCTTTGCTTCCGCATGGGAGCGGCGCGCGTGCGAGGCCGGCGAGTTGTGGGTGTATCGCGTGCGCGGCAACGGATTCCTGCACCACATGGTCCGCAACTTGGTGGGCACCATGCTGGACGCGGGACGCGGTGCACTGGCGGTGGAGGATCTTCCCGCGATCCTGGCGGCGCAGTCGCGCATGGAGGCCGGCCCCACGGCTCCGGCGCGCGGCCTGTTCCTGCACTCTGTGGAATATGACCCGGCTGAGGAAGAGCCGGAGATGCAGTGACCGGCACACGGTTGCGCCGCGCATCGCCTGCTACTCTGAAACGGTTCGCATGGGTTCTCTCTTCCGCAATTCCGCGTATTCGCAGGTGACGGCGCTGGCGGCGCGGCGCGCCGTTCATGCGGCTTTCTCGTGGCTGCACAACAATCCCAAGACGATCATGGATTGGCACCGGGAGCTGGTCGCCATCCCCGCGCCGCCCTTCCAGGAAGAGGCGCGCGCGAAGTGGTTTGCAGAGCGCTTCCACGAGGCCGGTTTGACGGGTGTGGAGATGGACGCCGAAGGCAACGTACTGGGCGTGCTGCCGGCTGCGCAACTTCCGCCGGAGAGCACCGGCCCTGTCGTGATTCTGTCGGCACATCTGGACACGGTGTTTCCCGCCGACACGCCGCTGAATCTGGTGTTGGAAGGCGATCGTCTGTCTGGGCCCGGAACCTCAGACAACGGAGCCGGGCTGGCCGGACTGCTGGCCATCGCACACGCTCTCGTCAGAGCGGGCGTGGAAGTTCCCGCGCCTCTGATCTTCCTGGCCAATGTGGGCGAAGAGGGCGAGGGCAATTTACGCGGCGTGCGGCACCTCTACAAGCAAACCACCCTGGCAGGACGGATTGCGGCCCATATCGTGCTGGACGGGGCAGGAGCAGATGCGGCGGTCACGCAGGCATTGGGCAGCAGGCGTTTTCAGGCGACCGTTACCGGACCCGGCGGCCACAGCTTCACGGACGCGGGCACGCCCAATCCGATTCTCGCGCTGGGCGCGGCGCTGGCCGGGCTCGCAGAGGCACCGCTGCCGGATGAGCCGCGCACGACGATGAATGTCGGCACCATTCGCGGCGGCAAGAGCGTGAACTCCATTCCCGAACAGGCGCAGGCCTCCATCGATTTCCGCTCAACCGACCCGGAGCAACTGATCCGCCTGGAGGTGGCGCTGCACCGGGCGCTGGAAGATGCCGTGCAACAGGCCAACCACCGCGCCAGCAGCACCGGAAAGGCGCTTCGGGGACCGCTGGCGTTCGCGATCGAGAAGATCGGCGAACGGCCGGCGGCGAGCCTGCCCGAGGAGTCGCCGCTGCTCGCCACGCTGCGCGCGGTCGACCGGCATCTGGGCTTGCGCACCGATCTTCGGCTGGGCTCAACCGACGCCAACATTCCCCTTTCGCTGGGGGTGCCCGCGCTCTCCATCGGAGCGGGCGGAGAAGGCGGCGCGGCACACACGCTGGCGGAGTGGTACTGCGCCCGCGATCGCGAACTGGGCCTGCGCCGCGTCCTGCTGCTGACGCTGGCGATGCTGGAGTGGAGCGCGCAACAATAACTTCCCTGCCCCGAACTCTGCTAGACTCCGCGCATGCGTTTTTCAGCCTTGCTGGTTACCGCTGGATTGATGGGCGGCGGCATCACGTTCGCGCAGCCGCCAGGCGCTCCTGCCGATCTCATCCTGACCCATGCGGTGATCTACACCGGCCAGGGATTTGCGCAGGACAAGCCGCAGACCGTGGAAGCGATGGCGGTCCGCAACGGGAAGATTGTCGCGATCGGCGCCACGCAGCAGGTCATGAAGCTGGCCGGGCCCAAGACGCGCATTCGCGATGTGGCCACCGCGCGGACCGGCGTCTATGTCTTTCCCGGATTCGATGATGCGCACGTGCACCTGGGCGAGGCTGGCAGCCTGAAGCTGACGCTGGACCTGACGGACACGCGTTCGCTGAGCCAGATGATGGAGGCGGTCGAGCGATTCGCGCGCAATGCACCGCCCGGCCACTGGATCACCGGCGGGCGCTGGGATCAGACCTTGTGGCCGGACAAGGCGCTCCCCACCCGGAATGAGTTGGACAACGTCACGGCGGGGCATCCCGCCTTTCTGGTGCGGGTCGACGGACACATTGCCCTGGCGAATACGGCAGCGCTCGAAGCGGCGGGCATCACCGGCAAGACCTTGCCGCCGGAGGGCGGCGCCATCGATCACGACCGCCATGGCCAGCCGACCGGCATCCTGCGCGAATCGGCGCAGGAACTGGTGGAAAAGGTCATTCCCGCTCCCACGCCGGCAGAGCGGAAACGCGCACTGGAGCTGGCGATTGCCGATGCCGTGGCGCATGGAGTCACGAGCGTGCAGGACTTCAGCGACTGGCAGATTTTTCTGGCCGCCGAAGAACTCGAGAAGGCGGGTCAGCTCGATGTGCGCATGACGGAGTGGATTCCTTTCCTGGAGCCGCTGGCGGAGGAGAAGCAGATGCGCGCCAGCCATCCCGGGGATGATCCCATGCTGCACACGGGGATGCTGAAGGGCTTCATGGACGGATCGCTGGGCTCGCGCACGGCGGCACTCAAGGCTCCCTATAGCGACGACCCGGGCAACACCGGGCTGCCGCAGTACACGCAGCCCCAACTGAACCGGATGGCGGTCGAACGGCAACTCGCGGGCTTTCAGCTTGGCTTTCACGCCATCGGCGACGAGGCGGTCTCCATGGCGCTCGATGCCATCGAGGAAGCAGAGCTGCGTCTTTACCATCTCAAGGATCCGCGGCAGTTGAAGTACCGGCGCGACTCGCTTCCTCGCAACCGGATCGAGCACGCACAGGTGGTGGATCCGGCGGAGATTGCGCGTTTTCGCGAACTCGGCGTCCTTGCGTCGATGCAGCCCTGCCAGTTGCTGACCGACATGAACTGGGCCGAAGCGCGGCTCGGACCGACGCGCGCCGCTTCCTCCTACACCTGGAAGGCGTTTCTACAGGCCGGAGTACGGCTGGCCTTCGGAACAGACTATCCGGTTGAGCCCATCTCGCCCTACCGCGGCCTGTATGCCGCGGTGACCCGCAAGAACGAGGCGGGCACCAGGAGCTACTTTCCAGAGCAGAAGATCTCCCGCGGACAGGCACTGGCAGCCTACACCCAGGGCTCAGCCTACGCGGAGTTCGCGGAGAAAACCAAGGGCAAGCTGCAACCCGGTTATGACGCGGACTTCATCCTCGTGGATCGGGACCTGTACCGGGCTCCAGCCGCCAGTTTGCTTACCACCCGAACACTGGAGACCTATGTCGCAGGGCGACAGGTTTACATGGCGGACATGCATTTGCAGTAAACGCAGGGAAGCCGCCCGTATTCTTTCGTTTTGGCGGCATAACACTTTGATTGCGTCTGCATCTAAGCGGGAGAGGTGCTCCTCAACAGAGCGCGGGAGTGTGGCTAAGCGGAAACTCCAGATGCCAAACGGATTGAGGCCCGGTTGGCTATACTCAGTGGTGAAGCCCACAATTCCAGCGCGGGCGCTGGTCACCTGAAGAGGTCAATGACGTCATGAAATCGCTCTTGGAACGGTGGCGCACGCGGCGCCTAGCCTCAGTCTACATTCTGCTCGGCACGCTTACGGTCGTGATTGTCGCGGGGTCGTTTGCCGCGCACGGCGTTCGCGGACAGGAGAAGCAGAACACCAGCGCCGATGCTTCTCCGCTGAAGATCGTCAACACTGCGATTCAACCGAACGACTTCACCCGGATTGCGCGGCTCGTCGGGCCGGCGGTGGTGAATATCAACACCCAGACGCTGCCCAAGCAGTCGAAGTCGCGCGGCCATTTCGGGCGCGGAATTCCGCAGAATCCCGACGGCAGCGGCCAGGGCGGCAATCAGGGAGGCGGAGGCGACGACGGCTTCCAGGACTTCTTCAACCGCTTCTTCGGGGGGCAGATTCCGGGAGGCCCCGATCAGGGCGATGGTGGCAATCAGGGTGTGCAGGAGTCGCTGGGCTCAGGCTTCATCGTCGATCCCAAGGGCTACATCATCACCAACGATCACGTGGTGGACAAGGCCGACAAGATCTACGTGAAGCTCTCCACCGATCCCGATACCACGGACATGGGGCGCCCGGCGCGGGTCATCGGTGTGGACAAGGCCACCGACCTGGCGGTGATCAAGATCGACACCGACAAGCCGCTGCCCACTGTCAAGATGGGCAACAGCGACAACGTGCAGGTGGGCGATTGGGTTGAGGCTATCGGCAGCCCGTTCGCGCTGTCGCAGACGGTGACGGCAGGCATCATTTCGGCCAAGAACCGGACCATTGAGCCAGGCGCCAGCGGCCAGTTCCAGCACTTCCTGCAGACCGATGCGGCGATCAATCCCGGCAACTCCGGCGGACCGCTGCTGGACATGAACGGGGATGTGATCGGGGTAAACACCGCGATCTACACGCAATCGGCGGGTTATCAGGGCATTGGCTTCGCGATGCCGTCGAACACGGTAGTTTCGGTTTACAACGACCTGATCGGTCCCGAGCACAAGGTGATTCGCGGCTCGATCGGCATCCAGTTCCGCCAGGGCCTCTCCGACGCCGTCAACCGTGTGTACGGCTTCAAGAACGGTGTCCTGGTCCAGGAGGTTCAACCCGGCGGACCTGCGGACAAGGCGGGCCTGAAGGCGGGCGACATCATCACCACCATCGACGGCCGCTCGATCAAGAATGGCGACGACCTGGTGAACGATATCGCCAACCGCCGTCCCGGCTCGACTGCGCGCGTCGGGTTCTTGCGCAACGGCAAGGAGCAAACCACCACGGTCACGATCGGGGACCGCGACAAGGTGTTTGCCAATCTGAACAACCCACAGCAGGCGCAGAACCAGCAGAACGGCAGCCCCGATGCAGGCGAGACCAAGCTGGGGCTAGTGGTGCGGCAGGAGTCGCAGGCAACGCAGTCGAAGTTGAAGGTGCCGGGCGTGGAGATCGTCGCGGTTCGGCCGGGCTCGTTCGCCGATTTGCAGGGTCTGCAGCCGGGACTGGTCATCACCCGCGTAAACCGGCACCCAACGGGTACGAAAGACGAGTTCAACGCGATCGTGAGCCAGTTGAAGACCGGCGATGATGTGGTGTTCGAGGTGCTTGACCCGCAGCATCCTCAGGAGGGCATCAACTACATCGGCGGGACTTTGCAGTAATTCCCAGGGCGGGACGCGCGCCAGCGCGTCCCGCTCCGGTGTCAGAAAGAGCAACCCGAAGGATTTCCGGGTTGCAGGCCTTGGTGATTGTCCGGTAAACTCGGCAAAAGTCCAAAGATCGACCGGAAGTATCTTTTTCACAAGGTGGTAGAAGACGTGTTTCCTTTTCGAGCCATTCTGGCCATCGTGCTCAGTGGAGCACTGCTTGCAACACCTGCGTTCGCCTCTCACGTCAAGCGGGCGCCCACGGCGGGAACGTCGCACCGGAAAGCCAAGACCAGGCATTCGCACCGGCGGATCCACCACATTCTCTACCGCCATCGCATTCGCGGCCAGCAGGCGATTCAGCCGGATCGCGTGAAGGAGATTCAGGCGGCGCTGATCAAGGCGCACTACCTGGATGGTCAGCCGAGCGGCGACTGGGACCAGACCACCATCGCGGCCATGCAGAAGTACCAGGCCGACCATGGCTGGCAGACGCGGCTGATGCCGGATGCGCGCGCGCTGGTCAAGCTGGGCCTCGGCCCCGACTACTCCAACGCCATCAACGCACAGAGCGCAAGCTTTACTGCCCCGCCGCCGGTGAATACGATTCCGCAGCCGCAGGTCGCCGGGTTCGAAGCCGCTTCGGGCGCCAACTAAGCTCACGCATAGAAAAAAGCCGTATTGCCAGGATCTGCGGATCACGGCAATACGGCCTTTTTCTGTCTCTGCAACAGGGCGTGGGGTCGGGAGACCGGCACTCCTCGTTAAGGGAAAGCCCGATGCAAGGGGTTACGGCTCGATATTCCAGAGCCGCATCAGGAACTCGTACCGGGGCTTCGTGGTATCGGGCACGACCACCGTGGGGTTGCCGAGATTCAGCACCTGATCGGTCTGATCGAAACGGGGCCATTGCGGCACGCCGGCACCATTGGGATTGCCGCTGCGGGCAAAGTTCGTCCAGTAGGTCATGATCTGGCTGCTGAGCTGCCGGTCTTCCGGCCGCCAGACGGCCCCGGGACGGGTGTCCAGCGTACCGAAGACGTATTCGATGTCGTCGGAATGGAATGCGGACGATCCGGGATGGAACTTACTTGGAGGCGCGGGCAGCATGAAGTGGTAGCGGTAGACCGGCGACTGGCCTGTCTTTACCTGTGCCTGGACCCAGCGCCAGGTGCCGAAGGCGATGAAGGAGTCGCTGTTGAAGTCGATTGCGGAGCGAATCGCTTGCGCGTCGTTATCGGCGGGATAGTACTTGAGAAACTCCTGCGCCTTGTCGCCGAAGTGCTGTTGGGCATACTGCTTCCATTTGGCCGCCGTCATGCCCTTGGCCAGCCCGCTCATCTCGTCGCGATTCCAGCCGGCGAGCAGCGGCACATGCGCCTGTTGTCCGGCCGCATAGGTCACGGCCACCGGCTCGGTAAGAAAGCTGCCGTCCACGGTCGGCCTGAAGCGCGGCGCGTCGCTACGCTGCGCGGCCGCGATGATGATGTCCGGCGGCAGCTCGCGGAGATGCGTGAGGTTCATCCCCAGCGACTTGACCCAGGCCTCATCCTGCTGCTCCACCTGGCCAAAGCCGGGATGCTGCGGCCCGCCGATGTCCAGTTCGCCGCCGCTTTCGCCGATGCCCTTGGCGAACAGGCCGCGGGCGGACTGCGACGCCATCAACAGCGATACGGAGTAGGAGCCGGCGCTTTCGCCGAAGATGGTGACGTTTTGCGGGTCACCGCCAAAGGCCGCGATATTGCTATTCACCCACTGGAGCGCCGCGACCTGATCCATGAGGCCGTAGTTCCCTGCCGCGCCATTGCCCTCGCGGGCCAGCGCCGGAGTGGCCAGGAAGCCGAAGACGCCGAGCCGGTAGTTGATGGTGACCAGCACGACGCCCCTGGTGGGCAGAAAGTCACCGTCGTGGCGCGGCTCGGAGGCGGATCCGCCCTGGTAGCCGCCGCCGTGAATCCAGAACATGACAGGAAGCTTGCTCTTCGCCGTAGCGTTCGCCGGCGCGTAGACGTTCAGAAACAGGCAATCCTCGCTGGGACCGCTGTCCTGAAAGACCATGTCCTCGAACTGGTGGGTTTGATAGCAATGCGCGCCAAAGCGGGTGCCGTTGCGGGTGCCGCGCCAGCGCGCGGGCGCTTGCGGCGGCCGCCAGCGAAGATCGCCGACCGGCGGCGCGGCATAGGGAATGCCCAGAAAGGCCGCAACCTGTCCGTTGTTGATGAGCTTGCCACGCACGCTGCCCTGCTTTGTCTTCACCACTGGCGAATCGGCACGTGCCACCGAGGCTGCCGCAATCACTGCGGCACACGTCCCCAGCACACACAGAACCCGCAGCCCTATCTTGTTCACAAAGAACCTCCGGGATCACGATAACAGGACGGGGGGAGATCCGATGGGGAGGTGGGGCCGGACTAACCGGCTGCTCTCCGGGGGGCCGCTTCCGCGGCGTATTCAAGCGGCGGGAAGTGTTCCCGCTGCCGATCCCAGAGGCTCTTCAGGAAGACACCCGGAACGGGACAATAGGAGGTGAGCACGCCAGCCGGCCTAAAGCCCGATTGCAGCACGGCGCTGCGCGAGGCGAAGTTGTCCGGGAGCGTGTCGCAAAGCACCCAGGCGGCATCGTCGCGGACATTAATCAACTGCGCGATCTGCGCCAGCAGGCGCTTGTAATTGCCCTGGTTGCGATACTCTTCGCGGGTGCGGCAGTGGAATATCCAGTAGGCGCCCATCTGGCCTGCCCACGGCGGCAGGTGGGGCGGACGGCCCGCGCCCGGCGAGGTGTACCAGCCATAGCTCACCCAGCGTCCATTGCGCACCAGGAAGACGCCGGAGAAGCCATCGCGAAGGAAGCGGAGGAAGAGGCGGCGGCGGATTGCGTCTTCGGAGAACAGGAAATGGATGGAGCTCTCGCTGGCGCGGAAGAACACGCCGCGCCCGACTCCGGGCACCGGCACCTGCTTCTTGCGGAATCCGATGAATTGGTAAACCAGCGTCTCGATGCGGAACATCGAGGCGAGACCCGAAAGCATGGCGGGGGCTCCTCCACCCCCGGCTTAGATGCTCTCCGGTCCCAGCAGGTCGGCCATGGTTTCGCGGCGGCGAATGACGCGCGCGCGCGCTCCCTCAACGAGGATTTCGGGGGGCCGCATGCGGGTGTTGTAGTTCGAACTCTGCGCCATTCCATATGCGCCGGCATCGAGCACCGCGATGAGATCGCCAGGCTCGAGCGGCGGCATCTTTCGATCGTGCGCAAAGAAATCGCCCGATTCGCAGACGGGACCGACAATATCGACCGTGCGCGGCTTCCCTGCCCGCGGCTGCACCGGCAGAATCTCGTGGTGCGCCTGGTAGAGCGCGGGGCGGATGAGGTCGTTCATGGCCGCATCGGTGACCACAAATGTCTTGTTGCCGTTGCGCTTGACATAGAGGACGCGGGCCAGCAGCGCGCCGGCCTGGGCCACGAGGAAGCGCC
>JAJZCY010000143.1 GCA_021828835.1 Acidobacteriota bacterium | reverse complement strand
GCAGAGGTTGGAGTGGCGCGAACTGCTCAGGTAGAGCTTGCGCAAATTGCCCTTCCGCTCCGCCTCAGAGGAGGCGGCATCCACGTGCGAGGCAGCGGGCAACAAGGCATAAAAGAAAGCCATGGGCACCGAGGAGAAGGCGTTCTGCCACTTTTTGGCTACGTCCATCAGCCCTGCCGCCGCCACTCCGATGAGCCCCAGGGCAGCCACCCGCTCGAAGTAGCTGAGGAAGATATCGAGAAAGCTCTGAAACTGCACCATGCCGCCGAAGTGGAGCACGTAGCGGATCGATTCACGGCGCACCAGGCGCGGAGAAAGATGCAGCCAGTCGAGCTTGCGCCAGGCCCACCAGATGGTCAGGCCGTCATCCACCAGGGTGCGCGCCAGGTAGGCCTCGGCCAACCCGCGAATGCCGCGCCCGTGACTGACCAGCAGCAGAATCAGTCCGAACTCGACCAGCAGGCCGAGCATGAGGAAGACCTGCGTGGGGGCGATCTGCTGGCATCCGGCAAGGACGTCGCCGAAGCCATTGAAGGCGATGCTGGAGAGAAAGACGCCGAGCACGATGAGGATGGCTTCACGGCCGTCGGCGGCATGGGCCGACGGCAGGTGCAGCCAGTGCGCATACCCGTTCCAGCCCAGATAGAAGGCAATGAAGATGGCCGTGCAAAGCGGCACGGTGATGGCCAGTCCGGTGGACAGCAGCGAGTTGAGGCGATCAAATTCGCGGCGGGCCTGGAACTCCGCAGCGTACTTCATATAGACGCTGGAGAAGCCCATGGTGGTAATGCCGACGTAGGATACGAGGATGAAAGCAGTGGTCCAGATGCCATAGGCCTGCAAGCCGATATGCGCCAGCAGAAACGGCACCAGCACCACGCCACGCGTCATGTTGATGACGCGCGCAGCAATTGTCATCACCACATTGCGGTTAAACCTGCCGCGCACCTCTTCGAGGGGAGCGGCCGCTCCGGCCGCAGGCGTTCTCTCGGGCCGCAGGCGGGAATCTTCGAGGACAGGGATCAGTGCGCCTTCGCTCATGGCAGCGGCGCCTCCCGTTCCGTGCGCACCCAGGCGGCGCGCCTGTGGGTATGGCGCATCACCAGCGGCGTCATCAGCAGCTTCCATGCGATGTGCGCAGGGGCGGCGGCCAGTGCGGCAAGATCGCGGCCCGGCTCGCTGCCGAGCGCAGCCGCTCCCAGCACATAGACGGTGGCAATGACCGCACTGGCAGCCGCATAGATGTGCAGCCAGTGCACGGGCAGCAGCGCTGCCAAGGCCAGCACTGCCACGCCGCGGGAGAGCGGCAGGCTCCATGCCTCAGCCAGGTTTTCGATGGCCCGCCAGTTGCCGCGGAAGGCCGACCGCAGCAGAGAACCGGTGCCGCGGAAGGCGACCTGCACACGCCCACCCTCCCAGCGCGCCTCCTGTGCGGACTGGGCGGCGCCGCGCGGCGACAGCGGCGCGGTGACAACTGCATCGTCGAGCCACTCCACCCGCACGTTCGCGCACGCCAAGCGGATGTGGTACTCCAGATCTTCGCAGATGCTATCGGCTGTATAGGGCACACGCTCGAGCGTCGCCTGGGTAAGCGCAAAACCGTTCCCGAAAATGCCCGCAGAAAAACCAAGCTGCGCGCGGCCGCGCGCGCGCAGAACGTTGATGCCCCGGAATGCCATCCGCCGCAGACGCGCCCGTGAGGTGGTGGGTCCCGCCGGCCTTTCGAGCTCGTAACGGCACTGCACTGCGCCAGCACCGGCGGTGAGCGCCGCGCGAGTGACCTCGATCAGGTTCGCGCTGGCAATGGAATCGGCGTCCATCACCAGAAAGGCATTCGCGCCGGCCCGGTGCGCGGCCTCGAAGCCAAAACGCAAGGCAGCACCCTTGCCGCGCATCTGCGGATTGTTCAGGACCAACACCCGCGCCCCAGTCTCCGCGGCCCGCGCAGCCGTTGCGTCGGAGCAGTTGTGGGCGACGACGAAAACTGGAACCTGCCAGACGTCTGCGACCTGCTGAGCCTCCGTGATCGCGCAGCCGGGAGCCAGCAGCGAACGCACGGTGCGCCCGATCATCGCCTCTTCGTCATGCGCCGGAATCACCACAGCCAGCCGGATCGGATGGCGCTCGCGCTCGCCGCTGGTGCCTGGATGCAGCAGATTCCCAAGCAACGACACGGCCAGATCGACGAACAGCGGCGCGGTCAGCAGAACCAGTGCTGCCGCCAGCAGTTGCGCCGAAAGGTGGAGGGCCAAATGCAATCGAGAATCCTTTCTATGCCAAAATGCGCCGGAAACGCGGCTGCGTGCCAAGCGCCTGCCAGGCATCGGCAGGAACGCCCGCCGGACGCATTCCCTGCACCCAGCCCACGAACAGGAAGAACAGCACGACTACCTGCTCGCCCATGTAGACGGTGGTCACGGTGGTCACCAGCCCGATCAGCACGGAGAGGTGCGCGATCACCAGCAGCCGGTCCTCAGGCTGGAGCGGCCGGGCCATGCGCTGCAGCAGGCGGACGCCGGTTCCGAAGAGGATCGAGAGAAAAACCGCAAGTCCGAAGAATCCCTCCGTCACCATCAATAACAGGTACTCGTTGTCGATCGACTGCTGACCGTGGACGGTCGGGTAGGTGGTGATGCCCCACCCGAAGGTGGGCCTCTCCTCGACGATGGGTGTGTAGTTCGTCAGCAACTCGCGGCGATAGACGGCGTTGCGCTGCGCCTCGGTGGTGGCGGAGTGCAGGCTGGCATCGGTATATTGCGTGCCAGCAAAATAAGCCCCCGTTCCAAATACCACCAGAAAGGCCAGGAAGGCCAAGGCGGCTTTGCCGGCGGAAAAGATGCGCGTGAACGCCACAAAGACCAGCGCCAGGAGCATGCCCAGCCAAGGCCCGCGCGATTGGGTCATCAACAAACCCGCTGCCAGTGCGGCCAGGATGCACCCGCGCAGGGTCAGGGGAAGGGCCACGATGAGCCGCCGTGAGCCCCAGTCAGGATCGACGCGGCGCAGCCACAGGCAATAGATCAGCCCCATGAGAAAGATCATCCCAGCCAGAATGGCGTGTCCGAAGGGTCCTTCGATGCGACCGAAGCCCCAGCGCACCTGCGGCTTCCAGATTTCGCTCTGGTAGGGCTTGAGAAAGTGGAAGGCCTTTTGCCAGATGCTGACGCCTTTCACAAAATCGTAGACGCTGATGACGGCGACCAGCGCCAGCAGCATCACGATGCGCCGGATGGCCTTGCGCCGCACCGGAATACCGTCCGTGTCAATTTGCTCCAGCATGATCTTGCCGATCATGTAGGGCAGCACGATCGTCAGCAAGGCGTTGACGAACATCAGGCCTCCATTGGCGATGTTCGTGCCCAAACGCACCGACGCCGCAGAACTGGTGGAAAAGAGCTGTAGCCATCTGCCGTTGGCAAGCTCCGTGCTCAACGCTTCAGACAGCCCCTTCGACACCGCAAGCAGGAACACGCAGAGATCCATCCACGCCCAGCGCCAGCCGCGCGCTTCATTTATCAGCAGCGCCAGGACCAGGGGAAGAACCGCCGCATCGGCAAAGTTGACTGGTGGCAGGTGCTGGATGCGCAGCACGTAGTACTGGGGGAGCAGAAGAAGCACGGGCAGATACACGTTCAGCAGCGCCTTGCGTGCCGAGCCCAAGGCCAGCACAGCCCAGCAGACCAGTGCCGGGATCAGGATCGTCAGCGCCATGCAACTGCTACCTGCTTTGGAAGAATCCGAAAGCTATCCACGGGCCCTTGTCTGCACCGGCAGAACGGCCGGTTCGGCGCCCATCTCCAAATGTACCGGCTCCGGCACAATCATCGGGCGGCTGCGCGCGATAGCGGGCTCCCATTCGTCGAAGAGCGGCAGTAACTGCCAGCTATAGAGCAAAAAGCGACTCTTGAGAGTCAAGCCGGCGAGCGAAAGCGAAAGCCCCGCCTCCAGCAGCTGCCGGCGCGCGTCCAGCAAGATGCCGAATCCGGCGGCCGTGGATTGCCTGACCGCGTCGAGATGAACCACCATCAACAGGCCATTCAGGATCGCAGTGGTTGTGGCCGTCTGCAACGCCTCCATGGCTTCGGCGCCCAGGCGTCCGTGGACGTATACATGCAGCACCTGCGCGGTGGTGGAAGTAGTCACTTGCGATGGCCCGAGATACGGCTTCTGCATCCAGGCCGACAGTAGCGCCAGCGGCAGACGGCGGCCCATCCCGATCAAGTCGCGGCAGTAGCGCGGGGCCAGGCGAGCCGGCTCCTGCACCATGCGCATCAGCCACTCCAGACCGCATCTCTGCACCCAGCGCGGCGCCCGCCGCGTGTCTCCTACCAGCATGTCGAAGCTGCCCCCTACGCCCATCGCCAGGGGCACTCCCAATCTTTTGCGGTGCATCCAGATCCATTTTTCCTGCTTGGGATTTCCGAAGGCCACCAGCAGGATGTCGGGCTTGGCGGCATGAACGCGATTCAAAATCTCGCTGTGGTCCATGCGGACAAGGTTGGCTTCGTCCGGAGCATACGTCCCCACGATGTGCACGCCGGGATGTTGAGCTTCGAGCACACGAGCTGCTCGCTCCGCTACGCCGGGCTTGGCGCCCAGCAGAAAGATCTTGTACCCTTTGCGCGCCGAGAGATCCGCCAACCGCGGGATCAGATCGACGCCTGTTACGCGCTCGGCAAGCGGAGAGCCAAACAAACTGGATGCCCATACCAAGGGCATTCCGTCCGGCACCACCATCGAGCAGCCCGCAATGATCCGGTGCAGATGCGGATCGGAGATCGCATTCAACCACACATCCACATTCACCGGGCAGATCTGATGCGTGCCACCCGACTGGATCAATCGATCCAGCGCCTCCACCGTCTGAGCGGTCGTGAGGCTATCCAGAGGCAGCCCCATGAGAGCTAGGGGCGGCTGTAGTGTGCTGTTCATCATCGGAATCCCTATCCCGCTGGATGCGTCATTGTACATCTGCAGCAAGTAACTTAGCCTATGTTCGTTTTCGGCTCGGCTTCTTCACGCATTCTGCTAGCCCTGTTGCGCCGCCGATCTGCACGCGTGAAATCTGAGCCTTCCCCTCGCTTACGGCTTGGAAGCGATGCTTCGAAGTTAGCCGGAGCGAGATTCTGGAGCAATGGCGAGAAGGTGGAAACGCGCGCCCCAACGGAATATCCCGTTAGAACAGGCTGCGCCGTGCATGGGTAACCATGAATAGGTAACCGACGGGGAATACTGAGCGGCTCGTGGCAGCGCGCAGGTAACGCGCCGCTGGAGTCCGCGTGCTGGCTTCTACCGGCAGGAGTTACTTGAGCTGGATCGATTTCACGATCTGCTCGAAGATCGGCTGGACTGTCTTGAAGTCCGGTTCCGGCGCGACGAAGACGAAATAGCGCAGGATCTTCCCCGAGGGAATCCCAACGATCCAGTCGTGCTCGCCGCGTCCGCCGTTGGCGGAGGCAATCACGCTTTGACCGCTCTGCGCGCTGCGCCCATCGATGCGCACAGTGCTGGTCGATCCTGTCTGCAAGCCGGGATTCTGGCTGGCCAGCTCTTGCAGGAGCGCGGCGAAGAGCTGATTCGAGGCGGTGCCCGGAGGGGGCGCATAGACATCGGTGAGGAGGCCATACACCAGATCGCCGGCTTGACCGCTGGAAAGCTGGCTGACTCCGCCCTGGGGCGCGATCATCGCAGTGGCTTGATTGCCCATCGCGCGCCACGTCGAGGGCACCTTCAATGAAAACCCATCTCCCTGAAACGTAGTCCAGCTCCGGGGCGGAGACATGTCAATGGCGCCTGTCGCTTGCAGCTGTGCGCTCTTCTGGTTCACCCCGCTGCTCACGCTGGTGTTGGGGCTCTTTTTCTTCCACACCCCCGACGCGACTTCCGTATCGGTATAGGCATGCATGCCCGCCACCACCTTGTGAATACGCTGGAACTCAGTCGAGTTGGTCACGTAGTGGGTCTTCGGCGGAAAGGTCCGGATCTCGTCCATCACGTAGCCGGTGCGATTGCCGGGATTGGGGTGATCGCTCAAAAACTGCGCGCCTCCCTGGCCGTACTTCGATTCGATGATCTCAAAGAACTGAGCCATGGCGCGGGGATCGTAACCGGCGTTGTACAGGATGGCAGTGCCCTCCAGATCAGCCTGCTTCTCGTCGCCGCGCGACATCTTCAGGAAGCCAAGCCCCGCGCCCACTCCGATGGTCTCCTGGGCAAGCTGGCCAAGCGCGCCGCCGCCCAGCGCCACGTCGGCTGCAATCTGCCCGATCCCCGCCAGCAGGCCCACCCGCTTCTGCTTCTCCATGTTGCACACCGAGTGCTGCAACACTACGTGCGAAATCTCGTGAGACATCACCGCGGCGAGTTGCGCCTCGTCCTCCGCCGCCTGGATCGTCCCCAGGTTGACGAAGATCGTTCCCCCCGGAAGGGCAAAGGCATTAATGTCGGTCACGTTGACCACGTGGAAGTTGAAGGGCCACCGGTAGCCGGGCGCATAAGACACCAGCTTCTGCCCCAGCGCCTGAACATAGCGGGTCACGGGACTGGAATCGGGCAGGATGGGCTGCTGCTTGTACACCTGCGCGGCTGCCTTGCGGCCGATCTCGATCTGTTGCTGAGGTGTGTAGTGGTTGGAGCACGGCCGCAGATTGGTCTTGACTTGGGCGTGCAACATGCCAGGCCCGGAGCAGAGGATGAGCAGAAAGGCCAGGAGCACCGAATGGGAAGAATGCCGTCTTATGCGTACAAAGCGCCGGTCGTTCATGGCAGATTGGAGAACCAGTCAGGCTGTTTAGGTTTGTCTTTATCACAAATTTTTCTCCCATGCCAGCCCCGAGACCGCTCCCTGGAACAGCCACTCCGCCGGACCGCGCCGGGGGGCAAGTCCCGGAATTTGCCTCAATCCCCTGCTTTCGGCGATACTTAGGTGTTGAATCTTGCGATGCGCCGGAGGTGTCTCCGGTCTTTCGTTTGGCAGCTCTTCCCTCCTCCGGGCGGCGAAGTGCCAGATTCTCAAGGACAACATGTGCAAGATGTGGCCGGCTCCAAGCAGGCACGCAGGCCGGGCTGAGTCCGGCGCTACCAAAGATTGAAAGGAAGCATAACCCCGTGGTCATGATTCGTCTGGCGCGCATTGGCGCCCGCAAGCAGCCCTACTACCGCATCGTCGTCATTGAGAAGGATCGCGCCCGCAACGGCCGTTCCATCGAGGTGGTGGGCACCTACAATCCTCGCACCAACCCGGCTAGCGTCGATCTCAAGCACGAGCGCATCGCCTACTGGCGCGGCGTCGGCGCCCAGATGACGCCCATCGTCGAAAAGCTGGTGAAGAACCACCCGGCTCCCGCAACCACAGCCGCCGCCTGAAGATTTCCGTCTTTGGGCGCGAGAAATTGTCGTTTGCCCAAATGCTCACGGCAGCCCAGGCCCGCCCTGTGTTACTATTCGCCCACAGGTCCAAGTCCAGTTTTGGAATGCTGGTGGTCAGGGGCAAGAACATGACCCAAGTTGATATGGTCGCAGTGGATGATCTGGTTCGCGAGATCGCGCGGGCTTTGGTCGATGAGCCGACGGCGGTGGAAGTGGAATCCGTAGCCAAGGATGAGAACACCATCCTCAAGCTCCGGGTGGCACCCCAGGACGTGGGCAAGGTAATCGGAAAGCAGGGGCGGACTGCCCGCTCCGTGCGGACCATCCTGGGCGCGGTGAGCATGAAGCTGCACCACCGCTACACCCTCGATATCCTGGAAGAGGATGACGGCGAGCATTGATTCGGCTGAGGGACCAGGATGAGTGTGGCTGACTCCATTTCATCCTGGACCTGGGTGGCGCGCATTCGACGCCCACAGGGCCGCAGAGGCGAAGTCTTCGCCGAGCTGCTCACCGATTTTCCCGAAAAATTTGCCGATCGACAGCGGCTATGGCTGCTGCCCGGTGACGCAACAGCGCCGCCGCAGGGCAGCCGTGCGCCCTCGCGTCCGGCGTCTCTGCCCGTTCAGGTGGAGCTTGTTGCCCATTGGCTGCACAAGGGCGGCATCGTGTTGCACTTTGCTGGAGTGGACTCCATCTCCCAGGCCGAGGAGCTTGCGGGACGCATCGTCGCCATTCCCGAGACTGAGCGTGTGCCGCTCGGCAAGGATGAGGTCTACGTCTCCGACCTCATCGGCTGCACCGTCGTCGATCTCGCCCCACCAGAGCCTCACGACCTGGGAATCATCGAGGATGTCGACCGCACCGCAGGCCCGGTGCCGCTGCTCGTTGTCCGCGGCCCAGCCGGCGAACTGCTCATCCCGTTCGCGAAAAGCTATCTCATCCAAATCGATCTGGAAGAGCGCCGCGTAGAGATGAAGCTGCCCGAAGGACTCGCGGAGCTGAACGCGCCCGCAACCTGAACGGTCCCCGCAGCAAGCGCCACACGCGAAAATAGAGCTTCTGGATTTAGAAGGTAAAGGCGAGCCCGCCGGTGAAGGCGCGCTGTCCCTGGGCAAAGATCAGGATGGATCCGTCGCTCATCAGGACGGGGTGGTAGCCCTGGGCGAGCAGGTTTTGCACCTCGAGCATGGCCTGCACACCGCTGGCCCCGTCTCGGGACCGGTGGACGTTCTGGCATAGGCGCATGTTCAGGTAGGGCGCCAGCGCTTCGACCTCATACGGAGAAACCGCTGTGATGGTGTTGGTGGGCTGCCATCGATAGCTGGCCTTCCAGCGCGTGTGGGTTCCCTCCAGCGTACCGGAAAAGGAGAGCGCATAGGCCTGAACGCGCTGGGTGCGAGCCGCCGCCACTACCTGCGCAAACCCGGCTTGCTGGAGCGCCGGCATCACCACCGCACCGCCGTCGGTGTAGCTGGCCCTTACCAGGTTGCCGCCCGGAAGCTCTCGTTGGTAGCTGGCTTCCACCCCGGTGGAGTGGTAACCTTCTCCCGCCACGCGGACCAGACCGCTGAGGGGATCGTACAGGACGCCAGCCTCGGCCGGCCCTGCACCCGGCGCAAAGGAAGCGCTCGCTTCCAGTACCGGATTTTGGAGGGCATCCGCATATACCAGCACAGCCATGGTGGATGTGCTCGTACTGCGCTCGAACCCCACCTCCTGGTGCATTCCATGCTCCAGGGCGAGCTGCCCCGCCAGAGCCGAAAAGCGGGGCAGCAACTCGGCCGGATCACCAGGATCCTCCGACTGTACGCCCGTCGCCATGCGGTAGGTCACGGTGGAACTGCCCAGGTGCAGCGAGGCCGACGCAAAGGGCAGCGCCCGCATCATGGTCGTGGTATCGCTGCGCCCGAAGATCTGCATCGATCCCACCTGCGCTTCCAGATCGGGTCCCAGTTGCATGGTCTCGGAGCTGCTCATGGTGGCCGTCATCAGCCCATTCTTCCCCGCCCCCTCGATCTGCGGCTGAATCGCAACTGCGGCCACCGACTGGACCGAGCCGACGTAGCCCAGATCCTGGCGGAAGCCCAGCATCGATTCCATGCCCGCATTGGTGGCGGGATCGAAGTCTACCCGGGCCAGCAGCTCACGGCTGTTTGCCGGCGTATCCTCCACGGTGGCAGAGAAACGCTGCCCGCTCTCGCCGAAGGTGCCGGCCTGCCCGGTGGCCATCAGCCTGGCCCGCAGTTTGGGCGTGCCGCCCGGCCCCTCCCGCACCACCACCAGCGGGCCGTCTTTCAGCCAGCGCAGAAGCGGCTTGTTCGCTGCCGAGCGCAGCGTCCACTCCCAGTCGTCGCTGCGCGCATTGGCGGCGCGCGGCTGCGCCGGCAGCCACTGGATCACTTCATAAAGGGTGTTGAGAGTAAGATTCACCACCGTGCGCCCGCCGCGCACCCGGACATTCTCGCGCAGCGAGGGCAGGAAAGATTCATCGATGGCTTTGAGCGCGTAGCGGCCGGGAAAGATCGATGCGATGGTAAAGCGGCCTTCCGAGTTCGTATAGGCGCTGGTTACCACCGATAGGTCTGGGCGGAGCAGCTCCACCTGGGCGCCGATCTGCGGCACGCCGGCAGAATTCCGCACCACCCCCGTGACCGATCCGGACGCTGCGCACGCGGGCACTGCGCTCAGAGAGATCAGCAAGGCAAAGCCGGCGAGTTGGGGACGAAACTTCATCGCAGTCGTGACCCGCCGCGTCCCTGGCCATTCCCCGAAACCCTGTTCCCCGCCCGGCCGCTTTTACGTGCAGCGGCTCTCGTGCCTTCGCGGGATCCTTCTATTGCACGACAAAAGGTGCCGATTGCGCAACCTCTTGTTTTGAAATTGCGTCGTTCACCTTCACCGTCACCTTGTACTTGCCCGGCGCCAGACCGGCAATCGGCAGCGTCTTCTGAATGGTCAGCTCGTCGCTGTGCGGCTGCAAGTCTTTCGAGGGAACAGTCTTAGTGTAGAGAACATTCCCGTTTTTCACGTCGGTGATCTCGTAGGTCACCGTGGCCGAGTTGCTCTTGGTGGCGTCGTTGATACCCAGGTTGTAAACCTGCATCCAGAAGTTCAACGCCTGCTGCCGGGTAAAGCTGACCGGCAACCCGGGGGTAGATGGCACCCGCGGGCGGATGTAGGTGTTGCCGATGACGAAGTTGCCGTTGCCAATATCGTGCGACGACACCGTGTTCATCTTGTCCGCCAGGATCAAAGATGAAGTTCCGAGCTTTTCATCCTCATAGATCGGAACATTGATGCCCCGCCCGTAGATGCCGATGTGATCCGGATTGTTGACGTCCTTGATCGCGATGTCCAGACGATAGAGGCCGGGTTGCAGCGGCAGGGCCTTCCAGTACACAGATTCGCGGTCGAGGCTCTTGCCCAGCAGTTCCGCGGGCTCGT
>JAJZCY010000142.1 GCA_021828835.1 Acidobacteriota bacterium | reverse complement strand
ATGGTGGCGCGAGTTTTCAGGTCATAGGCTGGCCAATAAGGAAGCTTGGCGCCCTGCGTGGGCAGCTGCGCCGGATCCTCCCCGTTGGGGCTGCCGGTGCGAGCGTAGGTGATGAGCATCTGGCTCATGATGGCCGCCAGTTCATTGGCCTGCTTGAGGTGCTCGGGCGCGGCGCCGACCTGGCGGACGGCCACGGCGATGTTATCCAACATGAAAGGGATATCGATGGTGTGTCCTGCCAACCCGTTGGCGCCGGGAAAGTTCATCTGGTAGACCCAGGTACGTTGCTGACTGACGGGATTGGCCGCGCGGCGCTCGGCCTCCAGACGCTGCGGAGCCCAGCCGCGAAAGGCGGTTGCGGCGGCGCGGTCTACCTCGAGGGGCGTATAGGTCGGGTCGGCCTTGCGGAAAGCCTGCACCGCCTCCTCCGCGCTTACCGGCCCCAGGTATTCATGCACCGCGTGGTCGAGTACCTCCGGTGCTTGCGCCCAGGTCATCTGCGCCGGGCCGCGCACCGCTGTCTCGGTTTGCACATTGCCGAGAATCATGGGAACGTCCTGGCTGAGCGCGGGAGCGTCAGGGTCAAACGGATTGCGGAAGAGAATGACCTTGTCCACGACTGGCAGCCAGTCTGCGCTGACCGCCCGCGCGCCCTCCTGAATCTGCTCCATGGTGAGCGCGTTGAGGGCAGCGACCAGTTCCTTGCCTTGAACGCCCGCCGGGATACCTATTTTGGCGAGGACGACCTTCGCGCGCCGGGCAGCGATCTCAATGGAAGCGCCTTTGATCTGCTCGCCGCTCATGGTCATGACGCGGCTGAAATATCCCTTGGCGGCAGGAGTCGCCATCAGCGCAGCGCACTTGGCGCCGCCGCCTGACTGGCCGAAGATGAGCACCCGCGTGGGATCGCCCCCGAACTCGGCGATGTTCTCGCGTATCCATTGAAGCGCGAGCACCAGATCGAGCTGGCCTGCATTGCCGGATGCGGCATACTCGGGGGCCAGATCGCCGAGATACATGTAGCCGAAGGCATTGAGGCGATGATTCACCGTAACGACGACCACGTCGCCGCGATGACAGAGCCGCTTGCCATCGTAGAGGTTATTGTTCACCGTGCCATTGTTGTAAGCGCCGCCATGGATGTAGACGAGAACCGGCCGCCGCTTGTGGTCGCGCAGACCGGGCGTGAAGACGTTGAGGTGCAGGCAATCCTCGCTCTGCCTGCCTTGGTCGCGCGGGCCGCCCGGAACACCCGATAAAGAAGTCGGAGGAGTACTCATTGGTGAAGAGGCTGGATTTCCGCTTACTCTCGCCCTTCGTCCTTCTGCGCCGCCCGCGCCTGGCTGTCGCAGTTGCGGCGCCATCGTCGTGAAACGGGAGCAATCCTTCACCCCCGTCCATTTCTCCGGCGCCAAGGGCGGCATGAACCGGCGCTGCGCCGTGTCGGCGCCGTAGGGTACGCCTTTGAATACGTTGATCCCGTCTTCGAGTACCCCGCTGATCTTGCCGGCCGTGGTGGTTGCGATCGGCACGCCAGAGGATCCGTCCGAGCCCTCCGCCCAGGCGTTCACGCGCAGCGCGAACGCTGCCGCCACCAGGCTCGACCGCTGTAGCAGCTTACGCCGATCCATTCTCATCTCTTCCCCTCACCACATCGGAATGCATGCCGGTGAACGCGCAGCTTCTGATCGCGCCTGCTCGCCTGCCGTAAACGTCCTCACCACAGAGCCTCACTGCATCGGCGGAAACTTGCCCGTGCAGGTATACGCTGGAGCCGTGAGCGCCTTAGCAGCGGCCGGGACGACCTTGATTTGCGTCTGATCGAAATTGAGATTCGTTCCCAGGGGGCCAACCGTAGCCGTGGCAAATGCGCCATGGACCTGGGCCGGCGTAATGCCCCGGATGTAGACGCCGTTCAGCTTCACTTCCGTCCGATGCGCGTCATCATAGCCGGCCAGGAGCACGTTGCCCGCCGTCGTGTCGGTCACGTTCTCAATTGTGATGCCTTTATAGTCGGGAATCCGATTGCCTTTCAGACCCGGGTCCACGAATCCCTCGACCGTCTGATTGTTGTAGTAGGGGCTGATGGCGATGGGGTTGGCCACTCCCCGCATGCAGATGTTCCTGTAAACCAGATCGTGCACCAGGCCGCCGCGGGTCACGTTGCTCTTGATGCGGATGCCGCTGGTGGTGTGGTCTTCGCTGAGGCCATCCACCAGCAGGTCGCTATCTCCGGTGAAAGTTTCGCTGCCGATCGACATACCATGTCCGTCGTAGAAGTGGTCGTCGATCACGCTCATGTGGTGGACCCCTGTCTTGATGGCGATGTTGTCATCCCCATTGTCGATCCAGCTGTGAGCCACCGTAATGTTGGTGGACGAGCCTGGGTCGATGCCGTCTGTATTACGGGCGTCCATCCCCCGCGTGGTGGGGGTGAGAAGGTGCACGCCCCAGGCGGTGAATCCGTTCGTTCCGCTCACGCTCACGTGGTAATTGGTCGAATTATGAAGCGTGATTCGGTACAGCACCAGCCCGTCGGCGTTGCGGGCGACGATCATTCTGGGATTGAGGTAGCGCTGGTTCCCTGGCTCCGCGCGCCGCGCCAGTTGCCACCAGCTGTAGTCTTTTCCCAAAATCGTGGCATAACCCCGCCCGTCGATCACCCCGTCGCCCATGATGCCGACATTCTTCGCATCGATAATGCTGATCAGCGGTCTGCAACCGGGGATTCTTCCCGCTCCAGGACGAGTGCCGGAGGCGGTTCGATATCCGGTGTGCTGACCGACACCTCCGCGCCGCGGACTGTTGCCTTGCGGCCGCGCCGGCAGAATGGTTCCGCATAGCCCCGGACCGGGCTTGGAGGAGGGGTATTCGTAATCGGCAGGGTTGCGAGACCCAAACAGAGTCACGCCCTTGTCCACCAGCAGCGTCACGCCGCTGCGCATCTCCAGCGGTCCGGTAAGGAACGCATTGTGGTCGCCCGAAAGCCTCAGTTCCACCGATTTGCCCGGCCCGCACGCGTCGATCGCCTTCTGAATGCGCAGGGTGTCCAGTTTGCTTTCATCGCTGGCGCGCAGCTTGTTGCCCATGGCGCGAAGATGCGCTGGTAACTGGATGCACGTCGGCGGGAACTTCGGTTCCGATACCTGTCGCGTGTCCTGCGCCATGCCGGGCGCAGTCACTGCCACGATCATTGCAGCGGAAAAGGCCATCCCTGCAAGCGAGGGTGGGGTCCATCTGCTCTTTTGCTGGTCCACTGCTTTTATCTCCGTACAGCCAAAATCGTCCTGCTGGCGCTCCTGTCAGGCCCTGCGCCACTTACGCGGGGTGTGACTTGGCCCAGGTTGCATACTCGGCCAGGAGGCCGGTTCCCTTCTTGTTGAACCACGCATAGCCGTTGCGCCGCTCGCGGCTGAGATCGTTCACGTCGGCATGAATTGTCTTGTCGCGGTCGCCAAAGATGGGCCGGTCGGTGCCGATCTGGTAATAGCGCGACCAGATCGGCCCTGCGCCCGGCACGGCAATCAGCTTGCGCCCCGCAGGGCTCCTGCGGTCGGCCCGCAAATTGCCGCTACCGAAGCGTTCGCCATAAATCGCCACCTTCTTGAACCATGCCGCCGCATCGCGCACAGCCGCAACTTCAGCAGAGGTCGGCTCCGGAAGATCCATCAGGAACGCGACGATTGAGGCGCTTTCATCGCTGCTGAGGGCCGCCATTTCGTAGTTGCGCGCCGAGGTCGGCTCCAGCGTGAGAGCGTCATACTGCTGCGCCCAGGCGGTTCGTATGCCATGCTCCCGGATCTGCAATCTGAGCAGGCAAGCGATGCCCCGCTGTGCCGCCGGTCGCGCACGGCGCGCCAGTTTCAGCGGAACAAATTGGAAGTCGGGCGCGCCCGTGGCAACCTGATGCAGAATCTCCACGGCGTGCAGCATGGCATCGTCGTTGAGGGTGATGGCATCGTGATAGCCGCCTTCGAGCGGCCACACCTGCGGCCATCCGCCGTTGGGATACTGGGAACGAAGCAGATACTCGATGCCCCGCTCGACCGAAGCCCGGAACGGAGCGGCCTCGGCATTCCGATGATTGGCCTGAAGAGCCGTCGCCACCCGCGCCAGAAACTCGATCTGCATCCAGGTGGCGTCATTGTCGAGAGTCGCAATGTAGTGCCAGTGCGGGTCTGCCGGCTGGTCGAAGTCCCCCGGCGACGCGAAGCGGTCGAGGTTATCGCTGTCATAACGATTACCCGGAGCGCGCGGCCCCGCCGTCATGTCGATGTTCTTGCTCCAGCCGCCGTCCGGCACCTGATAGGTGACCATGTTGTGCGCAATGCGGATGGCGTCAGAGCCGCCGTACCATGCCGCCGGATGCGGAAGCTGCAGCACATACATGCCGCGGCCCATCGGCGCAGCCTTGGGGGCTGTGACCCCGTTCGCCCTCTGCTCGCTCTTCAGAGTCTGTTTGTCGATCGCCTTCTGTTTCGCTGAGGCATCGAGATAATGCAGCCATGCCTTTTGCTGCGGTTTCGGCAGCATCTCAATGCGTTGCCGCGTCACGGGTGTGGCAATCACATTTCTGCCAATCACCTGGGCAGAAGCCGCGCCGGGAAACAGGAAGGCCGCGAGAGCAAGCAAGGCGAGCGAGGAACCGGGAATTTTGCGCATCTGGAACCTTTATCAGCGGCCATGGTTCCAGATGTCAAGCACAGGTCTGACCACTGGGCAGGTCAGCGCCGAGATACAAGGAACGAAATGAGAGGGAATCGTAACGGGGGAGGAAAGCTGTGGTTCGGGAAACGGGCAAAGCGCCGATCAACTCTGCATGTCCGGACCGATGAGCGATTGGCAATTACGCATCAAGGCATCCACCGAAATTCTGCTTTCGAGGAATCTGAACGACGATCATAGGCCTCTTCTCGACTACAGGGCCAATCTTCCAATCATGATGCCATGGACCTTGGGTCGCATGTGCAGGCCTGTAGGCCAGTTAACAGAACCGATGTTCGATCCCGCGCGCTACATTGAAGTTCTCAAGTTTCCTGCAAGTACTCCTGGCATATCGCCTGCGGACTCACGATCCAGATAGAGCGTGGCATCTGGGTGCGTACGCAGAATGGTCGACGGGCAGGCGGTCGAGATAGGATCTTCAACCGTGCGCCGAACGCTCTTCGCTTTGCGCTTGCCCGGGACGGAGACGATCAGCTTGGGCACGCTGAGGAGTGTTGGAATGGTGAGCGTCAGCGCCTGTTGGGGGACGTCAGTAACCGTCTTAAACCACCCCTCGCCCACTTGTTGCCGACGACACGCCTCATCGAGATTGACAACCCGGATGATCTCCGGATCGGTGAAATTTGCTTCGTGGGGATCGTTGAATGCAAGGTGGCCGTTCTCTCCAATCCCCAGCAGGCAAATCTGCGGTGCGGATTCCTTCAGCAGCCGCGCATACTCTAGTTGGGTCTCGGCGAGCTGCGCCGAGCTGCCATTGATTTCATAAAATCTTCCGATCGGAACGCGTTCGGTCAGTTCGGTACGGAGATAGCGGCGGAAGGAGGCGGGGTGTTGGTCGGAGATACCCACGTATTCATCCATGTGAAAGCCTGTTATCTCCGGCCATGGAAGATTCGGTATGCTCGTGAGCGCGCGCAGTGTCTCCAGTTGCGATGTGCCTGTCGCAAAGATCACGCCCAGGTTGCCGTTTCTACTGGCCTGGCGGATAGCCTCGGCGGCTGCGTAAGCTGCTGCTTGTCCGGCTGCGGCGGCGGTGTCGTGGACCTCCAGCTTCAGAGTTCCTGCTTCCATCTTGCTGATCAACATAGCGATTTCCTTATGAGGCGGCCAGAATGTAAGGCTTAGCCGGCCCGGCCAGGGCCAGTGCTGGGAGTTGCAGCGTTGCAGTTCAAAAATGTCAATACGCGAAGGAACCGTCACCTCAAATCGGACTGCCATGCATCGCATCCTGCGTGAGTTCTTCCAGAACCTGCGGTGGACGCCCGCAAGAGTCTCTGCGGATAAACTCGGTTGGAACCGTAATCGACTGCGGGTCCTGATCAGGAGTCTCGATCCGCCGCAGGACCGCTTCCACAAGGCTCTTTCCCAGTTGTTCAGGAAACTCGCGGGTTGTGCTGAGCGCTGGAAAAAGCCACATACCTACCGTGTCGTCGCAACCGACTACAGCGACGTCTTGAGGGATCGAAAGTCCTCGGTCGCGCAGCGCCTTGTACACCCCTCCTGCAACCTCATCATTGCCGGCTACGATTGCAGTCACCTCTTCACCACGTGCGAGGAGCGATTTAGTCCCTAGAAAACCGCATTCGGTGTCTTTATCCGAGTCGACGGTACTTTCGCGCGGCGTCAGTCCTGACTCGAGCATGGCGCGCCGATATCCCTGCAGAAAGCGCGCAAACCACGGCAGCCGGTCATTGCCTACAAACCATATCGAGCGGTGCCCCAGGCGCAGTAGATGCTGGGTAGCGTCAAATCCTCCCTGGATATCGTCCGCGTAGACCACATCGCACTTCTCGATCCTCGCCTGCTCGCCCATTACGTTGTTTCCAAGCAGGCTGAATGTGATTCCTTTGTGAAGCAACAATTCGAGAAGATTGGTCGAGTTCGTGCCCGCTAGAATTACTCCACGGATCAAATCGCGGCGCGCAATGACACGCGGAAGATGCAATTCGTTCCAAGGTGTGTGCGGAGAATAGTGATAAGAGAGGAACACCATATCCCAGCCGCGCGCCGCGCAGTGAGCTTCAGCCCCGCTTAAAATTCGCGAGTGAAAGGCGTGCAGCATAGCCCGATTGCTCAGCAGAAAAGCGAGCGTCCTGCTCTTGAACTGTTGGGAGGGAGTAACACCCAGTTTTCTTGCTTCGGCCAGGACAACTTTCTGAATCTTGGGATCAACGCGGCCGTTCCCGTTCATGACCCGCGAAGCCGTCGCGATGCTCACGTGCGCGGCTTTCGCGATCTCTCGCAACCCTACTTTGCCTCTTGGAGGCATATATTCTCGTCGGCCTCGGTGCAATTCCGGTTGTGATTAACTGGGGCAATTCCTGCAAACACTACTATCAGCGGCTGATTCCCTGGTTGTAAAACGACGGAAGGATGCTTCGTAAGCTCTCTTCGGTTTAAAGCTAAAGAAAATTTTCACAACAGTCAAGAAAATATTCGCAGCTGATCTCTCCTGCCAGCCGGCGTGCGTCTTACATTTTTATGCTGAAGTGTGCTCCAGTCCGTGGAACAGCTGCCGCCGAGGCAAGAATGGAGACGCTGGTAACAAAGAAGCCCCCTCTTTGGGGCGAGACGGAGGGGATTAGGCTGGCCTTCTGTTTATTGATAACTTTTCTCAATTTTGTGATAAATTGCTACTCGTATAGAAAAATTGCAGGCGTATTGTCTCGCTTGTCACCTCGCACCCTTCTTTGCTGAGGTCTGTCAGGGCAGTGTAGCGAGGCAATCCGGACCTGATCCATTTCGATAACACATTCTGCAGGCGCAGCCGCCGCTAGCGGCCAACCGCCTGGTGCTCCATCTGCTCAACTATGATCATGTCCGTACGCCGGAGATGCAGGATATAGCGGTGGAGATCTCGAGGCCCTCCGGAAAGCAGGCGAAGACGATGCATAGCCTCTCCCCCGACATGCCTGGTGCTGGCCGGCCACTTCACTGGAAAGGCGATCGCACAGTTTCCTTCCGTGTGCCGTCGCTGGACATCTACATGATCGTTGTCATCGAGCTCGATGAGGAGGCGGGTTGAATCGGACTTCGATTCAAGGGCGTGATCCGGCCAATGGCCAGATGGTGGAGATTGTCGTCGTCAACGGCATGATCGCCGCCATCCAGTCGGTTTCCTCCGGAGAGGAGCGGTGGCTGTCTCCAGGGTTCATTGATCTCCAGGTCAACGGCTATTGCGGTCATGACCTGAATGATGCAGCGATCACGCCCGACGTGGTGGTCGCGCTGACGCAAGAGATGGCTGCCTGCGGAGTAACCAGCTTCCTGCCCACTCTGATCACCGCCGCGGAGGAGCGGCTGGTTGCCGCGCTGCGCGCCATCGCGGAAGCCCGCCGCATTTCTCCGCTGGCGGCGCACATGATTCCCTATGTGCATGTGGAGGGTCCCCACCTCTCGGCGGCTGACGGTCCCCGCGGCGCTCATCCCCGTGCGCACGTGCGTCCGCCCGACAGCCAGGAATTCGAGCGCTGGCAGGCGGCCTGCGACGGGCTTGTGGGGCTGGTGACCATCTCCCCCCACTGGGATGGCGCTCTCGATTACATCGCGCATCTGGTCCGCAGGGGAACGCTTGTCGCGCTGGGCCATAGCGATGCCGAACCTGCCCGCATCCATGCGGCCGCAGGGGCAGGGGCAGTCCTCTCCACCCACCTGGGCAATGGCGTAGCAGGCCAACTGCCACGCCATCCCAATCTCATCTGGGCGCAGCTCGCGGATGATCGCCTGACCGCCATGTTCATTGCCGACGGCCACCATCTTCCCGCAGATACACTCCTCGCCATGCTGCGCGCCAAAGGAATCGAACGCAGCATCCTGGTTTCCGATGCAGTTGCCGTGGGCGGCCTGCCGCCGGGTGTCTATGAGACGCCCATCGGTGGGACTGTCGAGCTTACCGCCACGGGACGGATTGGAATCCCGGGCACCGGAACATTGGGTGGAGCGGCCCTGCCTTTGAAGGACGGTATCGCCAACGTGGCCCGGCTGGCCGGCTTCTCGTTGCAGCAGGCAGTTCGCATGGCGACGGAAAATCCCGGGCGCTTTCTTGGCGGTCGCGGGGTGCTGCGCGTCGGAGCCCGGGCCGATCTGGTCCAGTTCGAATGGCATCCGGCCGAAGGCGATCTGGAGATCGGCAGAGTCTTCGTTGGCGGCGTGGAGCAGTAATGCCTGGCAATTCTACTGATGTATCTCTCAGAGAGCTGTTCAGAAAAATCCGCTCCGGCATGAGCGGGTATGGCCGCGGAACCGGCGAGCAGGATGGTGCCCGCCAGAGATATAGCCGGTTTCTCCTCGTGGTCGCCGGGCTAGGTGGTCTCCTCTACGGCATTGACCTCGGCATCATTGGCGGTGCCCTGCCTTACCTCGAAGCGACCTCTGGCCTCAATGCCGAACAGCTTTCCGCAGTGGTCGCGGCGGTGTTGCTAGGCAGTGTGTTCTCCACCCTCTTCGCCGGGCTACTGAGTGATTGGCTGGGCAGGCGATGGCTGATGATCGCGAGCGGAATCGCATTCAGTATCAGTATTCCGATCATTGCGCTCTCCCACGGGTTCACTTTCCTGGTCGCCGGCAGAATCCTGCAAGGCATGAGCGGCGGCATCATCGGGGTGGTGGTGCCGCTGTATCTCGCCGAGTGCTTGCCGGCGGCAAACCGTGGTCGCGGCACCGGCATGTTTCAGTGGTTTCTCACCCTCGGCATTGTGATCTCAGCCGTGGTGGGCATCTACTTCAGTCTTCGGCTCGCCGCGGCAGAGCACAGCGCCAGTGCTCTTACTGTTTTTTTATTGAAGAATGAGGCCTGGAGGCGCATCTTCTGGACCTCCTTGCCTGGCGGTGTTCTCTTCACCTTGGGAAGCTGCTTTGTGACCGAGTCGCCGCGGTGGCTCTATCGCAAAGGTCGCGTCGAGCCGGCCCTTGCGGCGCTCTTGCGCTCCCGTAGCGCTGAGGAGGCACAGACAGAGCTCGGCGAGATGGCAAGCGCCCTTGAGCCGTCCGCGGCCGCGCACACCCGCCGCAAGGGGGAGCGCGACTCGCTTCTGCGGCGCAAATACGTTGTTCCCTTTCTGCTCTCCTGCGCAATCCTGTTTTGCAATACCGCCACGGGCGTCAACTCCATCACAGCTTATGACACAAGTCTGCTGGTGCAGGGCGGTCTCTCCGACACGGGGGCTCACTGGGGCTACGTTTTCTACACCTGCGTGAAATTCCTGATGACCATGGTGGGCGTCATGCTGGTCGACCGGAAGGGACGCAAGTTTCTCCTCTCCACCGGAACCGGCGGTATGCTCCTCTCGCTCGCACTTGTCAGCGTGTTGTTCCTGCGCACAGAGCAGTCCCATCGGGATTGCAGCCGCGTTCTCCAGAGTCTGGTGACGCAGGACCAGAAGCTAGGCTTTCGCTTTGATCCGGCGACAGCAGCCAAGCTGCTGCAGATGTCAGGCAACACCGGCCGCGGCATCGATGCCCATCATGCTTCCCTGGCGATCGTCTATTCCTATGGTGGCTTTACTGCCGCGACGCCGGTTGTCCGGTCGGATACGGGGGCGGCGCCCATCCGAGTTCGGCGCTCCGACTGCGTGCCATCTAATGCCGTAGAAGCATTCTTCGAAAATCCGTTGGCGAATCTGCGTCAGGCCCGCAGCGCTCGGCTTCGCATCGAACGCGCTGTGATCGCGCCAGTTCCACATCCCGCGTTTGGCTGGCTGGTCGAGATCCTGCTGTATGTATTCATTGGATTCTATTCTTTCGGTCCGGGCGTTTGTGTGTGGCTCGCCCTCTCAGAGCTCATGCCTACGCGCATTCGTTCCAACGGTATGAGTATTGCGATGGTGATCAATCAGCTTGTATCGACCACGATGGCCGGCATCTTCCTTCCCGTCGTGAGCCGTCACGGCTACTCAACGATCTTTCTTCTCTTTGGAGGCTTCACTGCTGTCTACTTCCTGATAACCATCTTTCTCTTGCCGGAAACTAAGGGAAAGACGCTTGAGGAGATCGGGCGCTACTTTGATGGGCCAATGCGGATTTCTGATCGTGCCGCCAGCCTGAGGTGAGGGATGCAGTTCCATGCCGAGCTTCTCCGCGTCTGTGGAACTACTGAAACTTGAT
>JAJZCY010000141.1 GCA_021828835.1 Acidobacteriota bacterium | reverse complement strand
TCAGCTGCCCTGCACCCAGCGAACGCGCCGACTGCACCAGGGGAGCGCCGAAGGCTAAGCCGAAGTTGATAAAGGCGGCGCCGAAACCGCTGAGGATGGCCAGCGCCAGGCCTGCGGTGGCGTTCTTGTGCGTGTCCGAGCCTGCGTGCTGCGCGTTTTCGCGCCGCTTGCCTGCAACCGCGCAGATCAACACGCCCAGCAGCACGATGGCCACACCTGCCAGGATTCCATGTCCCGCGGGAGTATTGAGGCGCTCGCGGTGAAGCGTAACCAGGGGCACGACCGTGCCCACCGCGGCGGAGGTGCCCAGTACCAGCGAAAAGGTAAGTGCGATTCCAATCGAGTCCACGGCGAGGCCAAAGAAGATCTGCGACACACCCCATCCTGCGCCAAACAAAACAACCTGCGTGAGGACGTGCGAACTCGTGGTGCGGTAGACCTCAGCCAGATGCGGAACCGTGGCGTAAGCCACCAGGGGCGGCAGCACGAGAAGGGCGAAGATGGTCCATGCGAGCCAGGTATTTTCCCATGCCCAGCGGCGGGTGTACTTCATGGGGAGCGTAAAGCTGGCATTCATAACGCCCGCGAGAATGAGGATCAACAGGCCTGCCGTAGCGGATGTCACTCTTGATTTTCTCCTTTTAGAAACTGTAACGTCTCAGCGCAGGTGATTGCCACCGGAGGATGACCGTCGGGGCCGTGCAGGAGCAGTGTATGAGACTGCGGAGTGACTCCCGTGATCGCCTGCCAGTCCGCCGGGACCTTGGCAACAGCAACGAGGTAGCGTGCCTGAAGAACGACGCCCGGCGCCAACATGCGGGTGGCGGGCGTATCGAAGAGATCCTCAGCGCGAGACGTGGTATAGCGTCCCAGCGGCATGGGCGTGGTGCCGAACTCCATGCCGCGCACCTGCGCGGCACTGTTCCATGGCGCTGCTGTGCGCGCGCAGTTCTCTTCCCAGACGGCTACCCAGGGAAAATCATCCCGGCGGAAACAGTAGATGAGCGCGAGATTGTAACGGATATTGAGGGCTGCGATGAACGCGTATCGCCCTTGTGGATTGACGCGCGTGGCAGCGACAAATCCTGTGCCTGCTCGCGCAAAGGGAACGCGAAGATCGGCTGCGCCGCCCTGCGTAACAGGAGCATTGGGCCAGTCGAAGGGCGCGTTATCACGTAGGAGGCCGTGGCCTTCATAACCGACCGGCCAAGTAAGACCGCGGTCCACAGAGGCAGTCAGAATGCTCTCTTCAGCGGTCACAAACGGAGGTCCCAGCGTGAGATGCTGCACCCACTGAATATCGCGCGTCTGAGGGCCACAATTCCGCACGCACTCTTCGACCAACAGCACGGCAGCATCGGGAGCGAGTGAGAGGCTCCGCTCGAAGGCAATCTGCGCAACCGGAAGATTGACGCGCCCGATACAGCCGGAGGTGGTCGTCTCGAATTCCCACGGCTGTACCGCTGCTTCGCCGTGCAGGGCAACGCCCAGCGCAGCTTCCTCCACGGAAGGTGGACCGAACAGATCGAGGCAGAGCGCGTGCCCCGTGTACCCGGCAAGGAACCGGCCCGCAGGATCGGCGCCATAGCGCTCGACAAGGGCAGGCAGCCGCGGGTCACCTGGATCCGCGGTGGGCCAGGGCGCCGCCCACAGGCAATTGATCCCGCCACCTCCTGGCCCAGTCAGGCGCAGTTCGGCAAGATGGCCGCCGCCGGTGAGCGTGAGTGCTTCCATGGCGTCATTGGCCAGACGCAGAGCATCGCGGTGGTTCCATTGTTCACGCGTGACCCGAACCGTCAAGATGCTTGGTTGTTCCTTCCTTGGTGAGAGATACGACGCTTCCTGAGAGCTATTGCTTCGCAGCCGATCCAGTTCCACCTTCCTGAAATGCCATTCCTCCCGTGGGAACCAGCATGCCGCCGTCGACCGATAGCGTGGCGCCGGTGATGAACGAGGCCCAGTCGCTGGCAAGAAAGGCGATGGCGCGCGCCACTTCTTCGGGGCGTCCAATCCGGCCGAGGGGATGAGCACGGGCGCAGTCTCGCAAGACGGCTGCCGGATCGGGCGCGAGGCTTGCCGCCTCCCGCAGCATAGGCGTGTCGATGGCGCCCGGCATCACGCAGTTGGCACGGATATGTCTGGCAGCGAAATCCAATGCAACGGAGCGCGTGAAGCCGGCGAGAGCATGCTTGGCGGTGACGTAAGCTGCGGAATTGACCACCGCAGTAACGCTTTGCACCGAGCCGACGATCACGATTGATCCACCACCCGCAGCGAGCAGGTGCGGAAGGGCGCTGCGGACGAGATGGAAGCAGCCGTCCACATGCACACTGAGAATCTCGCGCCAACCCTCGAGGGTGACCGAGAGAGCGTTACCGTAGCGCTGGATACCGGCGCTGTGAACCACTACTTGAAGAGCGCCGTGGAGACGCGTGGCCTCATCCACGGCCTGCTGCACGCTGTCTGCGTCTGCCACATCGCAGGCATGGAAGGACGCTTGCATGCCTTTGTCCGCGAGATCGTTCACGAGCTTGAGGCCCTGCACCCCATCGCGGTCGAGCACGGCCGTACGCGCGCCGAGTTGGCAAAGGAGTTCCGCGGTGGTGGCGCCGATGCCCATGGCGCCGCCCGTCACGACTGCCACCTTACCGGCAAAATCGATGCTCACGAGTGACCTCCCACGGAGGCTGATTTCGTCTCTGCCTCGATGCGCACCGTGACGATGCCGAATGCCGGCACATGGACATCGATGGCGCCTGCATCGGTCGGCATCACAGCCTGATTCTCTTCCAGCAGATTCGTTCGCCATGCATGGTCGATGCGGAAGAACGAGCTGCCGATGTGAACCGCCTCGCCTTTACCCGAGATATCGTCGAGCCGCAGGATGCTGCCGTTTCCATCTTCGGCAAGCTTCCACGCTGTCAGCACGACGCCCGGGTTGTCGATGGAAAGAAAGCCTGCTGAGCCACGAGGCAATGTACTGGCAGAGGGATTGGGATGAACAGGATTAGATTCGAGCGTAGTCATGGCCTCCCACCCTTGCCGCGTCAGGACCGGGCCGTCGAAGCCCGGCGTGCTCAGAAAGCTGTAGTGGAACTCGAAGTCCCCGCCCTGGGAGGACGCGAAGTTCGTATCCCAGTAGTTCGACATAATCCAGGAATAGATCGTTCCGCTGCGCGGGTGAAACTCCGCGGGCCACGTGCCGCGCACGATGTCGCCGAAGCAGACCAGGGGCGCGTCGGCAGGCACAATGGCCATGGTGGCTCCGTCGCTCGTCATTGCCGCCCAGTGATTCACCGCATACCACTCGCGGCTGCCGCCTGCGAGCTCATCATGGGCAGGATCGACCCAGCCGTTCTGCGTCTCGTAGCGAAACTCCGGATGCTGCGCTGCCAGCGGGAACGCGATGTACGCCGCCTCTTTGCGTAGGGTCCTGTTCTTATGGAGCCGGTAGCTCAGGTCAATGCGCTTTGAATTTTCCGGGAGCACGATCGTGGTCTGAATGTCCGGGGTGTTGGGCGCGCTGGATTCGAGAACCGCGGTCAGACCCTGGGCCGACGATGTGATGCTCACAAGGCGGCCCTTGGCGGCCTCCGTGGGATGCAGTGCGGGCAGGTGTTGCGCCGCGCCATAGCGGTAGAGGCTGTTGCCAGGCATGTCGTCGCCGCCCTGCACATAGATATACGAGCCGAAGCGGAAGGGACTGGCCGGATCCACCAGTTCCCTGTTTAGTTGCTTATCAAAGATGCTGCGAATCGCCCCATGCTGCGGATCGAGCGTCATGCGGTAGAAGCGATTCTCCAACACCAGGCTGCGCTCTGCGGCTGGATCGGCCTGCGGAACGAAAGCAGCTTTAGCCGTTGCCGGCGCGATGGCGAAGAGTTTGTAGCCCAGAGCCGGCACGCCGGCGGCACGAAAGCGGACACGATCGGTTGATCCGCCGAAGCCGGGCAGCGGTGTTCCCGCTTCCCGTCGCAGGATGACCTGCTGAACCGGCACTTTCGTCACGGTATCGACGAGCATCTGCCCGGCTGGAAGATCTATCTCCACCCATCCGCCGCGGGCCCAGTTCAAGGAATTGAAGACAGCGATGGAGTCGCGCTGGGGGTTAAGCATGGACTCGAACTGTGCCCAGCTGCGCTCAATGGTCTGAGCGATATCGTTCTGAGCAATAACAGGCTCGAGCAGCTTCTGATGAAGTTGAATGCTGTTCTGATCGGCTTCGGGCGCGGTGGTGGCACCGGCCGCTGTCCAGGTGTGCTCATCGAAGAGCAGCATGTTGTGCCACGCCCCGGCCAGAGTGGTTTCGTTGGGACGCAGATTGGGGTTCAGGAGCGCGGGCAGCGTCGACATCTTCTCCGCCGTCATGATGCGCTGCTGGTTGCGGCGATGCAGGGCGGTATGCCGCGCGTCGCTGGCAAAGCCGTCTTCCCAATAGGGCCCGAAGTCGCCACGATAGACCGGCAGATCGCCATGGAACTGCTGCTCGAGAGAGGCCATGGCATCCTTGAAGGTGGTGAAGACCATGCGCGGCCAGGCATACTGCGCAGCCCACTTCTGCGGCAAGACCACCTGGGCCTGGCTGAGCGGCGTATTCTCCAACTGGCTGCCGAAGACGATGACGCTGTTCGCGCGATAATCGGGGCGCGTGTAAGCCTGAAGGAACACGGGCGTCGCATCTTCCACTGCGGGCAACGTGGGCGGCGTTCCGAACATGGAAGCCAATTGCAGATAGGCGCGGGAGTACCACATCATGACGCGCCCGCCATCGGGACCTTCCCAGTAGAAGGGAGACTTCTCACTCCACCGCCCGATCAACATTATGGGCGCGCGCCACGAGTTGCTGCCGGCGGCAAAGTAGCGTATGCCGGCATCGTGCAACACCGAGGCGTACGACCAGCTATAGGAGGGCACGTCGGTGATGTTGGCAGCGCCCACCGGCAGGTGGTATTTTTCCGCCATCGTGTGTGCCGGATAGAGCGATCGGATTAGCCCTTCGAGAGAAGCGACCCCGGTATGCTGGTTGGCAAACTGCGGCGGCAGCACCACTCCACCGGCGCGAATGGCTTGCAGGAACTTCTGCTGCTGGGCGGGGGAGCGGGTGGCCAGATATTGTTGCGCGATCCAGGCGCCGTCGAGAGTCCAGTGAAAATCGGGATGCTTCTGCTCGAGCTGCAGGACACCGTCAACACTTTCCGACTGCAACTCCGCCACTTTGGCACGGTAATCGGTGAAACCGACGTCGAGGTGCTCCTGGGGAACGATGGCGAGGGTCCACTTTTTCGCGGCTGTCAATTGGTCGGCAAACTTCGTGCCATCGATCGAGACAGTGGCCGGCGCGGTCCCCTTCCACTCCGGCACGAAAAACCGGAGGCGCGTTTCTCCGAATTGTCCATCGAGCGCAAAAGGCGCAGTGAACTGCTGGCCATTGATGGATAGCCGCGCAGTCCCGCGAGTTTTTGCTCCCGCATGGAAAGAGGCAAATACATCCACGGCTTCTTCAAGGCCGGTGGAGGACTCACGGTAAAAGATGGTCGGATCGACAAGCGCAGCTACGGAGCGGCGGGGATACGCACCCTGCGGCTGCTGGGCAAACGAGATTGCGTCGTAGACCAGGCCACTTTGGCCGGGCGCAATGTCGCCCAGCGAATTCTCCGGAGTGGCAGGCTGGTCCACCGCCGTGAAGACAATCGTGTTGACCCCGCGCGTCAGCCAGCGAGCGGGAATGTCGATGGTCTTTTCATCGCGCGAGGTCTGCGGCACAAACGTTCCCTCCCAGTCGCCGGCCGCAAAATCCAGGTGGGGATGGAAGTAGAACAGACCGGCATGGCCGTTCACATTCAGTTGCAGTGCGGAAAGACGGGGCGTCTCATAGAGGATGGCTACGCGCAGATGATAAAGTCCGCGGGGAGGCTGCGAGAGCGCGAAGCGGACCGTGAAGGGATGCAGCCGGCCACCAGTCTGCGCATTGGCGGGGCCCGGTTGAAAACGGATCCAGTCGGAGTCATGGCTGACGCCGGTGGTGTAGATGACGTTCGAAGCTGGGCTGGTGTAGTCGATGTTCTGGCTGCGAAACTCCTGGGAAGAATCGTCAAACCGCCCGATCTGCCACAGGACGCGCTGCTGCGCATTCGCGAACGCAGTTGCGCCCGCCAACGCCAGCAGCGTAAGCGCCCTTAATCGCCAACTCATCCCCTTCACCACTTGGGTTGCACCGTAACCGTACCCGGACTTTGCGGATCTTCGATCCACGATCCCATCTCCTGTTTTTTGGCCAGCTCATGATAGCGGGCCAGCTTATCGCGATCCAGCTCGACACCAAGACCGGGCCCCCTGGGCACGGCCATGCCGCCATTCGCGGTGTACTGGAGCTTGCCCCCCACGAGGATGTCGTCGGTGAGATGGTGGTAGTGGGAATCAGCGGCCGCGCTGAGATTGGGTACCGAGGCGAGCAGGTGAAGCATGGCGGCCTGGGAGATGCCGAACTCCGCGCCGCTGTGCAGACCCACGTCCAGGCCCAGCGCCTCACAGACACCCGCGGCGATGCGCGCCCGCGCGATGCCGCCGTACCAATGCGGATCGAGCAGCACCACGTCGAGGACATTCATGCGCGCCGCCGGAGCCAGATCTTCAAACGCGAAGATACTCATGTTTGAAGCCAGGGTGATCCACGGAGCCTTGGCATTGACCCGCTCCATGGCCCGCATTCCCCACACGGGATCCTCGTAGTACTCCACGTCGTAATCGGCAAGGCGGCGAGCCATGCGAACGGCGGTGGTCACACTCCAGGCAGCATTGGGATCGAGGCGCAGCTTGACTGCCGGAAAGGCCTTGCGCAGCGCGATGAAGGTCTCCACCTCCTCATCCGGATGCATGACGCCATTTTTGAATTTGAGCGTCCGGAATCCGTAGCGGCCGATGAGTTGGCGGGCGTAGTCCACCATCTGCTCGGCACTGCCGATCTCGCCTTCCCCCTGCTGATTGGCATAGCGATAGAAGGCATAGCCTGCAAAGGGCACTTCCTCGCGAACGCGACCGCCCAGCAAGTCGCAGACCGGCCGGCCAATGGCCTTACCCTGCAAATCGAGGCAGGCAAACTCCAGGCCGGCGTAGCCGAGCACATTCCCAAACAGCTTCTGGGCGCTGGGCGACGAGAGCTTCCAACGGATGCGTTCTAATTGAAACGGATCCTCGCCGATCAGGAGAGAGCGCATCTCGCGCAACTGGCCCTCGCGGCTTGCCCCGCTGTAGCACTCGCCGAGGCCGATCAGGCCGTCATCCGTTTCGACCTCGATGACCAACCGCGAAAAGCCCGGATGAGCCCCGTAGGCATAGCGCAGCGGCGCCTCAATCGGAATAAACACGGGCGTCCAGCGTACATCTTGGATCTTCATTCGTAAGCACCCCTGAGAATTTAGCTGAAGTTCACGAGTCGCTGGCCGGGTACGCCGAGGTGTACCCGGCCGATGTGCCACCGGCCGAGATTGGCCACATACAGGTCTTCCAGGCGCGGTCCCCCAAAGGCCAGATTGGTGGGGCGCGCGATGCGAGTGCCTTCGGGATCGTACGCCAGCAAACTGACGGTGCGATCGGTATTCACTCGGTAAATGCAGTCACTGGCATAGCAGGCGACGTAGAGGTTGCCAGCCGCATCAAGCGCCAGGCCATCCGGAATTCGCGCCAGACCATCCGCATAGATCTCGGCCTCGCCGGCCGTACCATCGGCCCGAATCTCAATGCGGCGCACACAATCGCGCTGGCTTTCCGCCAGGTAGAGAAATCGGTCGTCGGAGCTGAGCGCCAGGCCGTTGGCAAAGGCGAACGGGCCGGCAAAGAAATCCACAACGCCGCTGGGGCGCAGGCGATAGATGGAGCTGTTCTCACCATCCCAGATGCCCGAATCGCTGAAGTAGAGATTGCCCTGATGATCGAAGACGGAGAAGTTCGGGGTCATGAGGCGAGACGCGCCCACGGTCTCGATGGATTGCAAAACCTGTCCCGAGCGATCCACCTGCATCAGGCTGTGCAGGCCGGAGTTACAGATCCAAAGTTCCTGAGCAGGAGAAAACGTAAGTCCGAGGCAGAAGCCCCCCAAGCGGGCAACCTCGGTGAGGTGGCCGGCCGGACTGATGCAGTAGACCTGGCCTAATTCGCCGCCGGCCCAGAGCTGGCCCTCCGCATCGAAGGCAAGACCTTCGGGATGGTCGAGCCCTTCACAGAAAGCGACAAAGTCCTCTTTCCTCAGCAGCGGCGAATTGGGGCAAGAAGGGGCGAGCATGGGCAACCAGCAGGTGTTGCGCCTGACCTCATTTGTCAGACAGATTTTGTAACTATATAAATTGGCGAGTCTACCTTCGTCAACGCTTTTCTAGCGAAACATTGGCATTGCCGGTGGATTTTTCTATTGACAAAGGTCCGCAGACTGTCCTAATGTCGGATCGTTCCAGCAGACATATGTCAGACAAAGTTATCAAAGCGAAGGCGAAACGCCCGCGAACTCCGCACGTGGAGCGCGAAACGGTGATGGAGATGGTAGCCCAGCGGATCGAGTCGCTGGTGCGCAGCGGGCAACTGGGGCGCGGGAGCAGACTGCCTTCCGAGCCGCGCCTGGCGGAAATGCTCAGCGTCAGCCGCGCGTCGTTGCGCGAAGCGCTCAAAGGCATGATGTTCCTGGGACTGCTGAAGGCCAAGCCGGGAGATGGCACCTATCTACAGCCTACGCTCAGCAGCATGGTGAGCCGGCACTTTCAATGGATGCTGCTGCTGCAGGAAGTGAAGTACTTCGAACTCTATGAACTGCGCCAGGTGCTGGAACCGGCGGCAGCAGCACTGGCGGCGAAGCGCGCCACGGCAGAAGATCACGAGCAGATGCGCACGGCCCTGGCGGGTATGCGCGCCGCCATCCATGATCCCGTGCTGTTCGTGCGAGCGGAGATGGACTTTCATGACGCCATCACTCAAGCCTCGAAGAATGCGGCTTTGCTGAGCACGATGCGCATGATGTACGGCGCGCTGGCGGAGGGACGGCATCGCGTATTGCCGCTGGTGGAAAGCCTGGAGAAGCACTGCGCACACCACGAACGCATTTACAAGCTGATTGCCAGCGGCGACGCGGCTGTTGCGCGCCGCGCGATCGCGGCTGACTTGAAGTATGCGGAGTCTCTGCTCCGCAAGGACTTGAAGTCACCGGAACGGCCCGGGCCAGAACTCGCGATATCGTCTGCTGTCCAGAGCGTGACTGCCAGGCAGCGGAAGAACGACCCTCGATCGGGCAAGAAGAGGTAGAACCAGCGCGGCAATGCTAGTGACGCCGCGAAGCGGTGACCGCCGCCCCGATGTGGACGCAGCACGCAAAACAAATCAATACAGCTTCGTAAGACATGCATCAGGAGGCAACCATGAAGTTCACAACACAAGCCCTAAGGCTGTTTCAGCTCTTCCCCTACGGCGCGCGCCGCGTGCTGGGCGTGGGGACCGTGATACTGCTTTGCCTGTGCGCGGCGCATCCGGCGCGGGCACAGTTCGACACCGGCACGATCGCGGGAACGATCACCGATAGCACCGGAGCGGCGATTCCGAACACCAGCGTGACCATAACGAACACCAATACCGGCGTGCAGACGCAGGCAAAGGCCGACAGCAAGGGCAATTTTGTCGCGTCGGGATTGCCCTTCGGCAAATACGTGATCTCAGCCACTGCGACGGGCTTCAGCAAGACATCCACCAAGCCCCTGCAACTCACGGTCGGCGCCCGGGTCAATGTGACGCTGGCACTCACCGTGGCGGCCGCCGCCGAAAGCATCGAGGTGACGGGAACAACTACCACCGTGGACACCTCTTCCAGCACGTCCGGCACCACCTTGAATTCGATGCAGATCGGAAACCTGCCGGTGAATGGCCGCGATGTAAGCGACTTTCTGGAGATCTCGCCCGGGTCTGTGGGTTCAACGGGGTATTTTCAGGGCAGCGTCAACGGACTCGATAACATCTTCACCGGACTGAATATCAAGCTCGATGGGCAGTCTGCCAGTCGCGGCGACGTCAATGGATTCCTGGAGACAGAAGGCCAGGAAGGGGCGCGCATCACCCGCGCCAGTGTGGACAGCATTCAAGAGATCGATTTTGCGAACAATGGCTACAGCGCGCAAAGCGGCTTCTCACTCGGGCCGCAGATGAACATCATCACCAAGGGTGGAACCAATCAGTTCCATGGCACCGCCTACGAATACTTCCGCAACAATGGCCTGGATGCACGGGACTACTTCAACAACGGCCCCGTAGCTCCTCTCCGCATGAACCAGTTTGGTGGCAACCTGGGCGGACCGGTCCTTCACGATAAGCTGTTCTTCTTTGTCAACTACGAAGGCGACCAGACGCATGTGGCGACGCCGGAGCCGCATTATGAGGTTCCCAGCGCCTACGTGCGCTCGCAGTTTGTGTCCTCGATGCAGCCGGTCCTGACCATGATGCTGCCGCTGCCCTCGGGCTGCGGCCTTGGCTCGACGACTGCAACCTGCAACTATGACACGGCTTATCCAGATTCCAGCGATCCTTCGACCTACGATCTGGTCTTCGTGCCCACCAACCTGTCCAACGTGGTCTCGGAGAATACCGGATCGGTGCGGTTCGACTACAACATCACGGATAACGACCGCCTGATGTTCCGCTACAACATTAACAACTCGCTGACCACTTACACGTACGGCCTGAACCAGGGGCAGGTTTCGCCGCAGGCGCTGCGCACGCAACTCGCCAAGATCGACGAGACCCACATCTTTACTCCCACGCTGCTGAATGAGTTCAGTGTGGCCGTCAATCGCTTCTATTCGACTACGGCGTC
>JAJZCY010000140.1 GCA_021828835.1 Acidobacteriota bacterium | reverse complement strand
TCTCCGTCATGCTGCCGGCCGAGAAGAAGCTCATCGCAATGTCCGACATGCCCACCGTGAACATGTGGTGCAGCCACACGCTGAAGCCCACCAGCCCGGTCAGCATGGTTGCCGCCGCCACATAGGTGTAGCCCACAATCGGACGCCGCGAAAACACCGGAATGATCATCGAAACGATCGCGGTCGCGGGCAGAAAGATCACGTACACCCAGGGATGGCCAAAGAACCAGAACAACTGCTGCCAGAGAAAGGTGCTGCCGCCGTCCGCGACTGCGTAAAAGTGCGTTCCATAACGCCGGTCCAGTTCCAGAAAAATCAGCGCTGCCGAGAGCGACGGAAGCGAGAACAGGATCACCACCGAGACCGTGAGCGAACTGTAGAGAAACAGCGGCATGCGGCTGATGGCCATGCCCGGGCAGCGCATGCGCATGATGGTGATGATGAAGTTGATGGCATTGCCGGTAGTGGAGATCGTGAGCAGGATCAGGGAAACAACGTAGTAATCCATGCCCATCCCCGGCGAATACTTGGTCAGCGTGTACGGTGCATACGCAAACCAGCCGGCGTGCGGCGCCTGGCCGGTGAGCGGGGCTATGTACAGCAGGATCGCGGACAGCAGATAGGTCCAGTAAGTGAAGGCGTTCAGCCGCGGAAAAGCCAGATCGCGCGCGCCAATCATCAGCGGGATAACGAAGATGCCGAATCCGGAGAGAATGGGCGATGCGTACCACCAGACCATCGTGATGCCATGCATGCTGAAGAATTGGTTGTAAGCCTCCGGCGAAAGCACGCGCAGGCTGGGTTCCGACAACTGGATGCGCATGATCAGCGCCTCCACGCCCCCGATCAGCATCAGCGTGAAGGCTGTCACCAGGTAGCGGATGCCAAGCTTCTGGTGGTCGACCGTGGCAAGAAACCCGTAGAGCCCCTTCTTGCCCTCCCAAAGCTCGGTCAACCTCTGTTCAAGGGCCGCTTCAGACATCTTGGACTCCGACTGCTATGCGTTGTGTAGGCAAGGCCGCGTGCAGTTCAACCCGCGGCGCATCAGACAAGAACCCCGACTGACTTGTAAGCAGATGCGCAGCAGTTCTGCGGGAGTTGCACCTCCAGGGGTTTCTCCCGGGTGCGGGGCGATGTTGCAATACGAAGAAAACGCGCGGGATAACTCGCGCTGAATCAGCCCTTGCCCAAGGCTTCCTCCGCCTCTTCCTGCTTCTTTTTCATGCGCAGCCGCCACAGTCGCACCGGCTCGCCGCAGAGCAGCATGAGCAGCACGCCGCCCATCAGGTAGAAACCGTCCTGCCAGCTCTGCATCGAGCCCAGCGCCACCAGCAGCGTGGTGGAGAGCGCCGCCGGCTGGGTGGCCCTGATCAGCAAGGTGACCACCACTGTAACCGCGGCCGCCAATGCCACCGCCCAGATGCGCGGCCCCTGGATCGCGCCGGAGCTGAACGGGGGCGAGAACCAGGCGCCGGTAGCCCACAGCGCCAGGAATCCGGCGAGCACAGCAACCAGGTGCCCCACCACCACGTTGTACGGATGCGCCGATTTTCGCTCCGGCGTCTCCACCATTTCGTAAGCGGTGGGGCCAAGGCTGGCGAAGATGAGCGGCTTGTGAACGGCCCAGCCGATCCCTGCCGCGATGAGCAGCAAAGCCGCTTCAAGAAGGGGCGCGAGAACAATATCCCGTCGCAGCATTTCTGCCTCGTTGCCTTCTCCGCGGCGCCACCCCGCCCCGCGCCGCAGTCCATGCAATCCGTTTGGATGCGCTGGACGCCTTTCCCCACGCATCCGTCCCGCAGTCGCACGGCGCGAATGGCAACCATGCGCCCAAGCCCGCCCGCCGCGGCAAATCTTTCGTTGACGGCCATCAGGAGCGGCCCGTACCATGTCTCTAGTGGTGAAGGAGTTCACCCTTAACCGCTGTCCCCTGCGGCGCTCGGCAAGCTCTCCAGCCTGTCCCTGCGCATAGCAAGCCGGACAGATGATGACTCCTGACAGGTGATCCTGTTGCGGAGTTGTCTTCCGGCTCGATCCCTGACAAAAGATGGCTGGTCCGGCTCAATGCCAGAGCTGCCGCGCGTTCCCGGCTCCATGTTCCTTGCTGCCAGGACCGCCAGGTGTGGATCGAGGAGGGAGGATCCTTGCAGAAGTATCTATACATCGCCTTAGGTGGAGCTTTAGGAGCGATCGCCCGCTACTGGGTCGGCGCGGTCGTCGCCAGCAAGATGGGCACTCGCTTCCCCTACGGGACCCTGGTCATCAACGTGACCGCCTGCGTGATTCTGGGCTTCACCATGACCTGGCTGGGACAGCGCGCGGAGATCAATCCCGCCTGGCGCTTTCTCATTCCCATCGGCTTCGTCGGCGCCTACAGCACCTTCTCCACCTACGAGTGGGAGACGCTTTCTACCTTGCGCTCCGGTGCATTCGCGCTCGCGGCGCTTTATGCTATCGGCAGTTTCGTTTTGGGTCTGGCCGCGGTCTGGGGCGGATCCGTGCTGGCAGAGCTTCTCTGATCGGAAAGGGCGAAACCCAGCCATGTCTTGTGTCAACGGGAGTCAGTCATGTTAAGCGCCGGTAAGGCCATGAAAGTTTCCATCTACGTCAGCGAGGGCTCCACGCGCCACGGCATGGCCACCTATTCGGCCATCCTCGACTTTCTCTTTTACCGCGGTATCTCCGGCGCCACCGTGTTCAAGGGCATCGCCGGCTTCGGCGCCGACCACCACATGCACTCCTCCTCCAGCGTCGAAATCTCCGATCGCCTGCCCCTGGTCATCCAGTTCGTGGAAACCTCGGACAAAGTACAGGAGATCCTGGGCAAGCTCGAAGACCTGGCCGGTTCCGGCATGATCGAGATGCACGAGACCGTGGTGGCCAAGCCCGCGCGCTCCTCCAAGCCCAAAGCCGCCGCGCCGCCGCCCGAACACCTCAAGCTCTCCGGCGCTGCCCGGCTGATGCGCATCTATGTAGGCGAGGCCGACCGCTGGCGCGACAAGCCCCTCCACCAGGCGCTGCTCGAGGCCATGCGCGCCAACGACATCGCCGGCGTCACCGTCTATCGCGGCATTCACGGCTATGGCGCGCATCGCGGCGCGCTTGGAGACAAGCCCTTGCAGCAGTCCCACGACCAGTCCATCATGCTTTCTGTGATCGACAGCCAGGAGAAGATCGACAGCTTCATGCCCTTGCTCGAGCAGATGGTGACCGAAGGCTTGGTTGTGCTCTCGGATGTGGATGTGGTGAAGTACGCCTATCGCCCGGCAGAGGTCGAGCGCTAGACCCGGCGGGAGACGATCAGCGGAGATCCTATGAAAGAACAGTTCGAAGGCCGGATGTTGCGCATCTACTTCGGCGAAGACGATCGCTGGCAGGGCAAGCCCCTGCACGAGGCGATTCTGGCCAAATGCCATGAGCTCGGGATGGCGGGCGTCATCGTCTACCGCGGCATCGAGGGCTATGGAACCAGCACCCGCGTCCGCCACTCCAGCCACTGGCGCTTTTCCAAGGACGCCCCCATCATGCTCAGCGTGGTTGACCGCCCCGAGCAGATCGAGAAGCTCATTCCCCAGCTCGAAGGCATGGTGCAGGAGGGACTCATGGCAGCCTCTCCGGTCGAGGTCATACGGTTTTCAAAGTAGGCGCGGAATAGCCTGCAAAACTTAGAGCGGGCAGATCCGCCCTGAATCCCTCCCCGGGGTTTAAAATCGTAAAGGTTGCCGAGGGACCATCCCTGCAATCAAGCCACCGCCTGCGTGCGGCGCTGCCCTTCCGGCGGTGCTGGGCCGGGCCATTCTGAACGGGATCCACTGAACATGAGAGCAAAGACCGCGGTAGTGCTGGGCGCCCAGTGGGGCGACGAGGGCAAGGGCAAGATTGTGGACGTGCTGAGCGAGCGGTTCTCCGCCGTGGCGCGTTACGCCGGCGGGCATAATGCCGGCCACACCGTTATCATCGGCGGAAAGAAGTTCGTTCTCCAGCTCATTCCCTGCGGCGTGCTGCGCCCCGGTTGCAAGGGCGTCATCGGCAACGGCGTGGTCCTCGATCCCATCGCCTTCCTGAACGAGGTGGAGCACCTCCGCGCGCTCGGCGTCGACGTCGACCGCCAGCTCTTTGTCTCCAATCGCGCCCAGGTGATCCTGCCTTACCACCGCATGATCGAGCTGGCCGCGGAGAGCGCTCCCGGCCGCCAGAAGATCGGCACCACCAGCCGCGGCATCGGCCCCGCCTATCAGGACAAGATGGCGCGCAGCGGCCTCCGCATCGTGGACCTGCTCAACCCCGCGCTGCTCAGGACCCACATCGAGACCGCCTGCGCGGAAAAGAATGCTATCGCCCATGCGCTCTTTGGCACCGATCCGCTCGATCCGGCGCAGATGTACGACGAGTACAGCGCCGCCGCCGAGAAGATCAGGCCCTTTGCCGCCGACGCCGGCCGCATGCTCAACCAGATTCTCGCCCAGGGCGGCAGCATCATGTTCGAAGGCGCGCAGGGCACCATGCTCGATATCGATCACGGCACCTATCCCTTCGTGACCTCCTCTTCGGCCACCGCCGGCGGCGCCGCCACCGGCACCGGCGTCGGGCCCACCAACATCGGCACCGTCATCGCCGTCACCAAAGCCTACGTCACTCGCGTCGGCGAAGGGCCGTTCCCCAGCGAGATTCACGACAGCTCCGCCGATCAGCTTCGTGCCCGCGGACAGGAGTACGGCGCCGTCACCGGCCGGCCCCGCCGCTGCGGCTGGCTCGACATTCCCCAGCTTCGCTACTCCAACCAGATCAACGGGGCGGAGTGGCTGGTCATTACCAAGCTCGACGTGCTGGACGAGCTCGATGAGATTCCGGTCTGCATCGGCTATGAGATCGACGGCAAGCTGACCGATGAAATGCCCGCCGACGTGCGCGGCCTCGAGACCATCAAGCCCCGTTATACCCGGCTGAAGGGATGGCGTCAGTCCACCGAAGGTATCACCGCCTTCGACAAGCTGCCCCAGGCGGCCCAGGAATATCTGCGCTTCCAGGAGCGCGAAAGCGGCGCACGCATTGGCATGGTCTCCACCGGTCCCGACCGCGACCAGACCATGCTGCTGCCCGACTTCGAACAGGCACTGGCAGAGATGAGCTCAGCCAAGTAGGGAAGCGGCGCGCCCACGCGGAAAGGATCTTGATCCCATGGTCAGTTTTGTTGTCCGGCTCAAATTCGCACCGGAAGACCGCGCCGACGCGGCTGCCACCCTGGCCCTGCTGGCCACGGAAAGCCGCCGCGAACCGGGCTGCATCACCTACATCCCGCACCAGTTCCAGGACGACCCGAACACCTTCCTGATTTATGAGCAGTACCGCGATCCGCAGGCCCTGGAGGCCCATCGGGCCTCCGAGCACTTCATCAAGTTCGCCCAGAACGGGCTTTACAGCAAGGTAAAAGAACGGGTCCTCGAGAACCTGGTCGCTCTCGTTTAGCGGCCTTCGCCAGTCCAATCTGCGATGGTCCCGCAAGGGTCCCGCGGCGGACAGTGTTTGGCGTTGACCGGCGATGGCTAGCGGGAATACCATCCGGTACACTTATGCACCAGGCTGCTCTTGCCACACTTCCTCATCCCCGCCGTCGCTTTGTTTTTTTCGGCCTGATTGCGGCCTTTCTGCTGCTTGCAGGATGGTCTTGCCCAGCTCAGACGCATCACGGACTGTCGAAAGCCAAAAAGCACGCTACCCGGCTGGTGATCGATCGCCTGGAGCGCCAGTGGCGAGACGCCATCCTGAGCGGCGACACGGCCAGGATGAACGCCCTGCTGGCCGATGACTACATGGCAATCACCCCATTCGGCACCCTGCAAAACAAAGACCAGACGCTGGCCGGCCTCCGCTCCGGCCGCTGGCGCTTCACCACCCTGACCATGTCCAACCGCAAGGTGCGCTTCTACGGCAGAACGGCGCTGGTGACCTCGCAGGCCGAGGTCCAGGCCTCCACTCCCGAGGGAGAGCTTTCGGGCGATTATCTCTACACGCGCGTCTACGCGCGGGATGCGCGCGGAAACTGGAAGATCGTCAACTTCGAGGCCAACCGCATCGACGGCACCCGGCTCCCGAAGGAAGCCAAGGACGGCCGGTAAACCAGTCGGCCGCGTACTCTTTGGTTACACTTTCCCCCTTTGGTACAAAGGTACTTTCGTTTCTGCTGTTTGCACAGTTAGAACTGCTAAAGTATCAGAGGGTGCTCCTGTCTGACAGCGGACCGGCGCGCCATCTGTGGTTTGCTGCGCTTCGGTGCTTGCCTGACCTTCCCCCCGGGCATTGAACCGAAGCTGTCCATGCTGTCGTCGCAGGACGATGGCTGCGGAAACCAGCCGCTTGCGCGAGTCCGCTGCGGTGCAGGGAGGGGAAGCGATCCGATGAAGTCCTCGCATTTGCGAACTTTGAAGTCTTTTGCCCTGGTATTTCTCTTGCCCGGACTGGCGGGCCTGATCGTGGCTGCCATGGTTTCTACCCACTACGCCGACACCCTGCCGCGCTGGCCGGCGCCTGAGCAGAACCGCATCATCCCCCGCGGCATCAATGGCATCACCGTCTACCAGACGCCCCGCGAAGACCGCACCCTCAACCTTCTGGAGTATGGTTCCGTCGGAGTCTTTTCCATCGGCCTGGTGCTGGGGCTCACTTATCTTGAAAAATGGGGAAGCCGCCAGTCACAGCTCGCCGAAGAAGAGCGGCAACTGCCCCATCATGCGGGCTGACCGCTCGCGGCGTTCACGGGGCCGGCTGGCCGCAGCCGCTCATCTACAATAATCCGGTGCCTGAGCTTCCTGAGGTGGAGACTGTCGCCCGCGGTGTCGATGCGCGCGTGAGCGGCGACCGCATTGTTGCGGCTTGGTTTGGTTCACACCGCCAGCCCTTCAAGACTCCTGCTGCCCAACAGGCGCACGGGCTTGAGGGCCGCGTCTTTCTCTCGGTGCACCGCACCGGCAAGCACATCGTCTGCGAACTCGGGCCGTCCGCATCCGCCCGGCGTCCACTTCCGGCGGAAGACCTGGCGCAACTTCCCATCGAGGCGCAATGGGTCGTGCACCTGGGAATGACCGGGCGGCTGCTGGTTGGCGCCTCCGATGCTCCCGTCGAGCCCCATACCCATGCCCGCCTCGCTCTGGCCAGCGGGCGGGAGCTGCGTTTTGTCGATCCGCGCCGCTTCGGTCGGCTCGAATTCCGCGATCTGGGCAGCGTTGCCTCCTTCGTCGCGCCGGGCGCCGAACCGCTGACCGTCGCCCGCGACGAGTTCGCCGCCCTCTTCCGCGGCCGCAAGCTCGCCATCAAGGCAGCTCTGCTCAACCAGAACCTGCTCGCCGGGGTGGGCAATATCTATGCCGACGAAAGCCTCTTCCGGGCCGGGATTCGTCCGCGCCGTGCCGCCGGCCGCCTCACTCGCGACGAGCTGGAGCGGCTGCGCCAGGCGCTGCGGCAGGTATTGCGCCATGCCATCCGTCTCGGCGGCTCCTCGGTCTCCGACTATGTGGACGCCGAGGGCCAGCGCGGATTCTTCCAGCTCGAACACCGCGTCTACCTGCGCACAGGCGAGCCTTGCCGGGTCTGCGGAACCCCCATCCGGCGCATCCTGCTGGCGGGCCGAGGCACCCATTTCTGTCCGCGCTGCCAGCGCTGAGAAAACGCCTGCTACAGTTTTGCGTATTTCGCCGGTCCGCCTCTCCGTGATTGCAGAAGTTCGGCTGCCCCTACCGCTTGCAAACCACTGAAAACACGATGATCTAAGAACGGCCCCCAGATTGCTATATTCACAGCGCCAGTGATGTTCGGCTGCCGGCGGGAGGCCCCGGGCAGCCAGGGAAAAAGCCAGAACCCAGATCAGAGCAACCGCCAACGAGCGGCCCCATAGCGGGAACACAGCCTGACCGGGAATCTGCAGAGGCGCAGCGGCAACGACCGGCGCCCTAAAAACACGGGGAGGCCAGTGACCCGTAATCAGCAAGAGCCACTCTCAGGGGTGGCTTTTCTATTGGCCTCAGGACCTCAGCGTAAATCCCAACCACTGTGCGGCTTAAGATTCGTTCCGGCGATCTTCCGCTCGTTTCCGAGTTGCTTGCCCCTTTCCGGGCTTTTTTCTCCGGCAAAAGGTCACTTGCCAGCCGCGCCGCTTCGCTGTAGTATCGAAGTTGCCTATCAAGCGGCTGACGCGCTCCCACCCCGGTAGGGCCGAGCAAGCTCGCCGCGAGCAAGCAGACTTCGCCAGCCGATTCTTTCCTAGCCAGATTCGTGCGGCGAGAGCTCACAAAGAAAGGGCATCACCTGAGAAAGCGCCGGTCGCGCGGTAGCGGTTCTGATCGCACATTGCACGAAAAGCTCCTTACAGGCTGCGACAGCATTTTTCAGAGAGTTCGAATAGAGGAAGTTCGGAGACTCAGAACCGGCTGTAGCCGGGGCAGAGTCCTGCCAGAGATTGCGGAAGGTGCTGTGCTCCGTTGGAGCGCGGCGAGTCTGGCAGCCACTCGCCTTGATCTCCGGGTATGCGGTCAATGCAAATCCAGTCCTCCCGGTCTCCCGTAGCGCGCATCCGGCACCTCAGGCCTTCTCCGGCTTGCAGCACGGCAAGTGTGCGCTGGGGACGCGGGGCGTGAGAGTGCCTCTCCCGGCCTTGCATCTTCCGCTCACTGGGCCAGTCAAGGAACGCGCCTCAAGCCTCAGCCTCGGTTCCGGCTGAAGCACAAAATCCGGCCGATCCGCATCGCCCACGCGATTTGGAATTTGCCGCAGAAGTCGATCGTAAAGGAAAGCGCCACAGGCGCGATCCGGGTTGCAGTCTTTGCATCGCCGGGTTGGCCGCAGGCGCCAGGAAACACACGCATGATGACAGAAGCAACGCCCCCCGTCCCGCAGGAGATGGGATCGGCTCCGGAGAACGCTCCGGCGCAGTCGCAAGGGCATCGCCGCCGCCGGCGTCGCCGCAAGAACAAGTCACAACAAGCCGGAGCCCAGGGGCAGCAACAGCCACAGAACCAGGGCCAGCCGCAGATGCAAGCGCCCCCCCCGCCTCCTCCGCAGCCCAGGCAGGCCTCCGCACATCAGCAAAACCAGAACCAGGGCCAGGGCCGCAAGAAGAAGAAGTTCTTCCAGAAGCAGCTGCAGGCGCAGCCGGGCAACAGCATCGCGCAGCAGGGGCAGGGCAAGCGCCGCAGCCGCCAGAAGGGCCCCCGCGAGTTTGTCGGCCCCATGGACCACAGCTATCGCGCCGTGAACGGCAACATCGCTGACGGCCCGCCCTCCACCATCCAGATGCCCGGAAACCATGGCAATGGCTACTATGCGGAGAGCTACGCGCCCCCCGCGGCCCCGGTGCGCGAAGACGCGCCTACCCGCATCTTCTGCTTCATCGAAGACCTCTTCTTCCTGGCCAAGATTCAGGAGACGGCGCGCAAGCTGGGCGTGAAGGTTGAGTTCATCAAGGGTGGCGACAAAGAGGCCGTGGCGCGTATCAACGAGGCGCCCGACAGCGAACACCCTGCCCTGATTGTCTTCGACCTCAATAACGCCAACGCCAAGCCGCTTACGCTGATTCCCAAGTTCAAGGCTAAGTTCAAGAGGGCGGTCTCCATCATCGGCTTCCTCAGCCATGTCCAGGGCGATCTGAAGCTGAAAGCGACGGAGGCTGGCTGCGATACCGTCATGCCCCGCTCCGCTTTCTCGCAAAGCCTGCCCAACCTCCTCCGCCGCTATGGCGTGGAAGAGGAAGAGGACTTCGCGCAGCAGCCGGTGTAGGGAAGCAGCGAACGAGCACTAGAAAGGGCGCGCCGCGGCGCGCCCTTTTGTTCAGCCGCTGCCACTCGCTCGGGTGCGCTGACTTGCTGACCCGCCGACGCGCTGCGTACACTGACCTCGCTATGGATTGCGTCTTTTGCAGCATTGTTGCCGGCAAGATCCCCTCCACGCCGGTCTACCAGGACGACCTCGTCTACGCCTTCCCCGATCTTCATCCCCAGGCGCCGGTGCATGTGCTGATCGTGCCCCGCGAGCACATCCGCTCGCTCGATGACAGCGATGCCGAAAAGCGCGCCCTGCTCGGCCACCTGCTCGGCTCGGCCGTGGAAGTCGCCCGTCAGAAGGGCCTCGGCAGCGGCTACCGCGTAGTGGTCAATACCGGCGAAAACGGCGGCCAGACCGTCGATCACCTCCACCTGCATCTGCTCGGCGGCCGCTCCATGCACTGGCCTCCGGGATAGTCCGCTCCAGCGCAACTCGGCTCCGCTTAAAATAACTGCATGGCCTCCTCTGCTTCGCCGCTGCGCGTGGTGCATACCGCCTGCTCGCACGACTGCCCTGACTCCTGCGGCGTCCTCGTCACGGTGAACGAAGAAGGCCGCGCCATCAAGATCGCGGGGGACCCCGCCCATCCCGTCACCAACGGCTTTCTCTGCGGCAAGGTCGCCAGGTATCTCGATCGCGTCTACGCGCCGGACCGCCTGCTCTATCCATTGCGCCGCAAGGCCGGCATACCCAAAGGCCCGCTGCCCCGCGGCCGCGAACACGAGGCCTTTGAGCGCATCTCCTGGGATGAAGCGCTGGACGCCATCGCCGCCCGTCTGCGTGCCGTCAGCGAGCAATATGGACCCGAGTCGATTCTGCCCTACAGCTACGCCGGCACCACCGGCGTGCTTGGCTACGGCTCCATGGACCGCCGCTTCTTTCACCGCCTCGGCGCCAGCCGCCTCGATCGCACCATCTGCGCCGAAGCCGGCGGCCAGGCCTGGAACTCCGTCTACGGCGTGAAGATCGGCACGCCCACCGAAGACTTCCGCCACGCCAGGCTGATCCTCGCCTGGGGCGCCAACATTCACGGCAACAACATCCACCTGTGGCCCATGATCGAGCAGGCGCGGCGCAACGGCGCGCGTCTCATCGTCATCGATCCCTACCGCACCCGCACCGCGGCCCTCGCCGACTGGCACATCGCCATCCATCCCGGCA
>JAJZCY010000139.1 GCA_021828835.1 Acidobacteriota bacterium | reverse complement strand
ATCTGTGCGCCTGCACAGCGGATTCAAGCTCATGTTTTCCGCCGATATGTGCTGCGGCAATGGCATCGATGATGTGGAAGATATGATGCGTCGTTTCGCAGGCAATCCGCGCTACGCGCAGGTCTACTTCCGCCGCAACGGCGCTTTTGTCCTCACCACCTTCGCCGGCAGCAAGCTCGGTCCCGCGGCCTGGCAGAAGCTTCGCTCGGACCTCGCCACAGGGGCCAATCCTTCCACCCATGTCGAAGCGACAGCACTGCCGTCAGCCAGCGCCGCACCCAGCAACGCGCCGCTCAAGGTCTTCCTAGTGCCGGCCTTCTTCTGGGGCGGCGAGTTGCCTTCACCCTCTGCGATTCATCAAAACTTCAATCCATGGCGCTCCACCATCGACGGCTTCTTCTATTGGGGCATCGCCGGCGTGCCCCGCTCAGGCGGGGATCTCGATCAGTTGAAAAGCTCGGATGCTTATGCCAGCATTCTCCACTCCGTAGGAAAGCTCTACATGGCGCCCGTGTGTTTGCAGTTCTGGGGCTCGAATGCCAATCGCTACTACGAGTACAGCGGCGCCGCAGGAATGCGGGCCATGTGGATAAACGCCATTCGCGTGACGCATCCGGAGTGGGTCGAGATCATCACCTGGAACGACTTCATCGAGGGCTCCTACATCAGCCCTATCGACGACCCGAATCGCTATCCCAACGCCAACTTTCTCGGCTCCAGCGGCATTCCGCTCGGTCTGCGCAACTACTTCCCCTCCCGCGCGCCCGCTGCCGGCCTGCTGAAGTTCTATATCCAGTGGTACAAGACCGGGCTCGAGCCAGCAATTACGCAGGATGCTGTCTATTCCTTCTATCGCCCGCAGAGCAGGCTTGCAGCCGCGGCCAAGCCGCCGGTTGCGCACACGTACGGCCCGGCGGCTAGCAAGCTCTACATCACCGCCAATCTGACCGCACCCGCCGAACTCCGCGTGACCACAAGCGATGGATCGAGGCTTCTCTATCTCCCCGCCGGCAGTTCCGACGCACAGACACCGCTTACGGCCGGCGCTCCGCCACGCCTGGAGTTGATCCGTGGTGGCCGCGTTCTTGCTGCCAGCCAGGCAGTGGTGCCTGTCGAAGCGCACCCGCCGTTCAACAACGACTACTACGCCACCGCGGTCCTGACGGCTCCCTGAGTCGAGAACTGAGTGCCCCTGGTGGGTGTGGTACTCACTTCTCGATCTTGCCGATATAGAGCCAGAGCCCCGGCAACACGATGGCAATCGCCAGGAGCGAAAGACCGAGCCCAATGCGGCGATGGTTGCGCTCCACCATGGCCTGCTGACCTGCCGCCAGATCTTTGTTCGCGGTCTTTAGCCCAGCTTGGACATTCGCGCTCACTTCCTTCACCTGGAAGCTGTGCACGGCGACTCGCGCCTTGGTCAGCGCATCGCGCGCCTCATTCTGGCCGAGCCGCGCTTCGCTCACCTCCATGCCGGAAGCCTCGGCGAGAGCCAGTTCCTGGTCTGCCGCTTTGATCGCGGTGTCCAGTTGCGTCGATTGGCTCAGGATCTGCTCCCGCGCCTGGTCGCACCGGTCGCCCGGCGTGTGGCATTGCATGCACACCGCTCCCGGCCCGGTGCCCAGCTTCGCGTCTGTGGGATGCGCAATGGCGTGGTTCTCATGGCACACCACGCACCCCGGCAGCTTGGCCGAATCGAATGCGGCTTTATGCGAGCTCTTCTCGTACATCTGTGCCTGGAATACATGGCAGGTTGAACACACCTGCGGCACGCTCGCCACCCCCGGGGGCGCGGCGCCGTGATTGCCGTGGCAGGTGGTGCAAGTGGGAGCGCTCAGATCCCCGCGCACCATCAGCGCCTGAGAATGCACGCTGGTTGTGTATTTCGCGTACTGATCGGTCGGGATCTTGTATCCAGCCATAGTGTGTGCGTCGGAGTGGCAGTGGGAGCAGGTCTTCGCCACGTTGGTGGCATACACCGTGGATTGGGGATCGTTGGGAGCGCGAAGATCGTGGACGCCGTGACAATCGGTACAGACCGCAACCTTGCTATCGCCGGCGGCCAGCCGCTTGCCATGCACGCTGGTGTGATACTGGGCCAATTGATCGGTGCGCAGGCCGGGATTATAGCGGCGCATGAAATCCGGGTTGGAGTGGCAGCTTCCGCACAACTGCGGAATCTGGCGGCGCTCGATCGGTCCTTTCCAGCCGGCCTTCCTGCTCATGGCCTGCGCCGGATCATCGCTGCTCGGATCGCCGCCGTGGCAACTGACGCAGGTCAATCCCTTCTGCTCGTGTACATCGTGGCTGAACTGTTCCTGGGTCACTCCCAGTTGCGCGGGCAACGCGGAGTGGCAGTCCAGGCAGGAGTTTTTGGTCTGGGCATGGCTCAGCGAAGCCGCCAGCAGCAACAGGCTCGTGGCAAGCAGGCAGCGAGGAAAGGCAGATGCATGAGACTTACTTTGCAACATAGCCATAGACACTCATGGTGACCACGAAGATCAAGGCAAAGACCGAGATTCCTGTGATCCAGTGTTGGGAGCGCGCCTTGCGGTCGCTCTCGAAAAATGGCAGCAACATCCACAGCAGCCCCACCAGCGCGCAGGTCAGGATGCCGACCACTTCGCCATCCATGAACCAGATTTTGGATGGGATGAGCTTGAGCGCCTGGAACATGAAGAGGAAGTACCACTCCGGCTTGATGCCTGCCGGCGCGGAGGCGAAGAGATCCGCCTTTACGCCGAGGTTCCAGGGAAACAGAGCGGCCAGCGCGCCAAGCACGCCCAGCCCCACGTACCAGGCCATCAGTTCGCGTAGCGCAAAGTTCGGGAAGAACTTCAGTTCGCGGCGGGCGGCGGGATTCTCCTCCCACTCCTTCTCCACCCTGGGCGGCACGCTCATGCCCTGGCGCTGTACAAAGAGCAGATGGATGACTAGCAGAAGAAATACCAGGCCGGGCAGCACCGCGACGTGAAAGCCGAAGAAGCGTGTCAGCGTGGCGCCGGTCACCTCTTCGCCGCCGCGCAGGAAGACCATGATGGGATGACCGATCACTGGTACCTGTCCGGCGATATCGGTACCCACCTTGGTGGCGAAGAATGCCAGCGTGTTCCAGGGCAGCAGATAGCCGCTGAAGCCGAAGCCCATCACCAGCACCAGCAGCACCACGCCCGTCACCCAGGTCAGTTCCCGCGGCTTGCGGTAGGCCTTCAGGAACAGCACGCTGAACATGTGCGCAAATGCGGTGAAGATCATCAGGTTGGCAGACCAGGAGTGAATGGAGCGGATCAGCCAGCCAAACTGCACCTGGGTCATGATGTACTGCACGCTCTCAAAGGCCTCACTGGCCCCGGGGCGGTAGTAAAGCAGCAGCAGAATGCCGGTAAGAACCTGAATGATAAAGAGAAAGAGCGTGATGCCGCCTAAAAAATACCAGTAAGAGAGCCGGTGGCGCGGAACCGTCTTCTTTTTGAGCGGAGCAATCAGTTCTTCCCATTCCAGCCGCTCCGAAAGCCAGTTGCCGACATTTTGGAGCACGGTCATCTCAGCCCTCCCGCCGCTGTGAAACGTAAATTTCGTCGCCGCGAACCTGCACATCGTAGGCCAGGAGCGGACGCGGCGGCGGCCCGGAGATGTTGCGGCCATCGAGGCCGTACTTGCCGTTATGGCAAGCGCACCACACCTCCTTCAGGTCAGGCCGATACTGCACCGTGCAGGAAAGATGCGTACACACCGCCGACATGGCACGGTACTGCCCATCTGCGCTTAGGATCAGTAACCCGGGCCGGCTGCCGAAGCGAAAAATTTTTCCGCTGTTCGGCTTCAGATCGCCCACCTTGGCCGCCACCACGGAGTCGCCCCCCAGATCGACCGCCTGAGGGGGCACGAAGTAGCGCAGCACTGGATAGATGAAGGCGGCCGCGGTAGCCAGAAATCCCGTGCCCAGCAGCGCCTCCACAAAGCCCCGGCGTGGAAGAGTCGTGGCCGATGGGCGTTTGACCTCCGGTAATTGGTGTTCACTGGTTGCCATCAATGCTTCTCCGTTCTGTTGTTCTGGGCAATGCAGCCTTCGTTGGCCAATTCCGCGGCTTCTCGAGCCGCTGACCCAGGCTTGTATCGCATGCGGTCTACTGGACCGCGGCTAAGTGCGCGGAATGCAGTTCGACGGTGCGTTGCATCTCGCGCATCCACATGGTCTGCACCAGTTGCAACCTCTGCCCCACCAGCACAGCCAGATTGAAGCTGACCCGGCAGCCGATCTCCGGCACCGCCGCAAAAAAAGCCGACAAGGCTTCCCGATGGAGCGCGATCACCTCGGTCTCCAGCGGCGCCGTGGCTGAAAGGGTGAAGCGGTAAGGCGGCACCATCGCCGACCAGCCCACGGTTTCGCCGGGCGTCTTTTCTTCCAGCACCACATCCTCATGCTGGCCACGCAGCAGCAGCGGAAACGACAGCCGGATACGTCCACGCTCGATCAGGTAGAGCCGTTCCGCAGGATCTCCCAGCCGAAACAGTGATCCCCCGCTCGGAATCGTCATGCGTACGCTCAGCGCCAGAACCTGCTCGGCCTCCCGGGCCGTCAGTCCCCTCAGCAGTTCGAATTCCATGAGCAGCCCCCTTTAATTGATCAATGGCGAGGTGGTCTTGCTGTGCAGCAGATCGTGCGTCGGATAGGCGACAAACGACTCTGCCACGGCTTGCTCCAGCCGGACATGGTTCTCAATTCTTTCCAGCAGGAGTTGCACCGGCACCTGCATGGCGAGCGGCACAGCCGGCTGGGCAACGTCCCCGAAGAATTGTGCCGGCGCAGCTTGCACCGCGGGAAGTTCAGGCTGCGCTGCCGGCGGCGCCGCAGCCTGGCGGGTCGCCGCGGCAAAGGCCAGGGCGGTAACAGCGAGGCCGATGCAGGTGAAGCATAGTCCCATCACAAACATGTCCATCCGGGTGTCCTCCTTGTTTGCAGCCTGCATAAGCACCTGGCGTGCCATTGCGAGGGGCGGCGTAAGTTCTTTCTCTGCATGAAGCCACTCGGTCATGGGCGCGAAAAAGCTGCCATCCTGTCATGGGCCCTCTGACAATCCGTCATGTCATTGACTGCGCTGGGGCAGTGTGAAACAATGCCGCCACTATTCCAAACAGCCATGAAGTTACGGTTTGCCAGCATGACGGTAGGCCTGACGCTGGGCATCACGGCGGCCGTGGTCGTTGCCTGCGGAGTCACGGCCTACTTCTACTCGGCGCACTACTTTCAGCGCATCCTTGATATGGCCCGCACCAGTGCCCAGGCACAGGGCGAGCTGATCCATACCGCTCTCGAGCACGCCATGCTGAATAACGACCGGGCGCAGATTGCACAGATGATTGCGGGCTTCGGACAGGCAGCGCGCGTCGAGCAGCTCATTCTGCTGGACCACAATGGGGTGCCCCGCTACTCGAGTTCGCCGCTCAACAAGCAAGAGGACTTCCGCATCGGTTCGCCCACCTGCCAAGCCTGCCATCGCAATCCCCCGGACCGCCGCCAATCAAGCCTGGTTATTGAGACCCGCGGCGGTGCCGTGCTGCGCACCGTGCTGCCGATCCGCAACCGGCCGGAGTGCCATCGCTGCCATAGCGCCGCGCAGAGCATCAATGGCGTCTTGATTCTCGACTACGATGCCGGAGGAGTGCGCGCGGCAATGACACGCGATCTGCGCTGGCTGGTGGCGGGCACGGGAGCGCTGACGTTTTTCATCGTGGGTTCTATCTTTATCGTGATCCGGCTGTCGGTGCTGCGCCGCCTGCAACGCCTGGAGACCACGGCCCGGCTGGTCTCCCAGGGCGACCTGAAACGGCGTGCTCCGGTGGAGGGATCCGACACGCTCGCCTGGCTCAGCCAGGAGTTCAATATGATGGCCGACTCGGTTTCGCGGCTGGTGGGCGAGGTCAGCGCACAGCGCGAGCGCTTGGAGACGGTGATCAACAGCATCGACGACGGCATCGTGGTGCTCGATCCACAGCGGCGCATCATCGCCGCCAATGACGCCTACCTGCGACGCACGGGCAGAGCCCGCGACCAGGTCATCGGCTGCCACTGTTTTCAACTTGGCATCGGGTCATGCAACCTGCCCGATTGCCCTACCCTGGCTTACCTTGAAACCGGCAGCCAGCAGGTGCGCATCTGCGAGTACCGCGGCAGCAGCGGCAAGGTTAGCTGGGAAGAGATTCACGTCTCGCCTGTCCGCGACGCGGCCGGCAACACCACGCACGTGGTCGAGGTATGGCGGGACATCTCCGAGCGCCGCGCCGCCGAAGCGAACTTGGCGGAGTCGCACCGCCTCGCCTCGTTGGGCGTTCTGGCTTCGGGCTACTCGCACGAACTCAACACGCCGCTGGGCACGGTGCTCACCTGTATCGAAGGCATTCTGCGCGAGACGCCCACCAGCCGGGTCCGCGCAGCCGACGAAGCCCGCATTCGCGATCATGCCACTATCGCCCGCGAGCAACTGCTCCGCTGCCGCAGCGTGACCCAGCAGTTTCTGCGCCTGTCCCGCGGCCAGAGCCACGAAGACACGGTCGTGGACCTGGGCGACGCGATCGACGGGGCGCAACGGCTGGTGAGCCCAATGGCGCGCGCTCGCTCGGTCGAGATCGTGGTGCATCCACTCCCCTGCGGTATTCAAGTCCGCGCCGGCGAGGCCAAGCTGCAGGACCTGCTCATCAACCTGCTGCTCAATGCCGTGCAGGCGTCCCAGCCCGGAGGCAAGGTGCACATCGAAGCGCGGCTTGGTGCCGATGTGCGCATTCGCGTCCGCGATTCAGGTTGCGGCATCCCGCAGGATTGCCTGAAGAGGATCTTCGAGCCGTTCTTCAGCATGCGACAGGGAGGCACCGGCCTGGGCCTGTTTCTCTCTCTGAACGCGGTCAGGAGCTGGGGCGGCGACATTCTCGTGGAGAGCGCGCCCGGCAAGGGCTCGGTCTTCGAAGTCGTACTGCCGGCCATCCACCTTGAACCGGACGCCACGACGGTGCTGGAGGCACAGCCATGAAGCCCACATCGATTCTGCTAGTGGACGACGATGCCGCTTTCCGGCACGTCATGTCAGGCGAGCTACGGCGTCTTGGCTATGAGGTCGCCACGGCGGCATCCGGCGAGGAAGCCATCCAGCGCGCAGCGGAGAGCGAGCCCGAAGCGGTCCTGCTCGACCTGCGGCTGCCGGGGATGTGCGGTCTGGATACCCTGCGCATCCTCAACGCCAATACCCCGGCCGCCGAAGTCATCCTGCTTACCGGCCACGGCTCGATAGACACTGCGATTGAAGCCATCCGCATGGGCGCCTTCGATTACGTGGTCAAGCCCTGCCCGCTCGACGAGCTCGATGTCCGCATTCAGCGCGCGCTGGAGCGGCGCGCGCTGCGCCATCGTGCAACTCTGCTCGAGCGCGGCCTGACTCCGCCCAACCTGGAAAGCTCCTTCGTGGGCGAAAGCCCTGAGTTCCACCGGCTGCTCCATCTCATTCATCGTGTCGCGCCCAGCCACACCGCGGTTCTGGTCATGGGGGAGACCGGCGCGGGCAAGGAACGGGTGGCCAAACTCATTCACGCGCGCAGCCAGCGCAGCGCAAAGCCCTTTGTCGTGGTGGAATGCGCGGCTCTCCAGGAAAACCTGCTGCAAAGCGAGCTCTTCGGACACGAGCGCGGAGCCTTCACCGGAGCCGAGCGCGCCAAACCTGGCCTCTTCGAAGTGGCGGACGGAGGCACCATCTTCCTGGATGAAATCGGCGAGATCAGCCCCACCACGCAAACCACCCTGCTCCGTGTGCTCGACACTTCCACCTTCCGCCACCTGGGCGGAACGCGCGAGATTCATGTGGATGTCCGCGTGATCACAGCCACCAACCGCGATATTCCAGGCATGGTCCGCCAGGGTCTCTTCCGCGAGGATCTCTACTACCGCCTCAGCACCATCACGGTTGAAGTTCCGCCGCTGCGCGCGCGCCCCGGCGACATCGAGTTACTGGCGCAACAATTTGCCGCTCGGATCAACCTGCAATTCGGAACCAATAAACGCTTCAGCGCGGAGGCACTCGAGGTGCTGCGGCATCACACCTGGCCCGGAAATGTGCGTGAACTGCTGCACGTCGTCGAGGCCGCCCTCGTGCTGTGCGATGGCTCCGCCGTTCTGCCGGAGCACCTTCCCGCCGCCCTGCGCAATGCACCGCCTGGCGGGCGCGCAAAACCAACTGCCTCGCCTCAGGCGGCCGCCACGTTACAGGATGCCGAGCGGGCACACATTCTGGCCATTCTCAACGCGTGCCAGGGCCATCGCGGCAACACCGCCCGTACTCTCGGAATTAGCGAGCGGAACCTCTACCGCAAGCTTCGCGATTACGATCTGCTTTCCTGACGCAGAGCGCCCCACGCGTGAAGCCGTCGCATGTGACCGGCGTCGCTCCGGCGTGTTTCAATACAAATGCCGGTCCGCACTCGCTTGAGCCCTCGCTCAAAACGGCGTCCGGTTGAGAATCGTGAAGCGAATGAAATCATCCAAATGGGTCGCCATCCTCACCGACATCCATCTATGGGTGCCCGTCGCCGTTTTGATGCTCGGGATCTCTCTGCTTCTTTCCTTGAGGTGAACGCATGAGCACCGCCACGACCGAACTGCGCTCTCCTCGTTCCCTGCACCAGTTGGGGGTCTTCTGCGGACTGGCCGCAGGCGCATGGCTCGGCGCTGCCGAAGCGCCCACCAAGCTCGTCCAGACGGGTATCTCCCCTTTTGTCATCACCCTCGGCATGGTGGCAGGCGTCTTTGTTGCCCGCTGGACTGTGCCCCTCATACTGAAGGGCTCGGGCTTCGTTTTTGAGGACCTCAGGGTCAACGCCCACCTGATTCTCTGGGCCCTGCTTGCCGGGATGCTCTGGGTGGTCGCCAATACGCTGACGGTGTTTGCGATTCGTGACGTGGGTCTGGCCATCGCCTTTCCACTGTGGAACACCAATTCGCTGGTGGGCATTCTCTGGGGCTGGCTATTTTTCAATGAGCTGCGTGGAGCCGGGGCGAAGGGCTGGTTGAAGGTGGTGGGCGGCGCCTTCGCCATCGTCGCCGGCACCAGCCTGCTGGCCTACGCCACCACTCACGCCAACCCGGCCGATCACAGCCGCGCGGTGCAGGGCGTCATCGCCGCGCTGGGCGCGGGCGTGCTTTGGGGCACGCAATACATCCCCTACCGCAAGGCCTACATCAGCGGCGTGAATCCGCTCTCCTTCGTCACCGTGATCGCCTTCGGGGAACTGATCGCAGCCGTGGCGCTGGGCTCGTTTTTCCAGGGCGGAATAGCGCCCCTCTTCCGCGACCTGGCGGCTGCGCGGACGGTGCTCTTCTGGCTGTTCCTGGGGGGATTCTGCTGGGTGTTTGGCGATCTCTTTCAGCAATACGCGGCCAAATACATCGGCATCGGCCGCGGCATCCCGCTCTCCAACACCAACCAGTTGTGGGGTCTTGCCTGGGGCGCGCTGGTCTTTGGCGAATTTGCCCATCTGCGCGCGGCGTCCATCACCATGGTGGTCGCCGGTTCCGTGATCATGATCCTCGGCGCTGCCGCCATCTCGATGGCCTCCGCTTCGGCTTCGGAGCTGACCTCGTGGACCGCGGCAATGAACCGCGAATGCAGCCGCTACTCCCTCGATCCACAGCGCGTGGCCCGCGCCGTTGCCGGCGATCACCACCTGGACCATCGTGCCCGCTCCGGCCCGCGTTGGGAGATCCTCGCGCTGGTCGTAGCCGCCAGCATGCTGACCGGCCTCGCCCTCATCGCCCGGCATCCGGCCATCCGGATCGACACCGCGTGGATGTTCGCCCTCCTCGCGGGCGCCCTGCTGCTGCTTGGCATCAGCGGAGCACTGCTCTGGCATCGCACACGGTTTTCCTAGGCTGCTCTTCACCACGGCTCATGCCGCCGCCCCATCCTGCACTCGGCCAGCGGGGCTTGTCGCGGAATGACACGCGTTCCTTGCGTTGAAGCGCACCTTATTTGGCGGACTGAAGTTGCGCCGCCAGTTCGGCTCGTTTTGCGGATCCTGTCGGCAGCAACAGGTCAAAAGCTGCCATGAATCAGATCCTCCAGGCGTCTCATCCATCTCGGTCCGCTTGCACCGGTTTACCCTGTGGGCTATCGGTCCAGCACTCGATCCAAGTTCCATGTTTCGGACTTGGAAGGCCAAAGTGCCCAGCCCACAAATGCAGCGCTGTTCCTGCTTGTTCGGGAGGAAGACATTACATGTGACGTTCTGCCAGAAACCACGCGCGCCTGCCTGTGGGTTCAAGCTGGATTTCAGTTAGGCTTGGCCATTGCGTTGGGGACGCGAGGTCGTTGCAACTCCAGTTCAATGGGGTCAACAGCGTTGGGGTCCAAGATGCGCCCTCCAGGAACAAGTGGAACGGGCCCATGCAAGAGCGGATCCTGTGTGCGCTTCATCCAGCTATCCAGTTTGCTGCGCATCTCGGCAAGCGGAGCAACGGCTTGCTTCTGGCCAACAAGGTTATTATGCTCCATTGGATCAAACACCAAGTCATATAGCTCTTCCTGCCGAATCAAGGGCTGAGTCTGCCAGCCATTTTCAATCCACAAGGTCTTACTCAGACCGTCGTCGCAATTAGCCAGCACGGCGGTGCTGCGTCCATCAAAATAGCGAATATATTTCCAGCGCCGGCTTCGAACAGAACGCTTGGGCTCGTAAGCAGCATGGAAGGTGACCTCGGAAAAGATCTCGTCATGAATTTCGGCCTGTGTCCCTGCAAGGATAGGGAGAAATGACTTTCCTTCCAACCATTCAGGCTGTGAGATGCCGAGATAATCACATAGGGTCGGATACACATCGATATTAGAGAGCAACGCATCGCACACCTTGCCACCAGAAAAAATGCCAGGGCCGCGCATCATCAGCGAAATGCCCGTGCCCCCATCCCGCAAGCAGCACTTCATTTCCGGAAATGCGATACCGTGATCGGTCGTGCTG